>NZ_DASSRA010000413.1:0-4084 GCF_035702065.1 Rhizobacter sp.
ACCACGACGTGATCGCCGAGGGCCAGCTCAACGACATCGACGCGGTGGCCGCCAAGGAAGGCTGGGACAAGTGGATGCCCAAGCCCATCGTCGACGCGATCAAGGTCAAGGGCCACTACTACGCCGTGCCGGTGAACATCCACAACCCCTCGTGGTTCTGGTACTCCAAGGCCGCTCTGCAAAAGGCCGGGGTGGCGAGCGAGCCCAAGAACGTGGACGAGTTCTTCACCGCGCTCGACAAGCTCAAGGCCGCCGGCCTCGTGCCGCTCGCCCTGGGCGGCCAGGCGTGGCAGGAGTGGATCACCTTCTACTCGGTGCTGCTGCACGTGGGCGGCAGGGACGCCTACCTCAAGTTCTTCAAGGACCACGATGCCGCCAGCGTCAACAGCGAGGCCATGCGCAAGACGCTGACCACGCTCAAGCGCCTGCAGGGCTACGTGGACCCGGGCTCGCCGGGCCGCAACTGGAACGACGCCACCGCCATGCTGATCAGCGGCAAGGCCGGCTTCCAGATCATGGGCGACTGGGCCAAGGGCGAGTTCGCCGCCGCCAAGCAGACGGCCGGCAAGGAATACGGCTGCTTCGCCGGCTTCGGCCCGAGCGCGCCCTACATGGTCGGTGGCGACGTGTTCGTGTTCCCCAAGACCACCGACAAGGCCGCCATCGAAGCGCAGCACAAGCTGGCCACGGTGTTTACCTCGCCGACCACGCAGGTGGCCTTTAACAACAAGAAGGGCTCGATCCCGGTGCGCACCGACGTCGACAGCAGCAAGATGGACATCTGCGCCCAGGCCGGCGTGCAGGCGATGAAGGACACCTCGCGCCAGATCGCCAACCCCGACGCGCTGATGCCGCCCGACATGGTGGGTGCGGTGCAGGACGTGATCACCAAGTTCTGGAACGGCAAGCAGTCGGTCGACGACGCCGTGAAGGCCTTGCAGGCCGCGGTCAAGGGTTGAGGCGGTTCGGCATGCTGGCCACAATCCCTGGTCTTCCTGCACGGAGGACTTCCTGATGGCCGGCATGACCGCCCGCAACCCGCACGCCGCGAAAGGGGCGCGCCGCGCGCGCACCTTCGCCGCGCAGATCGCGCTCCTGCCGATGGCACTGACGGTGCTCGTGGTGTACCTCGGCACCATGCTGTGGTCGGTGCGCATCTCGTTCAGCAGCTCGAAGATCTTCCCCAAGGACGACTTCGTCGGCTTCGCGCAGTACGAGCGCCTGTTCAACAGCGAGCGCTGGTCGGTCTCGGTGCACAACGTGGCGATCTTCGGCGCCCTGTTCATCGGCGCCTGCCTCGTGATCGGCTTCCTGCTGGCCGTGCTGCTCGACCAGCGCGTGCGCGGCGAGAACGTGCTGCGCACCGTCTTTCTCTACCCCTATGCCATGTCGTTCGTGGCCACCGGGCTGATCTGGCAGTGGATGCTCAACCCCGAGTTCGGCTTTCAGGCCACGGTGCGCGGCCTGGGCTTCCCGGCCTTCACCTTCGACTGGATCGTCAACCAGGACATGGTGATCTACACCGTCGTCGCAGCCGCTGTGTGGCAGGCCTCGGGCCTGGTGATGGCGGTGCTGCTGGCCGGCCTGCGCGGCATCGACGAATCGCTGTGGAACGCCGCGCGGCTTGATGGCGTGCCGCGCTGGCGCTATTACCTGAGCGTGGTGCTGCCGCAGCTCGGCCCGGCGTTCGGCACCGCCACCGTGCTGCTCGCCGTTGGCGTGGTCAAGGTCTACGACGTGGTGGTGGCCATGACGCTCGGCGGCCCCGGCAACGCGAGCGAAGTGCCGGCCAAGTTCATCATGGACAACCTTTTCAACCGCGCCAACGTGGGCCTGGCTTCGGCCGCTTCCACGGTGATGCTGCTGACCGTGATCGCATTGCTGCTGCCGTGGTGGTATGGCCGCTCGGTACAGTCGCGCCGGTTGGCCCACCGCTGAGAGCCACCCCATGAGCGCCGTGATGCCCCCCATCGCCCCCACGCCTGCCGCCACACCGCAGCCTGCCGCGAACGCCGCGCGCAAGCCGCGCCGGCGTGCCCACCTCACCCCGGCCCGCCTGGGCCTGTACGCGCTTCTCGTCAGCTCGGCGGCCTTCTTCCTGCTGCCGCTGTACGTGATGCTGGTCACCTCCTTCAAGCCGATGGAGGAGATCCGCCTGGGCAACCTCTTCGCGCTGCCGCTGCACGCCACCGTCGAGCCGTGGGTGCAGGCCTGGTCCAGCGCCTGCACCGGGCTCGAATGCCGCGGCATCCAGGTGGGCTTCTGGAACTCGGTGGCCATCGTGCTGCCCAGCACGCTGCTGTCGATCTTCCTGGGGGCGCTCAACGGCTATGCGCTTTCGTTCTGGCGGGTGCGCTGGGCCGGCTGGGTGTTCGGCGTGCTGATGTTCGGCGCCTTCGTGCCCTACCAGGTGATGATCTACCCGCTGGTGCGCGCGCTGGCGGCGGTGGGCCTGTTCGGCACCTTGCCCGGCATCGTGCTGATCCACACCGTGTTCGGCATGCCGGTGATGACGCTCATGTTCCGCAACCACTACGCGAGCATGCCGCTCGAGCTGTTCAAGGCGGCGCGCATCGACGGCGGCGGCTTCTGGCGCATCTTCCTGCAGCTGATGCTGCCCATGTCGCTGCCCATCATCGCGGTGGCGCTCATCATGCAGATCACCAACATCTGGAACGACTTCCTGCTCGGCCTGGCCTTCGCCGGGCGCGAGAACCTGCCGATGACGGTGCAGCTCAACAACGTCATCAACACCACCACCGGCGAGCGGCTCTACAACGTGAACATGGCCGCCACCGTGCTCACCTCGCTGCTGCCGCTGGTCGTCTACCTCGTCTCGGGCCGCTGGTTCGTGCGCGGCATCACCGCCGGTGCCGTCAAGGGTTGACGCCGGCGAAACTCACTGACCATCATGTCGAACGTCATCATCGAAAACCTCGACATCCAGTTCTCGGGTGTCGACATCATCAGCAAGCTCAACCTCGACGTGCAAAGCGGCGAGTTCCTGGTGCTGCTCGGTCCCTCGGGCTGCGGGAAGTCGACCTTGCTGCACAGCATCGCCGGCCTCATCGACGCGCACGACGGGTATGTCGAGATCGCCGGCAAGGACGTGACCTGGGCCGACCCCAAGGACCGCGGGATCGGCATGGTGTTCCAGTCGTATGCGCTGTACCCGACGATGTCGGTCGAGAAGAACCTCTCGTTCGGCCCGCGCATCGCCGGCGTGCCGCGCGCCGAGATTGCGCGCCGCGTCGAGCGGGTGGCCGCGATGCTGCACCTCACCGAGCTGCTGCAGCGCAAGCCCGCGCAGCTCTCGGGCGGCCAGCGCCAGCGCGTGGCGATCGGCCGGGCACTGGTGCGCGAGGCGGCGGTGTTCCTGTTCGACGAGCCGCTCTCCAACCTTGACGCCAAGCTGCGCGGCGAGCTGCGCCGCGAACTGAAGCAGCTGCACCGGCAGCTCGGCGCCACGATGATCTACGTCACCCACGACCAGGTCGAGGCCATGACGCTGGCCAGCCGCATCGCCGTCATGAAGGACGGCAAGATCCAGCAGATCGACACGCCGGCGGCCGTCTACACCCGGCCCACCAACATGTTCGTGGCGGGCTTCCTGGGCGCGCCCAGCATGAACTTCATCGAGGGCCGCATCGAACTCTGCAGCGGCGGCACGCACTTTGTCTCGCCCACGCTGGTGCTCGACGTCTCGGCCTATCCGTTCGCCAACCCGCCGCAGAACAAGCTGCCCGCCGTGCTGGGTGTGCGGCCCGAGCACATCGGCCTCTCTGCGCAAGGCGCCACGCCGGGTGCGAAGGCTGCGGGCAGCGCCCTCATCTCGCTGGTCGAGCCGATGGGCTCCAACCAGGTGGTGTGGCTGGATGCCCAAGGTGTGTCGCTGGCCGTCGAAGTGGATGCGCAGTTCAAGCCGGCCGCCGAGGGGCGCACCGAGTTCTCCATCGACCCGGCGCACGTCTCGCTGTTCGATCTGTCGTCCCAGCAGCGCTTGTAAGCCGCATGGCGACGATCAAGGACGTTGCACGCCTGGCCGGAGTGGGCCTGGGCACGGCCTCGCGCGCCATCTCAGGGC
>NZ_DASSRA010000414.1:0-11579 GCF_035702065.1 Rhizobacter sp.
CAACGACAGGAGCGCCCATGCCTTCCATCAGCTCTGCAACCGCCTCGGCCGACGCCGGCCGCCTCGTCTTGCGCCTGATGATCGGCGTGCTGATCCTCTTCCACGGCGTGGCCAAGCTGAGCGGCGGCGTCGGCCCCATCGCCGGCATGCTCAGCAGCCATGGCTTGCCGGCCGTCTTTGCGTATGGCGCCTACGTCGGCGAGGTGGTGGCGCCGGTGCTGCTTGTCATCGGCCTGTGGACGCGTGCGGCCGCCTTGCTGGTGGTGGCCAACATGCTGGTGGCTCTGGCCCTTGTGCACATGGGCGAGCTGGTGCAGATCAACCCGAAGACCGGCGGGCTGGCCGTCGAGCTGCAGATGATGTACCTGTGGGGGGCCGTGGCCATCGCGCTGCTGGGTGCCGGGCGCTTCAGCGTGGGTGGGGCGGCGGGGCGCTGGAACTGATGATGCCGGGGGCTTGTCCACGCCCCCGAAGCCGCATCTCCCGCCGGCACATCGTGCACCGACAGCCCTTCCACTTCACGCCGGCTGCGGGCGCTCGGGTGTCATTGCGTCGCCATGCCTCCCGACGGGAGGCGAGCCTGCCGACCGCGGAACGATCAGCACGTCGCAGTCGGCCCCGGACAAGATGCGGCGGCTGACACTCCCGAGAAGGAACCCGCCAAGAGTCGAGCGGCCTTGCTTGCCGGCGACGACCAGGTCGATGCCTGGCACCAGGGCGTGCCGCAAGGTGGCCAGGTCCGCCGGCCCGCGGCCCACCGTGAAGCGCACCTGCGCGCTGTCGAGGCCGAACCTGGCGACCGTGCGACGCATGCGTGCGTAGGCCCCGGTCTCCTCCCTCAGCCGCACGGCGCGGATGACGGATTCGGCCACGTCGGACCGACGCAGCACCGACTCCTGCAAGGATTCGATGGCGTGAAAGACATGCATGCGGGCACCGCGCAGCCAGGGCACCGCGAACTGCAGCGCCGAGTCCGAGCTGGCGGTGAAGTCGACCGGCATGAAGACCTCTCGGTAGGGCGCGTCCGCGGCCTTCTTGACGACGAGCACCGGCCGCCGACAGGTTCTGAGCAGGCGGTCGGCCGTGCGGCCGATCAACAGCTTCTCGATCCGGTTGTGACCGCGCTGCCCGATCACGACCAGGTCGGCCTGTTGCGACGCCTGCACCAGGGTCGCGAGTGGATCGCCCACTGCGACCTCGACCGTGGCGGCCACGTCGTAGGCGCCCAGCACCTCGGCTGCGACGCGACGCAGCGCCGCGCGCGCCTGTGCGGCCTTCAACTCGATGTCGATCGTCGGTGAGAACCAGTCGCGCAAGGGCTTGCAGCCTGCGCGCTTCAGCACATGCAGGATATGAAGGCGCGCGTCGTGCTCGTGCGCCAGCAGCGCCGCCCGGCGCACCGCGTTGTTGCCGTCGACCGAGAAGTCGGTCGCTACCAGGATGGATGTGAACGGAGTCATGTGTCGTTCCCTCGTGATCAGAACCTTTGCCATGCGGCAGACGAGCGCAGGCCCTCCGGTGCGCTGTGAATCGCACCAAAGCAGCAGTTCCCTGCCTTTCGTCGCCACGTTTGCGACCCGCAGCGCAGAGGCTGCGCGCGGCGACTACATGGCGTAGTCGCCGCTCGATTCGGGCTGGAAGAGGATGGCCACGATCTCGGCCTCCTTGTGACTGCCGGCCGGTGTGGGCCAGCGGGCAATGCCGCCGACGTGCAGGCCGAGCAGGGCGCTGCCCACGGGAGACAACACCGACACAAAGCCCATCGCGGGCTCGGCATCCGTGGGGTAGCACAGCGTCAGCGTGTTGCGCTGGTGGCTCTCGGTGTCTTGCAGCAGGACTTGCGAATACATCGTCACGATGTCTGGCGCCACCGCGCGCGAAGGCACGATGGTGCAGGACTCCAGCATGTCGGCAATCGCTTGCTGCTGTGCAGAGGGACCGTCGCCCTGCGCGCCACGGCGCAGCAGGTTCAGGAGGCGGACATGGTCCAGTTCAGTGAGCGTGCGCTCGAGTGTCACGACTTCCACGAGGCGTTCCTTCAGTGTCGGGGGGCTCGCCTGCCGATCGGAGGCGTGCACCAGCGCGCGGGCTGAGGGCCCGGCGATCTGAGGTTTGCGCAAATGGGGTGGAAGTGATCGCCGGGCTTAAGGATGTGCGGCCGGCTGACAGGTGTGTGTCTCCATGCCGGCACGCGCTTGCGGCGTTCGCAGCGAGCAGGCGCGCTGTGCGTCGGCTTTGCGAGAGGCAAAGCGCACTGCAACATGGGAGGGGGTGAAACACATGCGGGGAAGTCTATCGTCGGCGGTGCTTGCGCGCCAATCGTCGCGGGCAAGTCGCACTGGGGCGTGGGTGTAATGCGGTCCCGTCGCGATGAAGCCGCGCCCGATGGCGCAGGTGCCGGCGTGGCCTCTGGTTGACCGCTGCCGGCATTTCAGCAAGCATCTGCTTCCCCGGCTCGCGGCGCATCGTTGCTGTTGGGAAGAGTCGTACGTCGTTGTCCCGATGCGCGTTGTCGATCCTGGATCTGAAAACAACCCACTGGAGACAGCCCATGACTGAGATTCGTTCGCTTGTTGCGTTCGCCGCGCTTTGCGTGGCCGGCGCTGCCCTGGCCCAGCAGGCCCCACCCGAAGAACCGGGCTGGGCCAAGGGACGCCCCAAGTCCGAGACGGCCATGAAGATGGCGCCGGTGCCGGCGTTCCCGATCCCGACGGCGGCCGACAAGCTGCCGACGTCGAAGTTCAAGCTGCCCAAGGGCTTCAAGGTCGAGACCTGGGCCTCGGGCATTCTGGACGCGCGCGGCTTGCGCCAGGGGCCCAACGGCAACATCTTCGTCAGCTCGCTGTTCGTCGCCAACAAGGTGTACCTGGTGCCCGAGAACGGCAAGCGCGAGGCCAAGGTGATCATCGACAACATGCCGATGGCCGCGGGCATCGAGTACTACAAGGGCAGCCTGTTTCTCGCCACCAACACCAAGATCATGCGGTGGGACAACGTCGACGGCCGGCTCGACAACCTCGGCGAGCCGAAGGTGATCTACGACAAGTTGCCCGGCGGCGGCGATCACAGCTGGAAGTTCCTGCGCATCAAGAACGACAGGCTGTACTACGAGGTGGGCGCGCCCTGCAACATCTGCGACCCGGGCGAATGGGCCAAGCTGTACAGCATCAAGCTCGACGGCAGCGACCTGCAGGTGGTTGCCTCGGGCGTGCGCAATACGGTGGGCTTCGACTTCGACCCCAAGACCGGTGACCTCTGGTTCACCGACAACGGCCGCGACTGGTTCAGCGAGGAGTTGCCCAACGACGAGCTGAACCACGTCACGCAGCCCGGCAAGCAGCACTTCGGCTACCCGTTCTGCCACCAGGGCAACATCCCCGATCCGGAGTTCGGCTGGGGCAAGTCGTGCGACGACTACACCAAGCCCGCTGCGCTTCTCGGGCCGCACGCCGGCTCGCTGGGCCTGAAGTTCTACACCGGCAAGATGTTCCCGGCCAAGTACCAGGGTGCGATGTTCATCGCACGCCACGGCCCGTGGAACCGCACCAAGAAGTACGCCGACGTGTCTGTGGCGTGGCCCGACGGCAAGGGCGGCGCCAAGGTTGAACCGTTCATGACGGGCTTCGTCGAGAACAACAACTACCTGGGTCGGCCGGTGGACTTCCTGATCCTCAAGGATGGCTCCTTGCTGGTGAGCGACGACCACGCGGGGGCGATCTATCGCATCAGCTACCGCGGGAAGTGATGTGATGCGGCGCTGGCGCGGCCTGGTTGTACAGAGTGTGGCCGCGCTGGCGGTGCTGGCATCGGCCTGCCAGGCCGGTGCGCAGCAGAAGAAGAACCCCGCGCCCGCAAGAGCAGCCAGCAACGCGGCCCCCGCCAGTGTCGGTGCGGCTGGCTACGCGCAGCGCTTCGCCACCGTGTGCGCAGCCTGTCACGGTGCCAACGGGCGCAGCGAGCTGCCGAACATGCCCGTGCTCGCCGGCCAGCCTTCGTTCTACGCCATCACGCAGCTGTTCCTGTTCCGCGAAGGCAGGCGCAGCAACGAAGCGATGACGGCGGTGGCCAAGACGCTCAATGACGACGACCTGCGCGGCTTCTCCGACTACATCGGCACGCTGCCGCCAGTGCCGGCCCCGCCTGCGGCCACGCCACCGGATGCGGCGCGCATGCGCCGTGGGCAAGAGCTGGCGTTGCAGCACAAGTGCGTCTTCTGCCACGGCGCCGACCTGGGCGGCGGGCAACAGGTCGCGCGCATCGCGGGGCAGCGCGAGGACTACCTGCAAATGAGCCTGCAGGGCTTTCGCACCGGCAAGCGCCCGGGGTACACGCAGGCCATGATCGCGGCCGTGAGCCAGATCCCGCCGGAAGACCTGGACACGCTGGCGTACTACGTGGCCCGCTTCAACGACGGGGCCCCGGCGCCGGGTAGCAAGTAGGCGAGCGAAGTAGGAGAGCGTCGCTGCGCCAGCTCCGGGCCAGTCGATCACGGCATGGCGATTGGCGCCCTCTCGCGCATGCGCTGAACGTCGCCTGCGACCCGTGGCCTTCAGGGTGCAGCCCTAAACTTGAGCGCCGCGGATCATCAGCCCACCACGAAGGGATGTGAAACTGCCCATGAGCCCAACGCAGAGCACGACGCAGAGCACGACGCAGAGCACGACGCAGAGCACCACCAAGAGCCTCGGCGTTGCAGCCTGCACCGCGATCGTCGTCGGCAACATGGTGGGCTCGGGCTTCTACCTGTCTCCGCCGGCGCTTGCACCCTATGGCGTGCTGGCGGTCTTGGCGTGGCTGGTGATGGCGGCCGGCGCGATCTGCCTCGGCCTGGTGTTTGCCAAGCTCTCCCGCCTGGCGCCCGCCACCGGCGGCCCCTATGCCTACACACGGCTCGCCTATGGCGACTTCGCGGGCTTTCTGATCGGCTGGGGCTACTGGATCTCGATCTGGGCGTCGCTACCCGTCATCGCGTTCGCGTTCGCCGGCGCGATGATGAACCTGTTCCCGTTGCTGCACGGCAAGCCGGTTGCGGTGGCGTTGACCATTGGCTCGATCTGGGCGGTGGTGCTGGTCAACCTGCGCGGCGTTGGCATCGCGGGGCTGTTCGCCGAGATCACGACCTACGCCAAGCTCGTCCCGTTCGGTGCGATCGCGATCATCGGCTTGCTCTATGTCGACGGCTCGCACTTCAGCGAATTCAACCCGAGCGGCGAGCCGATCATGACCGCAGCGGCCGCGCTGGCACCGCTCACGATGTTCGCCTTTCTCGGCCTGGAGTCGGCCACCGTACCGGCCGGCGACGTGCGCGACCCGGTGCGCACGATCGGGCGCTCGACGGTGCTCGGGATCGCAATCGCGGCCGCGCTTTACATCCTCGGCACGGTGGTGGTGATGGGTGTGGTGCCCCGCGCGCAGCTGGCGGCTTCGACCGCGCCGTTCTCCGACGCGGCGCGCCTGATGTGGGGTGACTGGGCCGCGACGGCGGTGTCGGTGGCGGTCATCGTGTCTTCGATCGGCGCGCTCAACGGCTGGACGCTGCTCATGGGCCAGGTGCCGATGGCCGCTGCGCGCGACGGTCTGTTCCCGAGAGTCTTCGGTCGCGTTTCCAGCCGCGGCGTGCCGGCGTCGGGCATGGTGGTGTCCGCCTCGTTGGCCACCGCGCTCGTGCTGGTGGAGGCGGCTGGTTCGTCGGGTTTCGCGGCCGTCTACCAGCTCATCCTCGGCTTGGCGACCATGACGGCTGTGGTTCCCTACGCGTTCTGCGCCGCGGCGACCGGCCTGGTGGCGCAGAAGGTCGCCAATGGCGGCCCGGTGCCGCGGGTCGGCGTGATCGAAGTCGTCGCGTTCGTGTTCGCGGTGTTCACGCTCTACGGGTGTGGCGCCGAGCCCGTGCTCTACGGGACGGTGCTGCTGATCCTGGGCATCCCGGTGTACGTCTGGCAGAAGCGGCGCGCCTGAGCGGGCACCAACGGGCGGGTCAGGCTGCAGCGTGTGTGGCGCTTGCGCGCGTCACCATCACCTGGTCGATGCGGTGGTTGTCGACGTCCATCACTTCGAACTTGTAGCCCGCCATGGTCACGCTGTCCGTGCGCTTGGGAACGCGCCGCAGCATGATCATCAGGAAGCCCGCCAGGGTCTCGTATTCCTCGGCGTGCGGGAGGCTGTCGATGTCGAGCTCGCGGCGGACGTCCTGGATGGGCGTGACGCCGTCGATCAGCCACGAGTTCTCGTCGCGGCGCACGATCTGCTGCTCTTCGTCGTCCGAGCGCGGCACCAGATCACCCATCACGGTGCTCATCACGTCGTTGAGCGTGATCACGCCGACGACGAGGCTGTACTCGTTGACCACGATCGCGAAGTCCTCGTGTGCGTGGCGGAACTGTTCGAGCACCTCGGTCAGCGACAGGCGATCGGGAACTACGAGCGCCTTGAGCAGCGGCAGCCCCTGGCCGAAAGCGAGCGGCTGGCCGGCGAGCACGCGCTGGAACATGTCCTTGGCGTCGACGTAGCCGAGCACCTTGTCGATGGTGCCGTCGCACACCGGGTAGGCCGAGTAGGGTTCGGCGACGATGCGCGCGCGAAGGGCCGCTTCGGGCTCGTCCCGGTCGAACCAGGCGATGCGGTCGCGCGATGTCATGACGCTGCTGACCAGCCGGGTGTCCAGCTCGAACACGTTGGCGATCACCTGCTGCTCGCGCTCGGCGAGCACCCCGGCCTGAGCGCCGGCCTCGGTCATCGCGAGGATGTCGGCCGAGGTGATCTTGTCATCGCGCTGCGCGGGCAGGCCCAGCAGCTTGAAGAGCAGGTCGGTGGCGCGCGTGAACAGCCACACCAGCGGCTTCAAGGTGGTGATCAGCACCTGCATCGGCCCGACCATGCGCACCGCCAGGCGCTCGGGCTCGCTCATGCCCAGCCGCTTGGGGAAGAGGTCGGCGAAGATGAGGAAGACCGCGATGATCGTCACGAAGGACGCGCCGAAGGCCACGCGCTGCGCGTTCTCGGTGCTCAGCCAGTGATCGAACAAGGCGGCGTAGACGGGGCTGAGCGAGCCTTCGCCCACGACGCCACCGAGGATCGCGACGGCGTTGAGGCCGATCTGCACCACGGTGAAGTAGTGGCCGGGCTGCTCTTGCAGGCGCAGCACGCGCTCGGCGCGCACATCGCCGTCATCGGCCATCTGCCGCAGGCGCAAGCGGCGCGAGGCGGCCAGGGAGATCTCGGCGAGGGCGAAGAAGGCGCTTGTCGCAATGAGTGCAGCGATGACCAGCAGGCTTTGGGTGAGGTTCATGGCGTGGTCGCAGGGCCCAAGTGCGACATGGTGCCACGAGCCGGCAGCGCGGGCGGCGCCGAGCAAGTGAGAGTCAGCCTGCCACGCCCATGCGCTTGAACTCGCTCTGCTTCATCGCCAGGTAGTCGACACGCTCCACCTCGTGCAGTTGCCGCGCGTACTGCTCGGTGGCATCGAACCAGGCATCGAGCCGCTTGGCGCGCTGCTGCGCCGGCGGGGCAGCGAGCGAGGCGAGATAGGCGTCGATGGCCAGGTAGTAGCGCATGGTGTTGCGCTCCACCGCGCCGCGCATGCCGCCGATGTAGCCGGAGCCGCTGCGCGTGAAGCCCACCTTGCCGGCACCCAGCGTGGCCAGGTAGCCCTGCATGGCCAGGCGGGCGGCCATGCCGATGCCGTAGGAGTAGCGCAGGTGCAGAAAGGTCTGGTTGCCGCCGGCCAGCGGAATGGCCTGCAGCTGGATGCGGTAGTCGCGGGTGGAGAACGGGCCGGTGTCGGCGGCCAGGCGCAGGCTCAGGTACTCGGCGCTGGCGGCCTGCACCTGCAGGTTGAAGGCCACGCGGTAGGCGTCTTTCAGCGGCTGGTCGTGCTTGCGGCCGATGCGCGCGTCGAGCACGCTGCCGGCCACGGTGCACTGCTTGGTGTTGAGCTGCAGCATCATGATCTCGCACAGGGCGGCGGGCTGCTGCAGCTGCTCGCGCGCCAGCGCGAAGGGCTGCGACACCACCGCGTCGATGCTGCCTTGCAATACGTCACCGTCTTCACTGCTTTGCAGCACCATGGGGCGCAGGAAGGGCGTGTTCTGCAGTTGCGTGGCGAGCTGCGCATGGCGTTCGCGCAACGCGGCGGCCGTGCTGGGGCCGGCGGTCGGCTGGGCGAATGTGGCGCTCGCCAGCAGCATCGTGGCCAGGAGCCACCAGGGGCGCAATCGCGAAGACAGGGGCATCGAGCAGGTTCCTCCAGCCCGGGGTCGGGCAGCCGTTGGAGACGATGATGACACCCGCGTTCCCTTCGCACCGTAGGACAGCACCGGATTACCGCGTGCGCATGTGCAGTAGGCTACACATCACACAGAGGAGAAGTCCCCATGGGCAACAGACTGCAGGGCAAGGTCGCGATCATCACCGGCGCCACCAGCGGCATCGGTGAGGCCACTGCACGGCGCTTCGCCGCCGAAGGCGCCACGCTGGTGATCGCCGGGCGCAGCGTGGAGCGAGGCGAGGCGCTGGCGCGCGAACTCGGCGAGCGCGTGCTGTTCCAGGCCGCCGACGTGATGCGCGAGGCCGACATCGCCGCGCTGGTCGACACCGCGCTGGCCCGCTTCGGCCGGCTCGACTGCATGTTCAACAACGCCGGCGGCAACACGCCCGGCGTGCTGGAGACGGTGACCGAGCAGGAGGTCGACTACGCCATGAAGCTGCTCTACGGCAGCGTGCTCTTCGGCATCAAGCACGCGGCGCGCGTGATGGCGGGCAACGGCGGCGGCAGCATCATCAACAACTCCAGCATCGCCGCGCACCGGCTGGCGCAGGGCGCGATGCTGTACTCGTGCGCCAAGGCGGCGGTGAGCCACCTCACACGGCTGATGGGCGTGCAGCTCGGGCCGCAGGGCATCCGCGTCAACTCGATCTCGCCGGGTGCGATTGCCACGCCCATCTTCTGGGGCGGCGCGGGCACGACCACCGACGAGGTGAACCAGAAACGCCTGGCCAAGCTGCAGACCAACCTGGCGCACGCCACGCCCACGCCGCGCTCGGGCGTTGCCGACGACATCGCGAACGCGGCGCTCTATCTGGCGAGCGACGAGGCGAGCTTCGTCAACTGCCACGACCTGGTGGTCGATGGCGGGCGCATTTGGCAGTTCAACGAACGGCCGCGCGAGGCCTGAGGTCGAACCGGTTCCCTGCGGCCTGGGTCACGTGTATAACTGCGCCATCGCCTTTGGCGGGGGAGCTTGCGATGGGTCTCGACTTCGACATCATTCGGAAACCGTCCATCCTGATCGTCGACGACACCCCGGACAACCTCGTCTTGATGAGCGACCTGCTCAAGGATCGCTATGCGATCAAGGTGGCCAACAACGGCGAGAAGGCACTTCGCATCGCCCGCGCCGGCGAGCCGCCCGACCTGATCCTTCTCGACATCATGATGCCCGGGCTGTCGGGGCACGAGGTGGCGCAGCAGCTCGTGGCCGACCCGCACACGCGCGACATTCCGATCGTCTTCCTCACCTCGCTGGCCTCCGAGGAAGACGAGACGCTCGGGCTCGAGCTCGGTGCCGCCGACTACATCACCAAGCCGATCCGCCCGGCGGTGCTGCTGGCGCGGGTGGAGACGCAGCTGAACATCAAGGCCGCGGCCGATTTCATGCGCAGCCAGAACGACTTCCTCGAACAGGAGGTCGCCCGCCGCACCCGCGAGCTGTCGGCGATCCAGGACGTCACCATCCATGCCATGGCGTCGCTGGCGGAAACGCGCGACAACGAGACCGGCAACCACATCCGCCGCACGCAGCACTACGTGAAGCTGCTGGCCGAGCAGCTGCGCAATCACCCGCGCTTCGCCCGCACGCTCGACAACGCCACGATCGCGCTGCTGTTCAAGTCGGCGCCGCTGCATGACATCGGCAAGGTGGGCATCCCGGACCGCATCCTGCTCAAGCCGGGCAAGCTCACCGCAGAAGAGTTCGAGATCATGAAGACCCACACCACGCTCGGGCGTGACGCCATCACGAACGCCGAGCAACTGCTGGGCGCCGACGTGAACTTCCTGCGGCTGGCCAAGGAGATCGCCTACGGCCACCAGGAGAAGTGGGACGGCAGCGGCTACCCCGAAGGCCGCTTCGGCGACGACATCCCCATCTCTGCCCGGCTGATGGCCGTGGCCGACGTGTACGACGCGCTGATCAGCCGGCGCGTCTACAAGGCGCCCATGTCGCACGAGCAGGCCGTCCAGATCATCACGGAAGGCCGGGGCAAGCACTTCGATCCGGACATCGTCGATGCCTTCCTGGCGCGGGTCGACGCCTTCGCCGAGATCGCGCGGCGCTTCGCCGACACCGACGAAGACATCGCCCGCAAGGCCGAGGCCGTGGCCTTCATCGCCGACGCGCCCTGAGCCGCCGGGCCGCCCCGGCCGCAGCGGTGTTGCGGCTGCCGCATGCGGTCGCCAGACCCCCTGAACGGACTTCCCATGAGCAAGCTGATCCAACTGCTCGAACGCCTGACGCTGCTGCACAAACTGGCCCTCGGCTTCGGTTCGCTGCTGCTGCTGGCGCTGGTGCTGGGGGGCCAGAGCCTGTACGTGCAGACCCGTCTCAGCCACGACTTCGAACTCTTGCAGTCTGAAGAGGTGGTTGGCGTCGCGCGCGCCAAGGAGGCCGAAACCCAGCTCGTGCGGATGATCCTCGCGCTGCACAAGGCGGCCGGCGAGACGGACCCGGTGAAGCGCGACGCCTACCTGACGCAGCGTGATGCGAGCCGGGCGCAGCTGCGCCAGGCCACGACGCAGCTGCGCAGCACGCTGGTGCGCGCCGAGAACGTCGAGCGGCTCGACGAGTTCGAGGGGCTGCTGGCGCAGCTCGAGAGCGACGCCGACGATGCGGCCGCGCTGATGCGGCGCGGGCTGCACGAGCAGGCGCAGAGCTTCATCGACGAGGAGTTCGAGCACGTGGCCCGGCAGGCGGGCCAGCGCATGGCGGCGATCGCCGACACCAAGGAGAAGGGCGCCGACGTCGCTTCGGACCGGATTCGCAGCTTCGCAGCCCAACAGACGATGGTGTCGGTGGGGCTGCTCGTCGGAGGGCTGGCCCTGGTGCTGCTGTCGTCGATGGCAATCGCGTTGTCGATCCGCCGCCCGGCTGCGCGCGTGCGCGCCGCCGTCGAGGGCATCGCCCAGGGCCGGCTGCAGGAGCCGGTGCCGCACACCGACCTGGACAACGAAGTCGGCGAGCTGGCCCGCTCGGTGGCGGCGCTGCGCGACGGGCTGAGCCGCCAGGGCGCCGAGCTGAAGGCGCAGCAGGCCGAACTGGAGCTCACACGGGCCTGGTACCAGGGCATCGTCGAGGCGGCGCCCGATGGCATGCTCGTCATCGATGCCACCGGGCGCGTGCTGCTTACCAACCCGCAGCTCGATGAACTGTTCGGCTACGCGCACGGCGAGCTCATCGGCCAGCCGATGGAGGTGCTGGTGCCGCCTGCCAGCCGCGCGCAACATCCGCAGCTGCGCGCCGGCTTCATGGCGCAGGGTCGGTCGCGCCAGATGGGGCGCGCGCAGTCGGTGCTGGAAGGGCAGC
>NZ_DASSRA010000415.1:0-7982 GCF_035702065.1 Rhizobacter sp.
CCGATCGCGAAGGTGGGGATCATCTCCAGGCTGAAGGCCGTGGCGTGGTCGTTGTAGACGAGGAAGATCACGTCGGGCGTGTTGTCCTTCATCCATTGCTTGGAGAAGTCGTAGCCCTTGAAGACCGGCTGCCAGTAGGGCTCGGCGGTCTTGCCATGGTCGATGGCCGCGCCGACGGCGGGCACGTGCGAGGTGTAGACGGATGCGGTGATGGTGGCCATGTCAGTTCACTTGTTCTTCTGGCCGGCGGCGCCTTGCGGCTGCCGGTGGGGTTGCGCGTCGCCGTCCTCGCCGAGGCGGCGGTTGCCCTCGGCCGAGCGGCCGCCGGCGATCATCATGTTGCGGTACTCCTCCTCCGTCATGCCGGTCATGGAGCCGGCCATCTGCTGGAAGCTCTTGCCGTCGGTCGCGCCGATCTTGGCCAGGAAGTAGATGTTGCCGCCGAGGGCGATGCAGCGGTTGAGGTCGCGTGCGAGCACCGCCTCTTTCTGGGCTTCGCTCATCGGCCATTCGTCGAGGTAGGCGCGCTCGTTCGCCTTGAAGCGTGCGCGGTTCTCAGCCTTCATCAGCGACATGCAGAACTGGTTGAGGTGGTAGCCCTTGCGGGACTGTTCGGCATCGAAGATGGTCGTGCCGGGGATGTCGAGGTAGGGTTTTTCAAGTGGCATGGAGGGAGTCCTCTCAAGGACGGCATTCGAAGCTGGCGGCCTGGGTCGTGGGCCCGTTGCTCTTGTAGTGCGTGTGCAGCGGCCAGGCGCACAGCGGGCGGGTGTTGGTGATCTGGAAAGGGGGCTTCAGGTCCTGCTGCACCAGCTCCAGGCCGGCGGGTGCCTTGTCGCGCTCGACCCAGTCGGCCAGCGCGGCCAGCAGGTCGACGTTGGCCGGTGCGCCGCTGCCCACGTGGTCGACGCCGGGGGCGGTGTACAGGCGCACGAACTGGTCGACCTGCGCCTGCCCGAGGGCAGCGACCACGCTCTCGTGGTAGCGGATGCCGGCGTACGGGCTCTGCGCGTAGTCGGCCATGTTCTCCAGGATGATGAGCTTGCCGCCGTGGCGCTGGAAGGGCGCGAGGTAGGGGTAGGTCGCGTCCATCACGGCCGACACGTCGCGGATGCGCTCGGTGTAGTGCTCGGGCTTGAAGGTGGCCACGTCCACGCCCGGGTCGCGTGTGAAGAAGTGCTGCACCGTGCCGGCACCGAAGGCCCACGCGATGCCGTTGCCCGGCTGCGGCGGCAGGGTGGGCGGGCTGCTGCCCAGCCACCAGGCGCTCCAGCCGCCGGTGGAGGCGTGGGCCGGGGTGGCCTCGCCCGAGACGCCCCAGCCGGGGTATTCGGTGCTGCCGCTGGCCACGGTGAAAGGCAGCTTGTACGGCGCATGCAGTTGCTGCACGGCGGCCACCTGCGCGTCGCTCAGGCAGCCATCGCCGCTGGCCCCGGCAGCGCAGCGCAGGCGCGTCACGTCGAAGCGCTGCTTGCACGCCACCGGGTCGGAGACGATGCCGTCGGCCAGGCCGTCGAGCGCGTCGCAGCTGGCCAGCACCGCGTCGTGTACCAGCTTCACCTGCGCCGGGCGCAGCCAGGCGTCGCCCCGCGTGGCCAGGCCGTTGCGCACGCCTGCGAGCTGCAGGCCGGTCCAGTTGATCACCGGCACGCGGGCGACGACGCCGTCGAAGTCGTTCGGGTAGCGCTGCGCCATGGCCAGGCCCTCGCGCCCGCCTTCGGAGCTGCCGATGTAGTACAGCTTCTGCGGCGCGCGGCCGTAGGCGCGGATCATGATCTGCACCGCCACGTCACGCACCTTCTTGTAGGCGGCGTGGCCGAAGTTCTCCAACGCTTCGTCGTTGGCGGCGAAGGCCTGGGGCGCCACGTCGGCCGTGTGCGGGTGGCCCGAGTCGGTGCCGTAGGTGGCGTAGCCCAGCGCCAGCGGCGCGGGTGCACCGTACAGGCCGCTGGGCTGCAGGCCCGTGCCCGTGACCAGCCGGCCGTTGAATCCAGCGCCGCCGAACTGCACGGCGCGGCCGTTCCATTCGATTGGCAGGTTCAGCTGGAACAGGATGGGCGGCGCACTCGGCTCGAAGGGCGCGATGCGGCCCAGCACCCGGCAGTGCTGCGGCAATGCGGGCGTGATGCGCGCGCCGGGCGAGGGCGCTTGTTCGGCCACCTGCAGTTCGCTTGGCGCCACCAGCGTGGCCGAGTCGATGCTCGCGCCCGTTGTGGGCAGCTTGATGTACTTGGCCTCGACGGGCTGGGCCAGCTTGGCGCACGAGGCGGCCAGGTCGTCGCCCCGCTGCAGCGGGCCTTTGCCCGAGCAGCCGGCCAGTGCGAGCAGGGTCAACGTGGTGAGCGCGAGTCGGATCAACGGGGGCCTCCTGGTGGTGGAGCGGCCGGGTTCTTAGGCCTCGTCAGGCCAGTACAGCCGCATGGGGTTGTCCACCAGGAGTTTGCGCTGAAGTTCCGGCGTCGTGGCGATGTGCGGGATGAAATCGACCAGCAGGCCGTCGTCGGGCATGTGGTTCTTGAGGTTGGGGTGCGGCCAGTCGGTGCCCCACAGCACGCGGTCGGGGAAGGTCTCCACGATGCGGCGCGCGAAGGGGATCACGTCACGGTAGGCGTTCTGTTCTCCGTTCAACGCGGGTGGGCCACTCACGCTCAGGCGCTCGGGGCAGCTGACCTTGCTCCACACGTTGGGGTACTCGCGCATGAACTTCACGAACAGCTCGAACTCCGGGCCGTCGACCGGCTTGGTGACGTCGGGCCGGCCCATGTGGTCGACCACCACCGTGGTGGGCAGGGCGGTGAAGAAGTCCCACAGCTCGGGCAGGTCGACCGCCTCGAAGTAGATGACCACGTGCCAGCCCAGCGGGGCGATGCGGGCGGCGATCTCCATCAGCTCGTCTTTCGGCGTGAAGTCGACCAGGCGCTTGACGAAGTTGAAGCGCACGCCGCGCACACCGGCTTCGTGCATGTCCTGCAGTTCCTTGTCGGTGACGCTGCGCTTCACCGTGGCCACGCCGCGCGCCTTGCCGTTCGAGTGGATCAGTGCATCGACCATCGCTCGGTTGTCGGCACCGTGGCAGGTGGCCTGCACCACCACGTTGCGCGCAAAGCCGAGATGGTCGCGCAGGGCGTAGAGCTGGTGCTTTGACGCATCGCAAGGGGTGTACTTGCGCTCAGGCGCGTAGGGGAACTCGGCGCCCGGGCCGAACACGTGGCAGTGCGCGTCGACGCTGCCGGCGGGGAGCTTGAACCGGGGCGTGGACGGGCCGGCGTACCAGTCGAGCCAGCCGGGGGTCTTCTCGAATTGCATGGGTCAGGCCTCCCGCCGGGCCGCCCCAAGGGAGGCCTGCGCCCCCTCGGGGGGCAGCGAACAAAGTGAGCGTGGGGGTTGTCGTTTCATCAGTCGATGGGTTTGAACTGGGCCAGGATGCGGTCGGCCTCGGTGCGCCAGTCGGCGCTGCGCGCGAACTCCGGCGTAGCCCGAGGGCCGAAGAGCCCGGCGTCGGCGAGGTCGGCCACCCAGGCCTGACGCTCGGCGGTGCCGCTTGCCGACCACGGCTCGAGGCCCGCTTCGCGCACCGTCTGCGCGACCTCGCGCAGCTCTTCGCTGCGGCGGCGGCCGTGCTCGATCACGCGCTGGAAGAAGTAGGCGCCTTGCTTCTCCCAGTCGACGCCGGGGAAGGTCTCCTTGAGCGAGGCGAGCACCGCGTCTTCCACGCCATAGGCGCGCGCGGTGGTGTAGCTCTCGATGACCATGGCCTCCAGGCCCTTGATCATCACGCTGCGGCACATCTTGGTGGCCGAGGCCACGCCCAGCTTCTCGCTCGTGACCTTGCTGTCGAAACCGAGCAGGTTGATGAGCGGCATCAGCGCCTTGGCCTCGGGCCCACCGAGCAGCAGCGGCACCTTGATGCGGTAGGGCGGGATGGAGGTCATCACCGCGCCTTCGACGTAGCGCCCGCCGTTGCGGTTGATGATGTCGGCCGCGCGGATCTTGGCGCCCGGCGAGGCGGAGTTGAAGTCGAGGAAGAAGGCGCTCGGGCGGATGGCCGGCGCGCAGGCCTCGGCCACCGGCACGGCCTGGCTGGCGGTGACGGCGCTGATGATGAAGTCGACCTCTTCCGCGAGTTCGGCGTGCGATTCGAACAGCGTCACCCCATGCTCGGCGGTGTGCTGGCGCAGCGCCGAGCCGGCTTCGGTGTGCAGCTTGATGTCATGGGCGCTGACGCGGACCTTCTGCGCTCGCAGGTCCTCGGCCAGGGTGCGGCCCACTTCGCCGTAGCCGACGAGGCCGATGTGCCAGAGCTTGGGGTTGGTGTTCATGGAATGTCCTCCGTGCTCAATCCGCTCAGCCTGAGGTATCGAAGGCCCGCTCAGGCCGTGCCGGGCTTCGATACCTCAGCCTGAGCGGGTGGTGGTGTGCGAGCCTTCTCTTCCCTGCGTCAGTCGATGTACTTGAGCCCTGCCTTTTCGAGCGGCTCGCGCATCTTGTACATGTCGAGCCCCAGCACGCCCGAGGCGAGCTTGGCGCGCTTCTCGCCTTCGAACGATTCGCGCGCAGTCGCAGCCTCCAGCGTCCTGGCCGCAATGCCGCGCGGCACGCACACCACGCCGTCGTCGTCGGCCACGATCACGTCGCCGGGCGTCACGAGCATGCCGGCGCAGACCACGGGGATGTTCACCGAGCCCAGCGTCGCCTTGATCGTGCCCTTGCTGCTGATGGCCTTGCTCCACACCGGGAACTTCATCTCGGTGAGTGTCTTCACGTCGCGCACGCCGGCGTCGATCACCAGCGCACGCGCACCGCGGGCCTGGAAGCTGGTCGCCAGCAGGTCGCCGAAGTAGCCGTCGGTGCACTCGGCGGTGATGGCCGCGACGACGATGTCGCCCGGTTTGATCTGCTCGGCGACCACATGCATCATCCAGTTGTCGCCCGGGTGCAGCAGCACGGTGACGGCCGTGCCGCTCACCTGCGCGCCGGCGTAGATGGGGCGCATGTAGGGCTTGAGCAAGCCGACGCGGCCCATGGCCTCGTGCACGGTGGCGCTGCCCAGCGTCGCGAGCTTGTCGGCCACGGCCGAGTCGGCGCGCTGGATGTTGCGGTAGACGACGCCTAGTTCGTACATGTCAGGACTCCTGCCGGGCCGCCCCAAAGGAGGCCTGCGCCCCCGTGGGGGGCAGTGAACGAATGGGAACGTGGGGGCTCATGTCTTACTTCCCTTTCTTCTTGAGAGCCGCGTCGAGGCGCGGGTACACGCGCCGTGCATTCGCTTCGTAAACCTTGTGCTTGTCTTCGGCCGAGAGGATCTTCGACGCCTCGATGTAGCGCTTGGTGTCGTCGTAGTAGTGGCCCGTCTCGGGGTCGATGCCGCGCACGGCGCCGATCATTTCGCTGGCGAAGAGGATGTTGTCGACCGGGATCACGGTCGTCAGCAGGTCGATGCCCGGCTGGTGGTACACGCAGGTGTCGAAGAACAGGTTGTTGAGCAGGTGATCCTTCAAGAGCGGCTTCTTCAGCTCCTGCGCCAGGCCGCGGTAGCGGCCCCAGTGGTAGGGCGCGGCGCCGCCGCCGTGCGGCACGACGAACTTGAGCTCGGGGAAGTCCTTGAACAGGTCACCCTGGATCAGCTGCATCACGGCCGTGGTGTCGGCGTTGATGTAGTGCGCGCCGGTGGTGTGGAAGCAGGCGTTGCAGCTCGTGCTCACGTGGACCATCGCGGGGATCTTGTGCTCGACCATCTTCTCGTAGATGGGGTACCAGCTCTTGTCGGTGAGCGGCGGCGAGGTCCAGTGCCCGCCCGAGGGATCGGGGTTGAGGTTGATCGCCACTTTGCCGTACTGGGTGACGCACTTCTCCAGCTCCGGGATGCAGGTGGCCGGGTCCACGCCCGGCGACTGCGGCAGCATGGCCGCGGGGATGAAGTTGTCGGGGAAGAGCCGGCCCACGCGGAAGCAGAGTTCGTTGCAGATGGCGGCCCAGGTGGAGGAGATCTCGAAGTCGCCGATGTGGTGCGCCATGAAGCTCGCGCGCGGCGAGAAGATGGTGAGGTCGCTGCCGCGCTCCTGCATCTTCTTGAGCTGGTTGCTGACGATGGTCTCGCGCAACTCGTCGTCGCTGATCTTGAGCTCGCTCGCCTTCGGCAGGTTGGCCTTGTCGTGGAGGTTGGCGATCTGCCGGTTGCGCCACTCTTCCAGCGCCTTGGGCGCGGTGGTGTAGTGGCCGTGGATGTCGATGATGAGGCTCATGCGCTGGGGCTTTCTGAGGCGGCGAGGGCGATCTGCGAACGATTCTTGCGCAGCACTTCTCATGCAGCAACGAGATAGCCCACATAGCAGCTATGCCTGCATGGCATAAGATCGGCCGCACCGCCATGGACCTCAAGCAACTCGAATACTTCGTGCACGTGGCCGAGCTGGGCAGCTTCACCCGCGCGGCCACCTTCCTGTCGATCGCGCAACCAGCATTGAGCCGGCAGGTGCGCTCGCTGGAGGTGGAGCTGCGCCAGTCGCTCTTCGAGCGCAACGGCCGCGGTGTCACGCTCACCGAGGCCGGTACGCGCCTGCTGGCGCACGGCCGCGGCATCCTGCAGCAGGTGGAGCGCGCCCGGCTCGACATGGAAGACCACCGCGGCGCCGCCACCGGCCGCCTGATGATCGCCCTGCCGCCGAGCGTGAGCCGCACGCTCACCGGCCCGCTGGTGGCGGCCTTTCGCGCGCGCTTCCCCAAGGCCACGCTGAGCGTGGTGGAGGGCTTGTCGACCTACGTGCTGGAGTGGCTGGCCATCGGGCGCGTGGACTGTGCGGTGGTCTACAACGTCGCCCCTTCGGCGGCCATCGACCTGGTGCCGGTGCTCGACGAGCAGCTGTACCTCGTCTCTGCCCGCAACAAGGAACGCAAGCTGATCGGCCCGGCCGTCACGCTGGCCGAGGTGGCCGAGCACGAACTCGTGATCCCCAGCCTGCCGCACTCGATCCGCATGCTGCTGGAGACGGCGCTGGCCAACGAAGGCCGCAAGGCGCGCGTGGCGCTCGAAGTGGAAAGCGTGCCCGCCATCCTCGACCTGGTGCAGCAGGGCGTGGCGCATGCGGTGCTCGCGCTCAACGCCATCCAGGCGAGCGGCAATGCCGATGCCTTCTTCGTGCGCCCCATCCGCAAGCCCAAGATGGTGACCACGCTGTGGATCGCCACCTCGTCGCAGCGCCACCGCGGTCCGCTGATCGACCAGTCGACCGAACTGGTGCGCGAACTCCTGCTCAAACTCTGGGCCTGAGCGCTGCCCCGAGCGCTTGCGTGGTCAATGCGGCCTGTGCCATCATGGCCGCGTGATGCACCGCAACGCCTTCACCCACACCGTCGCGCAAGCCCTGCGCGCCTGGGTGTTGCGCTTCGCGTCCTCCTTCTTCCCGGCCCCCAAGCCGGCACTGCGCCCCATCCGCATTCGAATTCGCCGGGATCGTTGAGCTGCGGCCTTCGCCGGTGCTCAGCGGTCCGTCCTTGTGTCTCGTCGCGCTGCCCTGTGCAGCTGCTCCCAAGGTCTGAACGGAGAGTTCCATGTCATCCCTGCTCCTCGCTGACGCGCCGGCGTCGGCCGCTGTGTCCGCGCCTTCGCTGCTCCCCTTCCCCCGCCTGTTCGAGATCGAGCGCACCGCCGCGCGCCTGGCCGGGCGCATCCTGCAAACGCCGGTGTGGCGCTGGCAGACCGGTGTGGTCACGCGCGAGCTGAACCCGCAGACCGAGGTCTGGCTCAAGCTCGAGCTGTTTCAGCGCACCGGGAGCTTCAAGCTGCGCGGTGCGCTCAACTGCATCCAGTCGCTCGACGAGGCCGCGCGACAGCGCGGCGTGGTCGCGGCCAGCGCCGGCAACCACGCCGTGGCGGTGGCCTATGCGGCGCGCGCCGCCGGCACGCACGCCAAGCTGGCCATGCCGCGCCACGCCAGCCCGACGCGGCTGGAGGCCTGCCGCGAGCAAGGCGCCGAGTTGCTGCT
>NZ_DASSRA010000416.1:0-34782 GCF_035702065.1 Rhizobacter sp.
GTAGTTCTTGTCGAGGTACTTGTCGTTCACCGCGTGGTGCACGCGGTGGTTGCTGGGCGCGCAGAACCAGCGGTCGAACCAGCCCAGCTTGCCGATCTGCTGCGTGTGCACCCAGTACTGGTACAGCAGGTCGATGAGCGCGACCACGCCGAACACCAGCGGCGGAAAGCCCAGCACCGCCATCGGCAGGTAGAACAGCCAGCCGCCGACCCAGCCGCTGCCGGTCTGGCGCAGCGCGGTGCTGAGGTTGTAGTCCTCGCTCTGGTGGTGCACCACGTGGGCGGCCCAGAACAGGGCCACCGTGTGGCCCAGGCGGTGGTGCCAGTAGTAGCAGAGGTCATAGAGCAGCAGCCCGACCAGCCACACCCACCAGTCGCCTGCAGACAGCTGCCACAGCGAAGCGTGCGCAAACACCAGCGTGTAGAGCCAGACCGTGAAGAGGGCGCTGAACAGGCCCACCAGCTGGCTCATGATCCCGAGCCCGATGCTGTTGAGGGCGTCGTTCAGGCGGTAGGTGTTGCGGCCGCGCCGGAGGCCGACCAGGAACTCGATGCCGATCATCAGCAGGAAGACCGGCGTGGCCAGAACAATGATTTGTGCAGGGGTCATCCCAGGATGGTGCAGGTACCCGCCTTGCCGCGCCAAGAGGGCTAGCCCCACTGGGCCTATCGGGCTGGATAGGCATTGCCAATCAAGTGAATTCGATCATTCAATGCTCGTAAGCCCGAAGCTTGTTTAAGATTCCCTCTGTCGATTCACCAACCCCCATAGGAAACAGCAATGTCCTTGATCAACACCCAAGTCCAGCCCTTCAAGACCGAAGCCTTCCACAACGGCAAGTTCATCACCGTGTCGGATGAGTCCCTGAAGGGCAAGTGGTCCGTGCTGATCTTCATGCCGGCAGCCTTCACCTTCAACTGCCCGACCGAAGTGGAAGACGCGGCCGACAACTACGCCGAGTTCCAGAAGCTGGGCGCCGAGGTCTACATCGTCACGACCGACACGCACTTCTCGCACAAGGTGTGGCACGAGACCTCGCCGGCCGTCGGCAAGGCCAAGTTCCCGCTGGTCGGCGACCCGACCCACACGCTGACCAACGCGTTCGGCGTGCACATCCCCGAAGAAGGCCTGGCACTGCGCGGCACCTTCGTGATCAACCCCGATGGCGTGATCAAGACCGCCGAAGTGCACTCGAACGAGATCGCCCGCGACGTGAAGGAAACGCTGCGCAAGCTGAAGGCCGCCCAGTACACCGCCGCCCACCCCGGCCAGGTTTGCCCGGCCAAGTGGAACGAAGGCGCCAAGACGCTGACCCCGTCGCTCGACCTGGTCGGCAAGATCTGATTGATTGAAAGCAAGGTGCTGCGGCACCACCTGAAGCAAGCCACCTCGCCGGCTCACGACGCCGGCCGGGGCGGCCTGCCTCACCCCGGCGCAGGCCTCCTCCTCTCCCCAGACAGGAGGCCAGCTCCCGAAGTCGCTTGACGAACCCACGACAGAACGCGAAAGGACACCACCATGCTGGACGACGACCTCAAGGCCCAACTCGGCGCCTACCTGCAGCGAGTCACCCAACCCTTCGAGATCGTGGCTTCGCTGAACGACTCCGAGAGCTCCCGCGACACGCTGGAGCTGCTGCAGACCATCACCGGCCTGCGCAGCGACAAGATCACCCTGCGCACCGACGGGCAGGACACGCGCAAGCCCTCCTTCACGCTGCAGCGCACCGGCGACAGCACCTCGCTGCGCTTTGCCGGCCTGCCGCTCGGCCACGAGTTCACCTCGCTGGTGCTCGCGCTGCTGTGGACCGGCGGCCACCCGCCCAAGGTCGAGCAAGCCGTGATCGACCAGGTGCGCGGGCTGGATGGAGACTTCAACTTCGAGGTCTACATGTCCCTCACCTGCCACAACTGCCCGGACGTGGTGCAGGCGCTGAGCCTGATGGCGGTGCTCAATTCGAAGGTCAAGACGACCGTGATCGAAGGCGGTGCCTTCCAGGACGAAGTGAACGCCCGCGAAATCATGGCCGTGCCCATGGTCTTCCTGAACGGCCAGGTGTTCGCCTCGGGCCGCATGACGGTGGAAGAGATCGTGGCCAAGCTCGACACCGGAGCGGCCGCCAAGGACGCCGCCAAGCTGAGCGCCAAGGATCCGTACGACGTGCTCATCATCGGTGGCGGCCCGGCCGGCGCTGCGGCCTCGGTGTACGCGGCCCGCAAGGGCATCCGCACCGGCGTGGCGGCCGAGCGCTTCGGCGGCCAGGTGAACGACACGCTGGCGATCGAGAACTACATCTCGGTGCTGGCCACCGACGGCCCCAAGTTCGCGATGGGCCTGGAGGCACACGCGCGCGCCTATGAAGTGGACATCATGAACCTGCAGCGCGCCGACGCGCTGGTGCCGCCGGCGCAACCCGGCGGGCTGGTCGAGATCAAACTCGCCAACGGCGGCTCGCTCAAGGGCAAGACGGTGATCCTCTCCACCGGCGCGCGCTGGCGCAACGTCAACGTGCCGGGCGAGCAGGAGTACAAGAACAAGGGCGTGGCCTACTGCCCGCACTGCGATGGCCCGCTGTTCAAGGGCAAGCGCACAGCGGTGATCGGCGGTGGCAACTCGGGCGTCGAGGCCGCCATCGACCTGGCCGGCATCGTGGCCCACGTGACACTGATCGAGTTCGCCGACCAGCTGAAGGCCGACGCGGTGCTGGTGAAGAAGCTGCAGAGCCTGCCCAACGTCACCATCCACACCAACGCCCAGACCACCGAGATCACGGGCGCTGGCGGCAAGGTCAACGGCCTGCGCTACAAGGACCGCGCGACCGGCGAGGAGCACCTCGTCGAACTCGAAGGCGTGTTCGTGCAGATCGGCCTCGTGCCCAACACCGAGTGGCTCAAGGGCACGGTGGAGCTGTCGCGCTTCGGCGAGATCATCGTCGACGACCGCGGCGCGACCAACGTGCCGGGCGTGTTCGCGGCGGGCGACGCGACCACGGTGCCCTACAAGCAGATCGTGATCGCGGCCGGCGACGGCGCGAAGGCGGCGTTGAGCGCGTTCGACTACCTGATCCGCCACTCGGCGTGACGCCAAACGGCCGGTGCTGGGCACCGGCCGTTTTCACGTCAGGCCGCGTGCCCCACGCGGTCGTTGCTCTCGTCGAGCGAGCCGCCGTCGAGGTGCTGGGTGTCGCTCCAGCCGATCAGCGTGAAGCCCTCCGGCGTGTAGAGCAGCCGGTTGATGCTGGCATTGCCCAGCTGCCACGAGCGCGGCGCCTGCAGTTCCAGCCGCGAGGCGGCACGGTAGAAGCAGTCCATCACGCCGCCGTGCGCCACCAGCGCGATGGTCTCGCCCGGGTGGGCGGCGGCCAGGCGCGTCGCCACGCCCACGCAGCGCGCGAAGAACACGCGCAGCGACTCCCCGCTGTCGCCCGGGCGGAAGTCGACATCGCGCTTGCGCCAGCGCTCCGAACCCTCTGGCCAGCGTGCCTCGATCTCCTTGTAGGTGTGGCCTTCGAAGGCACCGAAGCCGCGTTCGCGCAGGGCCGCATCGGTGTGGATGGGCAGGCCGCTCGCGTGGCCGATGGCCTGCGCCGTCTGGTAGGCGCGCAGCAGGTCGCTCGAATAGATGGCGCTGATGCCCTCGTCGGCCACGGCCGCCGCCAGGCGCTCGGCCTGCCAGCGGCCGGTGTCGTTGAGCGGGATGTCGAGCTGGCCCTGGATGCGGGTGTCGACGTTCCAGGCGGTCTCGCCATGGCGGATGGCGAGCACGCGGGTCGCTTGGTCTTGCATCAGACGCCGCCGGACCGCCCCAAGGCGGCTGAAGCCCCCTTCGGGGGGCAGGAGCGGAGCGACGTGGGGGCTGTCATCAGAGCAGGCGGCGATTGAGCGTGTAGGTGCCCGAATGCGTGGCCTCCGCCAGCACGTGCTTGAAGATCGCTTCGCGCACCTGCGGGCCGGTGAAGCTGCCTTCCACCGGCGCACGCGGCACGCTCAGCGCGTAGAGCGTGAACACGTAGTGGTGCACCAGCGAATCGTTGAAGGGCGGGAAGGGGCCGTCGTAGCCGTAGTACTGGCCGCCGTTGGTGGGGTCGCCGGCAAACCAGCCGGTGTAGTCGTTCAGGCCATGGCGCGCGCCGTGCAGCGTGGCCGGGCCGGGCTTGCCGCGCGGCGTGAAGCCGCGGCTGAACTCGCCTTCGGCGATCTGCGTCAGCGTGCCCGGCAGGTCGACCATCACCCAGTGGAAGAAGTCCACGCGCGGCAGGTCGCTCGGCACCTCGCGGTCAGGTTTGTTGACGTCGTCTCCGCGGCTGGGCACGTCGAAGTCGTGGCAGATCAGCGCGAACGACTGCGTGCCTGCGGGCACCTCGCTCCACGCCAGATGCGGGTTGATGTTGTCGGAGAAGGTCACGCCGCTGGCCACATCGGGCTTGCCGGCGGCATAGCGGCTGGGAATGCGGTCACCGTTGACCCAACTGTCACTCCAGAGTTTCATGGTCTCGTCTCTCGTTCTTGTTGTGGAAAGTCTCTCAAACGCCCCAGACGATGGGCTCGCCCGCAGCATGCGAGCGTTTCATCATCTCGACCAGCGGCCAGGCGCGCGCCCGCAGGGTGACGCCATCGCCCTTGGGCTTCTTGCCCTCCTCGTCGTCGTCGGCCGGCGCTTGCTTGCGTGCCGCCTCGTCGTCGAGGATGGCCTGCTCGATGGCCCGCATGGCAGCGGGCATGTCGACGCTCTCGATGATGCCCTTGGGCGCCGGTTCCTTGCCGATGAGGCGCATCACCTGATCCCCCGCCGGGGCCAGCATGATCACGTCGCCTGCCGCCTTGGATTTGAACTTGTAGATCATTTGTAGATGTACCCGCGGTTGAACGGAAACCGCGATTGTGCGCCCCTCATCGGGCCGGCTCCCACGTCTCCGCTCGGCCGCGACGCCAGCATCTGGAACAGCGAGATCCAGCCCTGCTCGAAACTCATCGCGCTGCCGGCCAAGTACAGCCGGTAGGCGCGCACCACCGACTCGCGCGTGACCGCGCGCGCCTGGGCGAGCTGGGCCTCCAGCCGGTCGCTCCAGGCCCACAGCGTGCTGGCGTAATGCGGGCGCAGGTTCTCGGCGTCCAGCGGCTCGAGGCCGGCTTCGCTCATCACCTTGAGCACGTGCGAGACGTGCATCAGCTCGCCACCGGGGAAGATGTAGCGCTCGATGAAGTCGCCGATGCCCGCGCCGAGCTGGTCGTTGCGCGTGCCGCCGGCGGTGATGCCGTGGTTCATCAGCAGGCCGCCCGGCTTCAGCAGGCGGCGGATCTTGTTGAAGTAGACCGGCAGCTGGGCCTGACCCACGTGCTCGAACATGCCGACCGAGGCGACGCTGTCGTAAGGCTCGCCTTCGGACAGGTCGCGGTAGTCGCGCAACTCCATGGTCACGCGGCCGCGCAGGCCGCGCTCGTCGATCAGGCGGTTGACGTGCGCATGCTGGTTCTTCGACAGCGTGATGCCGTCGGCACGCACGCCGTAGTGCTCGGCCGCCCACAACAGCAGCCCGCCCCAGCCGGCGCCAATGTCGAGGAAGCGCTCACCTTCGCGCAGCATGAGCTTCTTGCAGATGTGGTCGAGCTTGGCGGCCTGTGCGCCTTCGAGCGTCATGTGGGCGTCACGCCAGTAGGCGCAGGAGTAGACCTTGCGCTCGTCGAGCCACAGGTCGTAGAACGCGTCCGACACGTCGTAGTGGAACTGGATCTGCTCGGCGTCGGCATGCGCCTGGTGGCGGGCGCGCGAACGGGCGGCCCGCACGATGCCACGCCACCACAGGATGGGCAGCGCGGCCTTCTCGGGGGCGACGGGGTCGGTGCCCACGATGAGCGCGGCCACGTGCATCAGGTCTCGCATGCTGCCGTCGATGTCGAGGCGGCCTTCCACGTAGTCCTGCGCGACGCGGCCGATCTGGCCGGTGGCCACGTGCGCCAGGGGCGCCAGTTCGTGCAGGCGCAGCGTGACGGGGGCCTCCGCGCTGCCGATGCGCCGCCCGCCGGGCAGCACCACCGCCAGGGGCACGCCTTGCGGCGCCAGTCGTTCTTCCAGGGCTCGTTCGATTGCCAGCATCGTCGCTACCTCGCAGGAAAACGGCGGAGCTGCGACAGGATCTCGGCGTGCGCGCAGGCTCCAGGGTCGGGGCGCATCGTAGGGGATTTGGGGGCCCGCACGCCACCCCAAGGATTTAGTTGCCCAGGGAGGAAGCAAGTTCACTGCCACGCCGGCCGCCCGGCGTGCACCCCGTGCGGCGCACGAGGCGGCAAAGTCTGCGGCAACTACTTCTTGATCAGGCGAACCGGCTTCGTCTTGGCGCCGGTGGCCACCCCCACCCGGTTCTCGAAGCCACCGGCATCGAGCGCCGGGGCGTACAGGAAGCCCTGGAACTCGTCGCAGCCCGCTTCCAGCAGGAACTGGCGCTGCGGCTCGGTCTCCACGCCTTCGGCGATCACGCGCAGGTTCATTGCGCGGCCGAGGTTGATGATGGCGTTGACGATGGCCACGTCGCTCGAGTCGCCCGGCAGGTGGCCGATGAAGCTGCGATCGATCTTGAGGCGACTGATGGGAAAACGCTTCAGGTAGCCCAGGCTGGAGTAGCCGGTGCCGAAGTCGTCGATGGCCAGCAGCACGCCCAGCTCGGACAAGGCCTCCAGCCGGTGCAGCGCGTCTTGCGCGTCGTGGATCAGGATGGACTCGGTGAGCTCCAGCTCCAGCAGGTGCGGCGGCAGGTTGGCAGCCTTGAGTTCGCGGGCCACGCGCTCGGGGAAGTCGGGCTGCTGGAACTGCAGCGCCGAGACGTTGATCGAGACCGGCATCACCACGCCGTTGACGCGCCATGCGGCGGCCTGCTTGATGGCCTGCGACAGCACCCAGTCGCCGATGGCGATGATGAAGCCGCTCTCCTCGGCCACCGGGATGAACTCGTTGGGCGAGACCTCGCCCAGCACCGGGTCGCGCCAGCGGATCAGCGCCTCGGCGCCGATCACGGCACCGGTCTTGAGGTCGATCTGCGGCTGGTAGTGCAAGCGGAACAGGCCGCTCACCAGCGCCTGGCGCATGGCGTGGTCGATCTGCATGTGCGAGCGCTGCGCCACGTCGGCATGCGCCTGGTGGAAGCGGAAGCTCGCGCGGCCGGCGTCCTTCACGCGGTGCATGGCGGCGTCGGCGCGGCGCATCAGCTCGTCGAGGCTGTTGCCATCGCCCGGGCACAGGGCCACGCCGATGCTGCAGGTGACGGTGAAGTTCTGCCCGTCGAGCGTGAACGGGCGCGCCATGGCGTCGAGCACGCGGCGTGCGGTGGCCTCGGCGCCGGGCACGTCGGCCTGGTGGACCAGCAGCACGAACTCGTCACCACCGAGGCGTGCCACGGTGTCCACGTTGCGCAGGCAGGACTTGATGCGGTCGGTGACTTCCAGCAGCACGCGGTCGCCCAGGCCCATGCCCAGGCTGTCGTTGACGAGCTTGAAGCGGTCGAGGTTGAGCACCATCAGCGCGAAGGGGTGGCCGCTGCGCTGCGCCATGGCCAAGGCGAACTCCACGCGGTCGGCCAGCATGCGGCGGTTGGGCAGGCCGGTGAGTGCGTCGGTGTGCGACAGCTCCTCGATGCGTTGCTTGGCGGCAATCTTCTCGCTGATGTCGCGGAAGGAAAACACGCGCCCGATGGGCTGGCCGTGGCTGCACTGCGGCAGCGTCACGCGCTCGATCACCTTGCCCGAGTGCAGGGTCAGCACGTCGGTGGTCTGCAGCAGGGGGGCGTCGAGGATGGCGTTGAGGCGGCGGGTGTAGTCGCCGCCATCGCCGTCGTGGTGAACCACGCTGCGGCGCATCCAGTCTTGCACGGCGCGGTCGTCGCGCTGGGTGAGCAGGTCGTCGGGCAGGCCCCACAGCGTGGCGAAGCGGCGGTTGAAGTTGCGGATGCAGCCGCCCAGGTCGGTGACAAGGATGCCGTCGGCGCTCGATTCGAGCGTGGCGCGCAGCTCAGCCACGCGCGTCTCCAGTTCTTCTTCGGTGGCGCGCTGGCGGCTCAGGTCGCGCAGGGTCACCACCAGCAGGCCGTCGCCGGTGCCCGGGCGGCTGACGCGGCGCGTGACGGGCACGATGGCCCCGTCGAAGCGACGCACCACGGTGTCGGACAGGATGGCGTCGGTGAAGCCGGAGGCCACCTCGTCCCAGAAGGCGATGTCTTCGGCGGTGGCGCTCAGCTCGACCACGGGACGCCCGCGCAGCGCCCCGGCGTCGATGCCCAACAGCGTGCCGGCCGCGGTGTTGGCGGCGCTGATGCGCAAGCTGGCCGCATCGACCAGCCACACCGGATCGAGCAAGGCGTCGATCAGGGCCGACCAGTGTTCGAGTGCAGCCGCTTGCGCCGTGGCGCTCACGGCGTAGGCTCCGTGGCGCTGAAGTCGGCTTCGAAGAAGTAGGCCACGCGGGGGCGCGGCGACAGGTACTCAAGCGACTCGGGCGGCAGCGCCTGGGGCTTCAGGCTGCGCCGGATGCCCAGGCGCGGATCGGTCTCCAGGTTGAGGATCAGCGCCTCATCGCGCGGCACGCGCGGCTCGTGCACCATCACCCGCGGCTTGAGCGGGCGCGCGGAGTTGACCGACACCACCATGGCGTAACGGTCGTCGGTGAGCTGCACCACCGAGCCTGGCGGGTAGACGCCCATCATCTTGATGAACGCGCCGAGGATGGCGGTGTCGTAGCGGTTTTTTCCCTGAGCAAAGAGGAGCGACAGCGCCTCGTGCGGCGTGAGCGCGCGCGAAGGCACGTGCGGATTGCACATGTTGTCGTAGCGGTTGACCAGCGAGACGATGCGCGCGGCCGTGGTCATGCGGTCGCTGTTGAGCTTGAGCGGGAAACCGCTGCCGTCGGCATGCTCGTGGTGCTGCGCGATCACCAGCGTGGCACCGGGCTTGAGGCTCATCTTCTTGGCCAGCGTCACACCGTGGGCCACGTGCTCTTGATAGAACTGGGTTTCGGCCGGCGTGAAATGCTCTTCGCGGTGGCGCACGCGCTCGGGCAGTTCGATCTTGCCGATGTCGTGCAGCATGGAACCCACGCCCAGGTCGACCATCTCGGCAGCCGACAGGCCGAAGGTCTTGCCCATCAGCAGCGAGATCACGGCCACGTTGACGGCGTGGGCCGAGGCCTTGTCGCCGGCGGCTTCGGTGAGCAGGCGGATGCACATCTCCTGCTGGCCAATCATCTTGTCGACGAAGGCCTGGGCCAGGGCTTCGGTCTGTTCGCGGGCCTCCTGCGGCTTGCTCGTCACCAGTTCGGTGGCGCTCTTGCAGGCGCGGGTGGCTTCGGCGAACTGGTGTTCGCACAGGCTGAGCGAGCTGCGCTGTGCCGTCAGCGCTTCGCGGCGCAGGCGCCGTTCGGCCGCTTCAGGGGTTTCGGCCGGGGCCGGTGCGGCGGCGGCCGGCACGGTGGGTGGCGGCGGCAGCATCTCGTTCGGCAGGGTGTCGGGGCCGTTCAGGGCCTCCACGGCAGGGGCATCGCTCTTCTCGGGGCTCCAGCGCACGCGCTGCTTGCCCAGCGAGCGGATGGTGTTGATCTGGGCAGCCGAACCGATCTTGAAGCTGCTCAGCGGAAACGGATGCGACATCCAACCGCCATCGAGATGCACGAACATCCCGATGCGCAGTTGCGCTACGTCGATCAGCGATGGTGTGGAGACTTCTTTCATGCCGGCGGCGCGCAGGCCCGGTGGATTTGCAAGGGTGTGCTTCTTTTTCGGCGACCCTTTCCCTGAACTTGAACCGATTATGTTCAGCCACCACGGGGTGACACCTGCTACATCTGACAGTGCCGCATGTGCTGGTGCAGCATTCCGTGCAGTAATGCTCACCGCCCCCGCGCGAGGGCTCAGCGCTCGATGCGGGTGGACAGCACGATGGCCGAGGTCGTGCGCTCCACGCCCTCCAGCGCGCCGATGCGGTCGATCAGCGCATCGAGTTCGCCAATCGAATGGGCCGCCACCACCGCGATCAGGTCGAAGGGCCCACTCACCGAATGCAGCACACGCACCTCCGGGATGCGGCGCAGCGCCTGCTCGATGGCCCCGCTCTGCCGTGGCGCCACGGTGATGAAGATGTGAGCGCGCACCAGTGCCGCCTCGGCCGCGTCGGGCACGACCACTGTGTAGCCCACCACCACGCGCTGGCGCTCCAGCCGCTCGATGCGGCTTTGCACCGTGGTGCGCGAGAGCTTGAGCTGGCGCGCCAGCTCGGCGATGGGTGCGCGGGCGTTCTCGCGCAGCAGGGCGAGCAGCGCGCGGTCGGTGGTGTCCAACGGGGTATTGGTCATAACGCAGGGTTTGTATCGTCAGATCGACGAAATATGCGCGTTGATTCGTCAAGTGTCTAGCTGCAGTTTGCAAGGCCGCTGCCGAAAATCTGGAGAGTGCAATCCAGTTTCTGAGCGAGGTGCGGCCATGAAGAACATCCTGGTGATCGGTGGTGGAAAGATCGGTTCGGTGGTGGCGGCCTTGCTGGTCCACGCACACGGAGACCGGCGCTACCGCGTGACCGTGGCCGACCGATCGGCCGCCCAGCTGGCCGAGGTGCAGCGCGAGACACCCTCCACCCAGCTCGACACCCTGGTGCTCGACGTCAACGACCCGGCCCAGCTGCGCTCGGTGCTGCGCGGCCGCTTCGCCGTGCTCAGCGCCGCCCCCTACCACCTGACCGTGAAGATCGCCGAGGCCGCGCGCGACACCGGCGTGCACTACCTCGACCTCACCGAAGACGTGGCCAGCACGCGCCGCATCCGCGAGCTGGCGCAAGGCGCCGGCAGCGCCTTCATCCCGCAGTGCGGCCTGGCGCCGGGCTTCATTTCCATCGCCGCGGCGGATCTCGCGCGCCGCTTCGACAGCCTGGACAGCGTGCGCATGCGCGTCGGCGCCCTGCCCGCCTACCCCAGCAACGCACTCAACTACAACCTCACCTGGAGCACCGAGGGCGTCATCAACGAGTACTGCGAGCCCTGCGAGGCCATCGTCAACGGCCAGGTGACCGAGGTGCCAGCACTGGAAGAGCGCGAGGAGTTCTCGCTCGACGGCGTGCTCTACGAGGCCTTCAACACCAGCGGCGGCCTGGGCACGCTGTGCGAGACGCTGGCCGGCCGCGTGCGCACACTCAACTACCGCACCATCCGCTACCCCGGCCACGCGGCCATCATGAAGGCGCTGCTGCACGACCTGCGCCTGCGCGACCGCCGCGAGGTGCTGAAGGACATCCTGGAGAACGCCTTGCCCGCCACCATGCAGGACGTGGTGATCGTCTTCGTCACCGTGGCCGGCCTGCGCGAAGGCCGCCTGCAGCAGGAAACCTACGCCCGCAAGATCTACAGCCACGTGCTGGCCGGGCGCATGCGCAGCGCGATCCAGATCACCACCGCGAGCAGCCTGTGCGCCATGCTCGACATGCTGGCCGCGGGACAGCTGCCGCAGCAGGGCTTCGTGCGGCAGGAAGACGTGCGGCTGGACGACTTCCTGGCCAACCGCTTCGGCCACGTCTACGCAATGGACGAGATGGCGCGCGCCGCCTGAGTGGCACGGGGGCGACGCCCCCCCTAACTTTTCCTGTCGCCGCCCCCCTAAAACAGCGGGGGGAGATGGTCAAAGGTCATCTGACAAAGCCCGCAAAAGGACTACCTTTTGAGCGGGACCGATCGAGACCATGACCACACCCGCCCACGACAGCGAAACCACCATCAGCCAGGGCTCCACGCCAGACCCGTCGCGCGACAGGACGTTCGACGAGTCTGCCAACGCCCTGCCGGCCGGCACGCGGCTGGCGGAGTTCTCGCTGCTCTCGGTCATCGGCGAAGGCGGCTTCGGCATCGTGTACTACGCCTACGACCACTCGCTGGGCCGGCAGGTGGCGATCAAGGAATACATGCCGCGCCAGCTGGCCGAGCGCACGCGCGCGCTGACCGTCTCGGTGCGCTCGGAGCGCCACGCCGAGACCTTTGCCACCGGCCTGCGCAGCTTCATCAACGAAGCGCGGCTGCTGGCGCAGTTCGACCACCCCAGCCTGCTCAAGGTGTACCGCTTCTGGGAGGCGAACGGCACCGCCTACATGGCCATGCCCTACCACCCCGGCGTGACGTTGGAGCGTACGCTCAGGCAGCACCCGGCACCGCCCGACGAAGACTGGCTGCGCGACCTGCTGCGCCACCTGCTCAGCGCCCTGGAGCAGATGCACGAGGCCAACTGCTACCACCGCGACATCTCGCCCGACAACATCCTCATGCAGTCCGACGGGCGGCCCCTGCTGCTCGACTTCGGTGCGGCCCGGCACGTCATCAGCGACATGCAGCGTGCGCTGACGGTCATCCTGAAGCCCGGCTACGCCCCGGTGGAGCAATACGGCGACGTGCCCGACATGCCCGACATGAAGCAGGGCGCCTGGACCGACCTCTACGCACTGGGCGCGGTGGTGCACTACGCCATCACCGGGCAGACGCCGCCGCCGGCGGTGCAGCGCTTCCTGGGCGACCGGTACGAGCCACTCAGCCAGCTGGCAGACCGCCGGTACAGCCAGGACTTCCTGCGCGCCATCGACCGTGCACTGGCCGTGCGCCCCAAGGACCGGCCGCAAAGCGCCGCCCAGATGCGTGCGCTATTGGGAATGGCCGCGCCGCCGACACCGGCCCCACGGGCCGAGCGCGCGGCACCGGTCGAATCCGCACCGGTCGCCCCGGCACCGGTGCCGTCGCCTGCCCCAGAACCTGCACCGGCTCCGCCCCCCGTGGCGGCGCAGCAGCCAGCAGTCGCGACCGAGCCGGTCGCACCGATCGAACCCGCACCCGACAGGCCGACGGCCGGTGCCGATCCGGCACCCTGGTTCACGGCTGCCAGCACCAGCCCCCCTGCCGCCGCCCCTGAACAACCGGCATTCAGGCCGCCGCCGCCCTACGCGCCCACAGCCCGCTGGCCGAAGGCCGGCAAAGACCGCCGCAAGCTGGCCTGGGCTGGCGCTGCGGTGGCCGCCGGCGTGGCGGCGTCGCTCGGCTTCGTCGCGCTGCTGGTGAACTATGCGGCGCCGTCGGTCGATGCCGTCGCCACGCAGTCCCGCAGCGGTGTCGTGACACCCGCCCCGGACGAGGCATCCGCGCCGCTGGCACAGATCGACCTGCAGGCTCTGCCGCCGCCCTCGGCCGGCATCCAGGAGCCGCCCGGCACGACGGCTCCTACCGACGCACCGGCTGCCATCGAACCGATCCAGCCCAGCCCGCGCGCCGAGGCACCGCGCCCTCCCGCGGCCCTCGCGCCCGCACCCAACCCCGCACCTCGCGTGGCGGCCCACGCCCCTCCCAGCGCGAAGCCGGACACCCGGCGCGCCACCACCAACAACAAGCCGCCGATGTCACGCCGTTGCATCGACATCATCCAGCGCGTTTCCCTCGGCGAGCCTCTGTCGGACGAGGAACGCGACCTTCTCAAACAGGAGTGCAGCCCATGAAAACGACCCTCACACTTGCATTGCTGCTGGCTGCCCTGCTCGCAGGATGCGCCACCCCACCCCCGCCCCGCACCGACGAAGTGGCCTTCGACGAAGCCGTGGCCGCCGCCACCGACAACCTGATGGCGCAGACGCAGGTGCTGCCGGGCTTCATGGCCAAGCTCACCAACCGCCCGGTCGTGATCGACCCGATGTTCGAAAAGCCCTCGGGCCAGCAGACCGCCCTGACCCGCCTGCTCGAAGAGCGCGTGAGCAGCCGGCTGCGCGGCGCGCAGTTCGAGGTGCTGCCCTTCCAGCCGGCCAGCCTGGGCAAGGCGCAGTACCTGGTGACCGGCACCCTGACGCGCGTGCAGACCGCCAGCAGCGCAGGCCGTCCGCCCTTCCAGATCGACCTCGCACTCACCGACACCAAGAGCGGCACCGTGGTGGCCCAGGCGTCGGCGCGCGCTCGCGACGACCAGCTCGACACCACGCCGACGCCCTACTACCGCGACAGCCCCATCCTCGTGAAGGACGCGGTGGTCGACGGCTACATGCAGACCAGCGCCACGCCGCCTGGCAAGCGCGCCGACCCGGCGTACTTCGAACGCGTGAGCACCGCCGCCACCATCAACGAGGCCACCCAGCTCTACAACAGCGACAAGTACGGTGAAGCACTGGCCCTCTACAAGACCGCGGCCGCCTCGCCCAGCGGCGCGCAGATGCGCACGCTCAACGGCATCTACCTCTCGTCGCTCAAGCTCGGCCGCAACTCCGAGGCCGAGCAGGCGTTCAGCAAGGTGGTGGAGCACGGCATCGCCAACAACAACCTGGGCGTGAAGTTCCTCTTCAACCCGAACACCACCGAGTTCTGGTCCGACCCCAAGGTGAGCGGCCCCTACCCCTTGTGGCTGCGGCAGATCGCGCGGCAAAGCGCCAACGCCAAGGTGTGCATGGACGTGGTGGGCCACACCAGCCGCACCGGCAGCGCGGCCTACAACGACAAGCTGTCGGCGCAGCGCGCCACCGCGATCCGCCAACGGCTCAGTTCCGAGGCGCCCGAGTTGCTGGCCCGCACGAAGGCAAGCGGCGTGGGCTTCCGCGAGAACATCATCGGCACCGGCACCGACGACGCGAGCGATGCGCTCGACCGGCGCGTGGAGTTCAAGATCGTGCCGTGCGCCATCTGAAAGGGCGAGCCAGTTCCGCGTAGCGGGACAGTTTTCACAGGTGGGAGAGGGTGATCCGCACGGGATAATTCCTGACCAAGAATCACCCTCACAAATCAGGAGCCCACCATGACGCAAGCCTTCATCTGCGACGCGATTCGCACCCCCTTCGGCCGCTACGGCGGCGCACTCTCGTCGGTGCGCACCGACGACCTGGGCGCGATCCCGCTGAAGGCGCTGATGGCGCGCAACCCGAAGGTCGACTGGGCGGCAGTGGCCGACGTGATCTATGGCTGCGCCAACCAGGCGGGTGAAGACAACCGCAACGTGGCGCGCATGTCGTCGCTGCTCGCCGGCCTGCCGATCGAGCTGCCCGGCGCCACCATCAACCGCCTGTGCGGCTCGGGCATGGACGCGGTGGGCACCGCCGCACGCGCCATCAAGTCCGGTGAAGCGCAGCTGATGATCGCCGGCGGCGTGGAGAGCATGAGCCGCGCGCCCTTCGTTAGCCCGAAGGCCGAGAGCGCGTTCTCGCGCAGCAACGCCGTCTACGACACCACCATCGGCTGGCGCTTCGTCAACAAGCTGATGAAGGAGAAGTACGGCGTCGACTCCATGCCCGAGACGGCCGAGAACGTGGCCACCGACTACAGAATCGAGCGCGACGCACAAGACCGCATGGCCCTCGCCTCGCAGCTCAAGGCCGTGGCCGCGCAGAAGAGCGGCTTCTTCGACGCCGAGATCACGCCCGTGACCATCGCCCAGAAGAAGGGCGACCCCCTCATCGTCAACAAGGACGAGCACCCGCGCGAGACCAGCCTCGAGGCACTGGCCAAGCTGAAGGGCGTGGTCAAACCCGAGGGCACGGTGACGGCCGGCAACGCCTCGGGCGTGAACGACGGCGCCGTGGCCCTGCTGCTCGCCAGCGACAGCGCCGCCGGCAAGCACGGCCTCACGCCGCGCGCGCGCATCGTGGGCATGGCGACTGCCGGCGTGGCGCCTCGCATCATGGGCATCGGCCCGGCCCCGGCCACACGCAAGGTGCTGGCACTCACCGGCCTGAAGCTCGACCAGATCGACGTGATCGAACTCAACGAAGCCTTTGCCGCCCAAGGCCTGGCCGTGTTGCGCGACCTGGGCCTGAAGGACGACGACGCCCGCGTCAACCCGAACGGCGGCGCGATCGCCCTCGGCCACCCGTTGGGCGCGAGCGGCGCGCGCCTGATCACCACGGCGGTGAACCAGTTGCACAAGACCAATGGCCGCTATGCGCTGTGCACCATGTGCATTGGCGTGGGCCAGGGCATCGCGATCGTCATCGAGCGCGTCTGACCACCCCCCAGCCGACGCGCAGCGAGGCCGGCTGGTTTTCGCTCTTCCCCTTCGGACGAGCTGAGCAGCGCAGGGCTTGGGGGCAGCGTGCAACAGCACGCCTCGTCCTCTGACTTCGCGCCGCCGGGCGCACATCCCGGCGCGGCCTCACGCAGCGAACAAGCGCCTCATGCGCATGCAGGCACGGGGCTTCGATACCTCAGCCTGAGCGGGTGGTGGCGTGCCGCGATGGATCCCGGCGTTCGCCGGGATGACACGCGCGTCAGCTCAACTGCTTCTGGATCTCCGCAGCCACTGAAGACAGGGGAATGACGCGTTCGGCCCCGCCGCGCTTGATGGCCTCCTTGGGCATCCCAAACACCACGCAGCTCTCTTCATCTTGAGCCAGCGTGCGCGCTCCGACGTTGCGCATCTCCAGCAGACCCGCCGCCCCGTCATCCCCCATGCCCGTCATGATGACCCCCAGCGCATTCGCCCCCGCGCTCTTGGCCACCGAGCGGAACAGCACATCCACCGAAGGCCGGTGCCGGTTGACCAGCGGCCCATCGACCACCTCGACAAAGTACTGCGCCCCACTGCGCTTGAGCAGCATGTGCCGCCCCCCGGGCGCAATGAGCGCACGCCCAGGCACCACCCGGTCGTTGTTCTCCGCTTCCTTCACCGTGATCTGGCACAGCCCATCGAGCCGCGCCGCAAACGCAGCGGTGAACTTCTCGGGCATGTGCTGCACGATCACGATGCCCGGCGTCACACGCGGCAGCGCGGTCAGCACCTCTTCCAGCGCCTGCGTGCCGCCGGTGGACGTGCCCAGCGCCACCACGCGCTCGGTGGTCTGCGCCATCGCCCGCGTGACAGGCGGCAGGATCGCGTCGGCCGTGTTCTTGGTCGGCGCCACCGCAGGCACCGCCGGCGCCATCGCCAGCCGGCGCACATTGGCCTTGGCGGCAGCCCGCACGGTGTGCACCAGCTCGTCGGCGGCCTCGCTCAGGAACTGCTTCAAGCCCAGCTTGGGCTTGGTGATGACGGCCACCGCGCCGGCGGCCATGGCCTCCAGCGTGGTCTTGGCGCCCTTCTCCGTCAGCGTGGAGCAGATCACCACCGGCGTGGGCTTTTGCTGCATCACCAGGCGCAGGAAGGTGATGCCGTCCATGCGTGGCATTTCCACGTCGAGCACGATCACGTCGGGCCAATCCTGCTTGAGCCGCTCGATGGCGAGCACCGGGTCGGAGACGGCCGCCATCACCTCGATGCCGGGCGCCTGCTCCAGCAGGCCAGTCACGACCTGGCGCACCACGGCGGAGTCATCGACCACCATCACGCGAACATTGCTCATGAGTGGTCCATCGGGGTGAAGTTGGAAGGCGTGGGATGGATCTGGCGCGCCCACACGTCGCCGCTCGCCACGTCGAAGATGATCTGCCGGTGCCCGATGCCGAACAGGCTTTCCGAATGCACGGCGATGTGACGCGCCAGCAGCAGGCCGCGTGCCGCTTCGCCGTTGCGGCGGCCCACGTGCATGGCATGTGGCGAGTCCTGCTCGGGGAACATGTTGCCGCCGCCGAAGATCTTGGCCTCGCACTCCTGGGCCGGCACGCCGGCGGTCGCCAGGTCGCGCAGCATCAGCGCGAGCGCGTCTTCGCCGTAGCGCGCGTCGAGCTCGCGCCCGGCCGATGCGGGCCGCGCCGCCAGCAGGAAGTGCGACATCGCACCGATGCGCCGGCGCGGGTGCCACAAGGTGATCGACACGCAGGAGCCCAGCACCGTGCGCATGCAGCAGTGCGCGTCGCCCACGGCGTAGTCGCCGGGCCGGAGCGTCACGTCCTTGCGCTGCGGGTCGGGCGCCATGACATCACGGCTTGCGGTAGATCGATGGCGCCACCTGCTCCACCGCGCTGCTGATGTCGTTCAGGCTCTCGGAGTGGCCGATGCAGAAGTAGCCGCCCGGCTTGAGCTGGGCCAGCACGCGCGCGACCACCTGGCGCTTGGTGTCGCCGTTGAAGTAGATCATCACGTTGCGCAGGAAGATCACGTCGAACGGCGCCAGCCGCGGCAGCGTGGTGTTCAGGTTGATCTGCATGAAGTCGACGCGGCTGCGCAGGCTGCGCTCCACCAGCAGCGTGCCGGCCTGCTGGTCCATGCCCTTCAGGCAGAAGCGCTTGAGGTAGTGCTGCGGGATGTTGCGCGTGCGCTCCAGCGGGTAGTGCCCGGTGCGCGCACGCTCCAGCACGCGCTGGCTGATGTCGGAGCCGAGGATCTCCCAGGGTGCGTCCCCCAGGCACTCCGCCAGCACCATCGCCATGCTGTAAGCCTCTTCACCGGTGGAACTGGCCGCGCTCCACACGCGGAAGGGCGTGCTGCGCGAGGCCTGCGCCGCCTGGCGCAGCAGCTCGAAGTGCTTGCCTTCGCGGAAGAAGTAGGTCTCGTTGGTGGTGAGCAGGTCGACCGCGGTCTGCACCTCTTCCTGCGCGCGGCCGCTGCGCAGCAGGGCGAAGTACTCGCTGTAGTTGCCCACATCGCAGGCCTTGAGCCGCTTGGCCAGGCGCCCGCAGACCAGCGCCTTCTTGGCCGACGACAGCGTGATGCCGGCGGCGTCGAAGATGAAGCGCTGGAAGTTCCCGAACTCGGCGTCGGTGATGGTGTTCATGCTGCTGCGTTCGAAGCGCGGGTCAGAAGCGTGCGAAGCCGGTCTCGTCGAGCACGCCGTTGGTCTTCAGCGCAAAGCCGTTCGTGCCGGCCGAGGAGGGCTTCTTGCCGTTCCTGGCCGGGGGCTTGCCGTTCAGGGGCTTGCGCGAGGCAGAGCCGTTGGCCGCGCCGTGGGAGGCCGCGTTGTCCAGCTTGAAGAAGCTCATGGTCTGCTGCAGCTGCTCGGCCTGGCCGCTCATCTCCTCGGCCGTGGCCGCCAGCTCTTCGGAGCTGCTGGCGTTCTGCTGCGTGGTCTGGCTCAGCTGGCTCACCGCCGCGTTGATCTGGCCCACACCGGAGCTCTGCTCTTCGGACGCCGCCGTGATCTCCTGCACCAGGTCGCTCGTCTTCTTGATGTTGGGCACCATCTGGTCGAGCAGGCGGCCGGCCTTCTCGGCCAGCTCCACGCTGCTGCCCGCCACCGTGCCGATCTCTTGCGCCGCCACCTGGCTGCGCTCGGCCAGCTTGCGCACTTCGGCGGCCACCACCGCGAAGCCCTTGCCGTGCTCGCCGGCCCGTGCGGCTTCGATCGCCGCGTTCAGCGCCAGCAGGTTGGTCTGGTAGGCGATGTCGTCGATGATCCCGATCTTCTGCGCGATCTGCTTCATCGCAGCGACCGTGGCCTTCACCGCTTCGCCGCCTTCGCTGGCTTCGCTCGCCGCCTTGGTCGCCATGCCATCGGTCACCTTGGCGTTGTCGGTGTTCTGCGAGATCGAGGCCGTCATCTGCTCGATGGACGCGCTCGTCTCTTCCACACCGGCCGCCTGCTCGGCGCTGGCCTGCGAGAGGGACTGCGCGGTGGCGCTCACCTCGTCGGAGGCGCCGGCCAGCGCCTCGGCGCTGAGGCTCACGGCACCCACCACTTCGGAGAGCTTGTCGACCATGGTGTTCACGTAGCGCTGCATGTCGGCGAAGGTGCCTTCGTACTTGCCTTGCACCTTGCGCGTGAGGTCGCCTTCGGCCATCGCACCCATCACGTCGACCACGTCGACCACGCTCTGCAGGTTGCGGCGCGCCTGCTCGATGGTGTCGTTGATGAAGGCCTTCTTGCCCGGCAGCTGCGCCATCGGGGCTTCGAAGTTGCCGCGGCCGAACTCGGCCACCACACCCATCGCCATCTTCTTCACGGCGATGTGCGCCGCCACCATCTCGTTGACGCCCTGCGCCATCGTGCGGTAGTCGCCTTCGAAGCGCTGGGCGTCGATCACCACGTCGATGTCGCCCTTCTCATGCTCGGCCGACATGTGGTTCATCTCGGCGATCAGGCCCTTCAGGTTGCCGCGCACCTTCTCGATGGTGTCGTTGATGAAGGCCTTCTTGCCCGGCAGTTGCGCCAGCGGGGCGCCAAAGTTGCCACGGCCGAACTCGGCCACCACGCCCATCGCCAGTTTCTTCACGGCGATGTGGGCCGCCACCATCTCGTTCACGCCCTGCGCCATGACGCGGAAGTCGCCATCGAAGCGGCGCACGTCGATCACCACGTCGATGTCGCCCTTCTCGTGCTCGGCCGACATGTGGGTCATCTCCGCGATCAGGCCCTTGAGGTTGCCGCGCACCTTCTCGATGGTGTCGTTGATGAAGGCCTTCTTGCCCGGCAGCTGTGCCAGCGGCGCCTCGAAGTTGCCGCGGCCGAACTCGGCCACCACACCCATGGCCAGCTTCTTCACCGCGATGTGCGCACCGACCATGTTGTTGATGCCGGCCGCCATGTCGCGGAACTCGCCCTGGTAGCGCTGCGCGTCGATCACCACGTCGATGTCGCCGCGCTCGTGCTCGGCGCTCATGCGGCCCATGTCGCTGCGCAGGCCCTGCACGGTGTCGAGCAGGCGGTTGACTGCATCGCCCGCGGTGCGCAGCGACGCCGGCAGGCGCGCGGCGTCGATGCGCTGTGACAGGTCACCGCTGCCGGCAGCCGCCACGATGCGGGTGAACTGGCGCTCGATGGTGTCGGCGAGCGCCGCCTCATCCAGTTGCGCCTGGCGGCTGGTCTTGATTTGCAGCATGGTGTGTCCTCCTTGGGGTTCCAGCAGGGTCTCAGAAGCGCGCGAACTGGCTCTCGTCGACGTTGCCCATGGCCAGCGCGAAGCCACCGCTCGCGCCGTTGGCTGCCGCCGGCTTGCGGGCCGGGGCCTTGCCCTTGGCCGGCGCCGTCTGCTTGCGCGGCGCGGGCATCGCCACGCGCTGCGCCGACGAACCGTCGAGCTTGAAGAAGGCCATGGTGCGTTGCAGCTGCTCGGCCTGGCTGCTCATCTCCTCGGCCGTGGCCGCGAGCTCTTCGGAGCTGCTGGCGTTCTGCTGCGTGGTCTGGCTCAGCTGGCTCACCGCCGCGTTGATCTGGCCCACACCGGAGCTTTGCTCTTCCGATGCGGCGGTGATCTCCTGCACCAGGTCGCTCGTCTTCTTGATGTTGGGCACCATCTGGTCGAGCAGGCGGCCCGCCTTCTCGGCCAGCTCCACGCTGCTGCCCGCCACCGTGCCGATCTCTTGCGCCGCCACCTGGCTGCGCTCGGCCAGCTTGCGCACTTCGGCGGCCACCACCGCGAAGCCCTTGCCGTGCTCGCCCGCCCGTGCGGCTTCGATCGCCGCGTTCAGCGCCAGCAGGTTGGTCTGGTAGGCGATGTCGTCGATGATCCCGATCTTCTGCGCGATCTGCTTCATCGCCGACACGGTGGCCTTCACCGCTTCGCCGCCTTCGCTGGCTTCGCTGGCGGCCTTGGTCGCCATGCCATCGGTGACCTTGGCGTTCTCGGTGTTCTGCGAGATCGAGGCAGTCATCTCTTCCAGCGAGGCGCTGGTCTCTTCGACACCGGCGGCCTGTTCGCTCGCCGCCTGCGACAGCGACTGGGCCGTGGCGCTCACCTCTTCGGACGCACCCGCCAGCGCCTCGGCGCCACCGTTCACTTCGGTCACCACCTGCGACAGCTTGGTCACGGTGTTGTTGACGTATTCCTTCATCTGGCCGAAGGAGCCTTCGTAGTCCTTGTCGATGGACTGGGTGAGGTCGCCTTCGGACATGGCGCCCATCACGCGCACCACGTCGGTCACGCTTTCGCCGGTGGTCGTCACCAGCGAGTTCAGGCCTTCGCCCATCTCCTTCTGGAAGCCCTGCAGGCCCTTCAGGTCGACGCGGGCGTTGAAGTCACCGCGGTTGGCGGCTTCCACCACCGCGCGCTGGCCGGAGATCACCTGCTGCAGGCGTGCCACCATCTGCTTGACGGCGTAGAGCATGCTGCTGCTGTCGTCGGCCTTGGTCTGCACTTCCACCGACAGGTCGCCGTTGGCCACCTGGGTCAGCAGGCGGGCGGCGTAGTCGGGCTCGCCACCGAGCTGGCGGCCGATGATGCGCGTGACCATCAGGCCCAGCAGGATCGCGATCACCACCGAGGCGGCGATCACCGACAGCATCAGCGTCTGCGTGGCCGCCACGGTCTTGGTGGCTGCTTCGTTCGTGGCCTTGGCCTGGTTGGTCAGCTCGTCGATCACCTTGGCCACGATGGACTCGATCTCCGAAATGGACTTGCGCGCCTCGTTGTTGCTGAGGTCGGCGGCCTGGTCGTGCTTGCCTTCCAGTGCGAGCTGGGCGACCTTGTCGTTGAGCGCCAGGTAGGTGGGCAGCGCCTTGTCCAGGTCCTTCATCAGCGCCTGCTCGGTCTCGCTGAGCGAGCTCGCGCGGTAGGCCTTGAGCGAGGTGTTGAACTTGTCCATGTGCGAGCCGGCACGCTTCACGGTTTCCTTGATCTCGGCTGCGTCCTTCATGGCCGGCAGGCGTACGTAGGCGCGCGAGTGTGCGGTCAGGCGGGTCGCGGCTTCGGAGATGTCCTGCAGCGGCAGCACGTTGTTCTCGTAGGTGTCCTTCAGCATGCCGCCGAGCTGCGACAGACGGGTGAGGCTGTAGCCGCCCACGCCGGCCGTGATGGCCGAGCACACGAGGAAGGTCAGGAGGAGCTTTTGGGCCAGCTTGAGGCGCAGGAACCAGTTCATGTCATTGCCTTTGGAGAAATCGAATCAGTCTTGCAGCGCGGGGCTCAGGCCACGGCCGGGGCGATGGCGTCGCCGGCCACCTCGGATTGGGAAAGGGCTCGCAGGTCATCGAGCGAGAGCACGTGGTTCACGTCGAGCAGGATCACGAACTTGCCGCGCACCTTGCCCATGCCCTGGATGAAGTCGGTGCGGATGCGCGCGCCGAAGGCCGGTGCGGGCTCGATGTCGGCAGCGCCGATCTCCAGCACCTCGTTGACGGCGTCGACTACCACGCCGATCACCTGGCGCTCGCGCTCGCCATCGCCTTGGCTCTCCACCTCGACGATCACGATGCAGGTGCGCTTGGTCACCTCGCTGGGCTTGCGGCCGAAGCGCGCCTGCAGGTCCATCACGGGCACCACGGCGCCGCGCAGGTTGATCACGCCGCGCACGCAGGCCGGCATCATCGGTACCTCGGTGAGGCTGTGGTACTCGATGATTTCCTTGATCGCGAGGATGCCAATGGCATAGGCCTCGCCGGCCAGCTGGAAGGTCAGGTACTGGGCGGGCTCGGCCAGGAGGGCCGGCGGGGCCGCCATGGAAGCGGGAACGATGGCGTTCATGTCGTGATTCCTGTCGTCAGAACTTGCTGGATTGCGTGTGCGGGCCGCGCGCTCAGGCGGCCGCTGCGGGAACGGGCGTGCCGGCGCGCTGCATCAGCGCGGGCACGTCGAGGATGAGAGCCACATCGCCGCTGCCGAGGATGCTGGAGCCGCTGATGCCCTGCACGTGGCCGAACATCTTGGAGAGCGGCTTGATCACGGTCTGCGCCTCGCCCAGCAGCGTGTCGACCACCAGGCCGAACTTCTGGCCGGCGTGCTTGACGACGACGATGTTGGGGCGTGCGCTCTTCGGGCCGTCGATGTCGAACAGCTCGCGCAGGCGGATGAAGGGCAGCACCTCGCCGCGCAGGTCGGTGTAGTCGTGCCCGGGCTCCGCAGTGAACTCGACGCACTCGTCCACCATGTCCAGCGGCACCACGAAGACCGACTTGCCCACGCCGATCTGGAAGCCGTTGATGATGGCCAGCGTGAGCGGCAGCCGCACCGTGACGGTGGTGCCCTGGCCGGGCGTGCTGTTGATGCCCACGCTGCCGCGCAGCGCGGTGATGTTGCGCTTGACCACGTCCATGCCCACGCCGCGGCCGGAGAGGTTGGTCACCTTCTCGGCGGTGGAGAAGCCGGGCTCGAAGATGAGGCCGTAGATCTCGGCGTCGCTGAGCACCTTGCCGGCTTCCACCAGGCCGCGCTCCAGCGCCTTGGCGAGGATCTTGTCGCGGTTGAGGCCGCCGCCGTCGTCGCTGACCTCGATCACGATGCTGCCGGAGTCGTGGTACGCGTTGAGCTTGACCGTGCCCATGGGCGGCTTGCCGCGCTCGGCGCGCAGGTCGGGCGAGTCGATGCCGTGGTCGATGGCATTGCGCACCAGGTGGGTGAGCGGGTCGCCAATCTTCTCGACCACGGTCTTGTCGAGTTCGGTGTCTTCACCGCTCACGACCAGTTGGATGTCTTTGCCGAGTTCGCGCGAGACGTCGTGCACCACGCGCTGGAAGCGGCTGAAGGTGCCGCCGATCTTGACCATGCGCAGCTGCAGCGCGCTGTCGCGCACTTCTTCCACCAGGGCCGAGAGCACGGAGTTGGCTTCCTGCAGCTCGACGTTGCGCGCCTTGCGGGCGATCAGGTTGGCGCCGGCCGAGGCGATGATGAGTTCGCCCACCAGGTTGATGAGGTGGTCGAGCTTGTCGGCATCGACGCGGATGGACTGGCTTTCCTGCGCCTTGGCGTCGCGCACCTTCTTCTGCTTTTCGAGCGCGGCCTCCACCACGGGAGCGGGCGCACTGCCCTGCTGCACCAGCACGGCACCGAGCAAAGGTGCCGCGTCAACGGCGTGTGGCGCGGCGCCATGCGCGGCAGTCAGCGCGTCGGCCTGCTGCTGCAGTGCGGCGTCGAGTTCGTAGGCCGTGACGGTGCCGCAGCGCACCAGCATCTCGCCCAGGCGGGTGGACTCTTCGGGCAATGCGTGCAGCAGCGAGATGTATTCCTCGATGCGGCTGTTGGGCGGCACGATGCGCAGGCTGCAGTCGTCGAGCACGAAGTCGAACACGGCTTCGATGGCGGCCTTGGTGGACTGGCTGCGCAGCGCGATCTCGAAGCCGAGGTAGCAGCTCTCCGGGTCCATCTCGTCGGCGGCGGGGAGCGCGTCGGGCAGCGTCACGATGCCGGTGATGGTGCCCAGCGTGCCCAGGTAGCGCAGGAAGGACAGCGGGTCCATGCCGTTGCGCAGCACGTCGGGGCCGAAGCGCAGCGAGATGTGCCACAGGTCCTTGTCGCCGGCGGATTCGGGTGCGATGCGCTCGACGGCCACCTCGGGTTCGACGAGCGCACTGCCGCCGGAAGAAGGTGCAAGGTAGGTGCGCAGCTGGGCCAGCAGCGGCTCGCCGCGTGCGATGAGCGCCGGGTCGGCGTTGGCCGGGTCGACCTCCACCGCGTCGATCAGCTCGCGGATGTGGTCGTCGCACGAGAGCAGCAGCGCGATCAGCGCGTCGTCCACGCCGATGCGGCCTTCGCGCACTTCGTCGAGCACGCTCTCCACCACGTGGGTGAAGGCCACCACCGGGTCGAGCCCGAACAGGCCGGCCGAGCCCTTGATGGTGTGGGCCGCGCGGAAGATGGCGTTCACCGTCTCGGAGGTGTCGCTCTCCTGGCTCATGGCCAGCAGCGCGGCTTCCATGTCGTCCAGCAGTTCGCGGCTCTCTACGAAGAAGGTCTGCAGGGCCTGGTCGAGGTTCATGGGGGATTCCAGGGATAGGGGAGAGAGATCAGGCGGGCGAAGACACCACCAGCGGGTCGCCGAAGTAGGCGGCCAGGTCGAGCAGTTGCAGCACGTCGACGACCGCCGGGCTGTGGTGCACGAGGCGCAGCTCGCGCTGCGCGGCCACGGCGGCGCGCTTGGCGAGCATCAGGATCTGCAGGCCGGCGGTGTCGAACTCGGTCACCTCGGCGAGGTCGACCTCGACCACGGCCTCGCGGGCCACGGCGTCGAGCAGCACGGGCTTGAGCTCGGCGGCGCGGTAGATGGTGAGTTCACCGTCGATGCGCACGGTGTGCACGGAAGATGATTTCTTCTTGGATGCCATGGGAGCCCCCGCGATCAGGGCAGCACCAGCTTCTGCACCACGCCCAGCAACTGGTCGGGCTTGAAGGGCTTGACGATCCAGGCCTTGGCACCGGCTTCCTGGCCTTCCTTCTTCTTGGCCTCTTGCGACTCGGTGGTCAGCATCACGATCGGGGTGAACTTGTAGGCCGGCATCTGCTTCACCGCCTTCACCAGGCTGATGCCATCCATGTTGGGCATGTTCACGTCGCTGATGATGAGGTGGACCTTCTGGCCCTTCAGCTTGGACAGCGCGTCCTTGCCGTCGACACCCTCGATCACCTCGTAGCCCGCATGCCGCAGGGAAATGCTCACCACCTGCCGCACGGAGGAGGAGTCGTCAACGATCAATATGCTCTTGGCCATGTTGTTGTGCCTTCAGTTCCTGGAATTGCTCAAAAGAAACGCTCAGAAGAAAGTGATCTCTTCGTTCTTGGGCGCGCCGGCGGCACCGCCACCGCCGTGCGTCTCGCGCTCCTCGGCCATGGCGTAGGTCTTCTCCAGCTCGGCCAGCAGGGCGCGTGCGTCCACCGGCACGAGCAGCCCATCGCGCTCGTAGGTTTCGCGGCTGTGCGTCAGACGCTCGGGCAGGGCTTCGATGTTCTGGCGCACGTGCGTCATCACCTGGCTCACGCGGTCCTGGAATTGCAGCTGCACCAGCGCTTCACCCACTTCGGCCTGGATGCCCACGCTCTCGCGCTTGAGCACGTCGGCCGAAGCGGCCAGCGCTTCGGTCACGCCGCGGAAGCCGTTGAGCACGCCGTTGATCGAGGCCTCGCAGCCGTCGATGGAAGCCGCCTCGCGCGTGGCCGATTCTTCGGCGCTGCGCCGGGCGTTGGCGATGGCGTCGGCCACCAGCGCCACCTTGTCGGCCATGCGCTTGCCTGTCTCGCCCGACATGGCCGAGAGCTTGCGCACCTCTTGCGCCAGCACAGAGAAGCCGCGGCCGGTCTCGCCGGCGTGGGCGGCTTCGATGGCGGCGTTGATGGCCAGCAGGTTGGTCTGCGCCGCGATGTTGGCCACCTCGGCCGCCATCTGCTGCAGTTCATGGATGAAGCGGTGCAGGCTTTGCACCTCGTCGCGCAGCAGGCTGTTGCTCTGCATGGCGCTGCGCAGCGATTCGAGCACCGCGTTGAGTTCCTTGCTGCTGCTGGCGAACACCGCCACCAAACCGTGCTCGCTGTCCTGGGCGGAGTGGCCCGCCATGTCGGAGGCGCGCATCGCCTGGTCGAGCTTGTCGACGATGCCGGCAAAGCGCTCGGTGAGCGAAGAGATGGCCGATTCCATCTGCACGCGCGAGGTCTCGATGTGGCCACTCCAGACGGGCAGCACGTCGCGGCCCAGGCCTTCGGCGCCGGCCAGGTAGTCGGTGGTGGCGCGCTTGAGCTCACGTTTGACGGCGGCATGGCGCCGGTCGATGAACACGCCCGCACACACCAGGCCCACCGCGACAGGCACCGACCACATGCCACCGCCGAGCGCCCAGGTGCACAGGCCACCGGCGGCACCCAGGGCGCTGCCTTGCCATGCAAGCAGTTCCGCGCCGGGGAGGCGCGAGAACCAAGGGGAAAGCGAAGATTCACTCATAAGAGATGCGCAAAGGCGCGTTGTCGTCTGGCGGTCTGCCAAGTAGCTTCATCGGCAGAATGCCTCGCCGATTGAGGCTTCGATGGCCAATGCAACGGCCGTTTCGCCCCTTTTCTTTCTGCTTCCTCGTAAGAAAGTGTGTGCCCGCCAGCAAAGGGTTTCCACTAGCACAATCGTGCACCCCGTTTCGGTCGCCAAAAGCTATGGGCGATGCGCAGATTCAGCCCCTGGTCAGACCCGATGGCGCAGCGAGGTCGCCGCCCTAGACTCCAGCGCGGTAGCTAATAAAGAGAGCCGGCTGGAGACACCATCGCCATGCAGTCCTGGACCATCACGCCGCTTGCGCACGCGCCCCGCGAAGCACAGGCCAGCCTGGCCGGCGTGATCGGCGCGGTGGGCGACGCCGGCTTTGCCCAGGCGGCGCTGGCCAGCGTGAACGGCGCGCTCAACGCGGCCTCGTGGTCGGTGTACCGGGTGTGGCGCGATCGCGCGCCCGTGCTGCACCTCTCGTCCAGCCACGGCGTGGCCGACACCACGCGCGACTGCTTCCAGGTCTACCGCGACGGCCTGTACCGCCGCGACTCCACCTTCGATGCCGCCCGCTCGGCGGCGCGCCGCGGCGAGGCGCTGATGTTCCGCCTGCGCGCGCGCGACTTCCCCAACCCCGAGCACCGCGAAGCCATCTACCACCGCCACGGCGTGAGCGAGCGGCTCTCGGTGGTGTCACCCCAGGACGACGAGTCGGTGCTGGCGGTCAACCTCTACCACCACGAGCACCAGGGCAGCTTTGCCGACACGGAACTGGCCAACTTCGAGCAGCTGGCGCAGGGCCTGCTGGCGACGGTGCGGCGGCACATCGAGCTCACCGAGCCCGGCACCTCGACGGTGAGCAAGCGGCCCGACCTGGGCGCACTGACCGGTGCGCTGCAGCGCCACTGCCCGGCCCTGCCCGCGCGCGAGCTGGAGGTCTGCGCGCGCCTGCTGCAAGGCCTGAGCTACGACGGCATCGCCGCCGACCTGGGCCTCAGCGTGGCCACGGTCAAGACCTACCGCCGGCGCGCCTTCGAGCGCATGGGGCTGCATTTCAAGAGCGAGTTGTTCGCGGCCTTCGTCGGCCGCGGCTGAAGAGCGCCCTCAGGGCACCTCGTGCCCGGTGGCGGCGGCCCAGATCTCTGTCCACTCGGCGGCATCGAGCCGCAGCGCCAGCGCGGCCACGGCCTCGCGCAAGGCCTCGGGGCGGCGCGAGCCCACGATGGGCAGCGGCCGGCTCGGCAGGCGCAGCAGCCAGGCGTGAGCCACCGTCGTGGCGCTGCAACCGTGGCGCTGCGCAATCGCCGCAAGCGCCTGGCGCACGCGCAGCGCAGCCGGCTCGTGGCTCGTGAAGAGCGCCCCGCCGGCCAGCGGCGACCAGATCATCGGCCGCACGCGCAGGCGCTGGCACTGGTCTAGCGTGCCGTCGTCGAGCACCTGGCGGTTCAAGGGATGAAGCTCGACCTGGTTGGTCGACAGCGGGATGCGCGCGTTCAGCAGCTCGAACTGCGAAGGCGTGAAGTTGGAGACGCCGACGTGGCGCAGCTTGCCCGCGGCGACCAGCTGCTCGAACGTGCGAGCGACTTCGTCGGCATCGAGCAGCGCATCGGGGCGGTGGATGAGCAGCAGGTCGAGGTAGTCGGTGCGCAGCTGGCGCAGCGCGTTGTCGACCGTCCAGGCGATGTGCGCGGCGCTGGTGTCGTAGTGCTTGATGGTGTGGCCGGGCCGCGCAGGCGACACCAGCTTGATGCCCACCTTGCTCACCAGCTGCAGGTGCTGGCGCAGGCCGGGCTTCAGCGCCAGCGCCTCGCCGAACAAGGCCTCGACCGCGTAGCCGCCGTAGATGTCGGCATGGTCGAAGCTGCTGGCGCCGAGCTCGAGGCACTGCTCGATCCAGCTCAGCCGCTGCTGCGTCGACCAGCCCCACTCGGCCAGGCGCCAGGCGCCCGCGACGATGGGAGACAGGCGGGGGCCGCCCGGAGAGAGTTCGACGAGGTTCATGGTGGGGCGAGGTGGGGCTGCAAGAAGCTCGGATTCTCGCCCCGCGCTCTTACCCCACCCGCTCACACCGTCGATGCCACCGAATGGGACTGCAGCACCCGCTGCAGGGCTGCCACCGCGGCGTCGATCTGCTCGCGCTCGATCACCAGCGGCGGCGCCAGCCGCACGACGGTGTGGTGGGTGTCCTTGGTGAGCACGCCTTCGTGCATCAACTGCTCGCACACCTCGCGTGCGCTGGCGAAGGCCGGGTCGATCTGCACCCCGATGAGCAGACCGCGGCCGCGCACCTCGGTGATGGCCGGGTGCCTGAGCGCACGCAGGCTCGCCATGAGGTACTCGCCGTTCTCGTGCGCGCGGCGCGCCAGCTCGCCACTCTCCAGCAGCTGCAGCGCCGCACGGCCCACGGCGGCGGCCAGCGGGTTGCCGCCGAAGGTGCTGCCGTGGTCCCCGGGGGTGAAGAGCGCCATCACGTCCTCGCGCGCCAGGAAAGCGCTCACCGGCAGCAGGCCGCCGCCGAGCGCCTTGCCGAGCATCAGGCCGTCGGGCTTGATGCCTTCGAGGTCGCACGCGAGCAGCGCGCCGGTGCGGCCGAGGCCGGTCTGCACCTCGTCGCAGATCAGCAGCACGTTGTGGCGCGTGCAGATCTCGCGCACCGCCCGCAGGTAGCCGGCGGGCGGCACGATGATGCCGGCCTCGCCCTGGATGGGTTCGACGATGAAGGCCGCAGTGTCGGGCGTGATGGCCGCCTCCAGTGCCTGCGCGTCGCCGAAGGGCACGGTGCTGAACCCCGGCGCGAAAGGCCCGAAGCCGTCGCGGTACTGCGCCTCGCTGGAGAAGCCGACGATGGTGGTGGTGCGCCCGGCGAAGTTGCCTTCGGCCACCAGGATCTGTGCCCGCCCCTCGGGCACGCGCTTGACCTTGTAGGCCCACTTGCGCGCCGCCTTGATGGCGGTCTCGACCGCCTCGGCGCCGCTGTTCATGGGCAGCGCGCGCGCCATGCCCGTCATGCGGCACAGCAGCTCCAGGAAGCTGCCGAGCTGGTCGGTGTGGAAGGCGCGGCTGGTGACGGCGAGCTTTTGCGCCTGCTCGGTGAGCGCGTTCACCAGCACCGGGTGGCTGTGGCCGAAGCTCACCGCGGAGTAGGCCGACATCATGTCGAGGTAGCGGCGCCCGCCGTCGTCAAACAGGTAGACGCCGGCACCGCGCGTGAGCACCACGGGCAGCGGGTGGTAGTTGTGGGCGCCATGGCGCGCTTCGAGCTCGATGGGCGCGTGGCTGGATTGAGAGGCTTGGGCGCGTTGGCGCAGCGCGGTCGCGCGGGCGGCGGTGGTCATGTTCGTGGTGTCCTTGTCCAACTGTCTTCAGTCTAGGCAAGGATCTGCGAAATTTGCATGCCATTTATTGCACCAATACACTCCAAGTCACAAGATTCGTTCATATCGAAGGAGATGACGGTGGCAGAACAAGAGCTTGACGCACTCGACCGCAAGATTCTCACGGCGTTGCAGGCCGACGGCCGGGCCAGCAACGTGGAGCTCTCGGCCCAGGTGCACCTGTCGGCGCCGCAGTGCTTCCGCCGCGTGCGTGCGCTGGAAGAGCGCGGCGTGCTGCGCGGCTACCGCGCCCTGGTCACCCCGAAGGCGCTGGGCCTGGAGGTGATGGCCTACGTGAGCCTCAACATCGACGGCGGCCAGTTCGGCCGGGTGCGCGAGATCGAGGCCGACATCCGCGCCTTCCCGCAGATCCTGGAGTGCCACACCGTCTCGGGCGACAGCGACTACCTGCTCAAGGTGGTGGCGCGCGACCTCAAGAGCCTGAGCCAGTTCCTCACCGACCAGCTGATGCAAGTGCCGGGCGTGGACGACGTGCGCTCCATGATCTGCATGGAGGAGATCAAGGCACCGTCGCCCCTGCCCGTGGGGCTCTGAACGCACAAACGATCCGCCAATCGCACGAATGTGGCGATTACCAATGTATTTAGTGATGATGAATAACTACATTCCGAGGATCAAACGAATGACCTGACGCCCATGACCTCGCTGGATCCGCTTGACGCCTTCAACAACGAAACTGCGCTTCCGGAGCCCGCCGCGGCGGTCGACAGCGGCCCCCACAAGCGTGACCTGATCGCCGGGCTGGAGAAGGGCCTGGCGGTGATCGAAGCCTTCGACCAGGACCGCCCGCGCCTGACCATCAGCGAAGTTGCCACGCGCTGCGGCCTGACCCGCGCCGCCGCGCGCCGCTACCTCATCACGCTCGAGTACCTGGGCTACGTGAGCAGCGAACGCAAGATGTATTCGCTCAGCCCCAAGGTGCTGCGCCTGGGCCAGAGCTACATGCACTCGGCGCGTCTGCCGCGCATCGTGCAGCCCGAACTGCACAAGCTGGCCTACGCGCTCAAAGAGGCCTCCTCGGCCGGCGTGCTGGAAGGCAGCGACGTGATCTGCATCGCCGCCACCGAAGCGGGCCGCCTGGTCTCGTCGACGCTGCAGCCGGGCACCCGCGTGCCGGCGTACTGCACGGCCAACGGCCGCATCCTGCTGGCGGCCAAGACGCCGGGTGAAGTCGACGCCTGGCTGGCGCAGCAGAAGCTGGAGCCGCTGACGCCGCACACCCTCACCGACACCTCGCAGCTGCGCGCCGAGATCAACCGCGCGCGCACGCAGGGCTACGCGACCGTCGACCAGGAGTTCGAGCTGGGGCTGCGCACGGTGTCCGTGCCGCTGAAGAACTTCCGCGGCGAGGTGCTGGCCGCCATGAACATCAGCGTGCAGACCTCGCGCGTGAGCATGTCGCAGCTGGTCGAGACCTGCCTGCCCGCCTTGTTGCAAGCCCAGGCCCGCCTGCGCAGCACGCTCTGACACCGCAAGGAGACGCCATGCCCACGCAACGCGTACAAGTCGCCATCGTCGGTGCCGGCCCGTCGGGCCTGCTGCTCGGTGCCCTGCTGCACCAGGCCGGCGTTGACGCCATCGTGCTGGAGCAGCGCAGCGCCGAGTACGTGCTCGGCCGCATCCGCGCCGGCGTGCTGGAACAGGGCACGGTCGACCTGATGGACCAGCTGGGCCTGGGCCAGCGCATGCACGCCGAAGGCCTGGTGCACCAGGGCTTCAACATCGGCTACCGCAACACGCACCACCGCATCGACCTGCACAAGTTGACCGGCGGCAAGGACGTGATGGTCTACGGACAGACCGAAGTGACGCGCGACCTGATGGACGCGCGCGCCGCCGCCGGCGCCAAGACGGTGTACGAAGCGCAGAACGTGCAGCTGCACGGCTTCGACGGCGCATCCCCCACCGTCACGTACACCAAGGACGGCGTGGCGCACGAAGTGCAGTGCGACTTCATCGCCGGCTGCGACGGCTACCACGGCGTGAGCCGCGCCAGCGTGCCGGCCGGCAGCATCCAGACCTACGAGAAGGTCTACCCCTTCGGCTGGCTGGGCGTGCTGTCCGACACCAAGCCCGTGGCGCACGAGCTCATCTACTCCAACCACGAGCGCGGCTTCGCGCTGTGCAGCATGCGCTCCAACACGCGCAGCCGCTACTACATCCAGTGCTCGCTCGACGACAAGGTCGAACAGTGGAGCGACCAGGCCTTCTGGGACGAACTGCGCTTGCGCCTCGACCCCGAGGCCGCCGAGAGCATGGTGATCGGCCCGTCGATCGAGAAGAGCATCGCGCCGCTGCGCAGCTTCGTGGCGGAGCCGATGCGCTTCGGCCGGCTGTTCCTGGCCGGGGACGCGGCGCACATCGTGCCGCCGACCGGCGCCAAGGGCCTGAACCTGGCGGCGTCGGACGTGCACTACCTGTCGCGCGGGCTGATCGAGTTCTACCGCGACAAGAGCTCGGCGGGCATCGATGCGTATTCGGATCGCTGCCTGCGCCGCGTGTGGAATGCGGTGCGCTTCTCCTGGTGGTTCACCTCGCTGATGCACAAGTTCCCCGATGGCGGGGCCTTCGCACAGAAGATCCAGGAGGCCGAGATCGGCTACCTGCTGGGGTCGGTGGCGGCATCGACTTCGCTGGCAGAGAACTACGTGGGCCTGCCGCTGGAGGCGTGAGCCCCCAGCGCGCTTCGCACCGCGGCGAGGCGATCAGCCGCCCCACACCTCGCGCGCCGTCTCCACCACCAGCTTGAGCTTGTTGCGCTGGGCCTCGACGGCAATGTTGTTGCCGTGCACGGTGCTGGAGAACCCGCACTGCGGCGACAGGCACAGCTGCTCCAGCGGTGCGTACTTCGCCGCCTCGTCGATGCGCCGCTTCAGCGTGTCCTTGCTCTCCATCTCGCCGAACTTGGTGGTGACGAGGCCGAGCACCACGATCTTGCCCTTGGGCAGGTAGCGCAGCGGCCGGAAGTCGCCCGAGCGGTCGTCGTCGTACTCCAGGAAGTACGCATCCAGGTCCATCTCCGACAGCAGCGCCTCCGCCACCGGCTCGTAGTTGCCCGCTGCGGCGTGCGTGCTCTTGAAGTTGCCGCGGCACAGGTGCATGGCGAGCGTCATGCCCTTGGGCTTTTGCGCGACCACAAGGTTGATGAACTTGGCGTAGCGGTGCGGCAGCTCGTTGGGGTCGTCGCCGCGCTGGCGGGCCGCTTCGCGCATGTGCTCGTCGCACAGGTAGGCCATGTTGGTGTCGTCCATCTGCACATAGGTGCAGCCGGCTTCGGCCAGCGAGCGCAGTTCGTCGCCGTAGGCGTTGGCCACGTCCTGGTAGAAGCTCGGCTCGAGCTCGGGGTAGTGCTGCTTGCTGATGCCCGCGCGACCGCCGCGGAAGTGCAGCATCGTCGGCGAGGGGATGGTCACCTTGGCCGTGCTGCCCGGCGCCAGCTGGCGCTTCAGGTACTGGAAGTCGGCCAGCTGGATGTCCTTCACGTGGCGCACCTTGTCGATCACCTTCATCACCGGCGGGGCCAGTTCTTCCGTGCCGTCGGGGCGAATGATGGTGACCGGGATGTCGGTCTTCACACCGCCCAGCTGCTCCAGGAAGTCGATGTGGAAGTAGGTGCGGCGGAACTCGCCGTCGGTGATGCCCTTGAGGCCCAGGTCCTCCTGGAACTTCACGATCTCGGTGATGGCCTGGTCCTCGACCTTGCGCAGTTCGGCGGGCGTGATCTCGCCCTTCGCCTTGCGGGCTCGGGCCTCGAGGAGGTCTTTCGGACGCAGGAAGCTGCCGACGTGGTCGTAGCGGGCGGGGAGTTTCATCATGGTGTGTGCCTCGGTCTCTCTCTGTTCGTTCGTTGAAATGGTATCGCCGGGGAGCTGGGGTTCGCCTTCGGGCTCACCCCAGCCTACGGTTGCCCGCCCCAGCGTGCGAAGGAGCGCCGCCGCGCCCTCG
>NZ_DASSRA010000417.1:0-8945 GCF_035702065.1 Rhizobacter sp.
CTTCGCAAGGCACGTTCGCAGCGTGGTGTCACGCTGTTCGGATTGCTGTTTTGGGCCATCATCATCGGCTTCTTTGCGCTGGTGGGCCTGCGTGTTCTGCCGACGGTGAACGAGTACCTCACGATCAAGAAGGCGATCGAGAAGATCGCTTCGAGCGGTGCGAGCACGGTGCCGGAGATCCGCACGGCTTTCGAGAAGACGAAGGAGATCGAATACTCCATCACCTCGATCTCTGGCAAGGATCTGGAGATCACCAAGGTCAACGAGAAGGTTGTGATCAGCTTTGCCTACAACAAGGAAATTGAGTTGATGGCGCCGGTCTATTTAATGATCAAGTACGAGGGGCGTACGAAGTAAGGCGAGCTGCCTGATTCGACCCGACAGCTCCGTGGACACGCGCCTCAACGCACTGCAACAACGACTGGGACATCGCTTTGCCGAGCCCGAGTTGCTGAGCCGCGCCGTCACGCACCGCAGCTTCGGCTCCGACCACAACGAGCGCCTTGAGTTCCTGGGCGACGCCGTGCTCAGCCTGGCGATCAGCGCCTTGCTGTTCGAGCGCTTCGGCGGCTCCGACGAAGGGGACCTCACGCGTGTTCGCGCGCACCTGGTGCGCGAAGACACCCTGCACCGTGTTGCTGTCGTGATCGGGCTGCCCGACGTGCTGCGCCTGAGCGAAGGCGAAGCGCGCGGCGGTGGGGCGCAGCGCCCCTCCATCCTGGCCGACGCGCTCGAAGCCATCATCGGTGCCACCTTCCTGGATGGTGGGTTCGAACCGGCCCGTGCCCTGGTTCAGCGCCTGTTCGGCGAGGTCATTGCCACCACCGACATCGACAGCTGGACCAAGGACGCCAAGACCGAGCTGCAGGAATGGCTGCAGGCGCGCCGCCTGCCGGTGCCCGTCTATCGGATTGCCAGCACACGCGGCCAGGCCCACGCGCAGACCTTCGAGGTGGAATGCGCCGTGCCCGCACTGAGCCTCACCGAGACCGGCGAAGGCCGCTCGCGCCGGGCCGCCGAGCAGGAAGCGGCTCGCCGCATGCTCGTCGCGCTGAAGGCCAGCGACAAACCGGGCAGCGCGTTGCGCTCCTGACCGAATGAACGATTCCGTCGAATCAGCCGACGCCGGCGACAGCGGCGACACCCTGCGTTGCGGCCTCGTGGCCATCGTTGGCCGCCCCAACGTCGGCAAGTCCACGCTGCTCAATGCGCTGGTCGGCCAGAAGGTCAGCATCACCTCCGACAAGGCGCAGACCACGCGCCACCGCATCACCGGCATCCGCACCGTCGAAGACAGCCAGTTCGTCTTCGTCGACACCCCCGGCTTCCAGACGCGCCACAGCGCGCCGCTCAACCGCAACCTCAACCGCACCGTGCAGGGCGTGCTGGGCGATGTGGACGTCGTGCTGTTCGTTGTCGAAGCCGGGCGCTTCGGCTTGGATGATGCCAAGGTGCTGGCTCTCATGCCACCCGACAAGCCGGTGATCCTGATTGCCAACAAGCTCGACGCGGTGCACCGCCGCGCCGATCTCGTGCCCTGGCTCAAGGGCATGCAGGATCGCCATGCCTTCGCCGAGTTCGTGCCGCTCTCGGCCAAGAAGAACGCCGACGTGCAGCGCCTGCTCGACATCGTCAAACCCTACTTGCCTCAGCAGCCCTGGTTCTACGATGAAGACGCGCTCACCGACCGCAGCGACCGCTTCCTCGCCAGCGAGCTGATCCGCGAGAAGCTGTTCCGACTGACCGGCGACGAGTTGCCCTACACCTCCACGGTGGTCATCGACAAGTTCGAGGAAGAAGGCAACCTTCGGCGCATCGCCGCCACCATCATCGTCGAGCGCGATGCGCACAAGGGCATGGTGATCGGCAACGAGGGCGAGCGCCTGAAGCGCATCGGCTCCGAAGCCCGCCAGGAGCTCGAGCGCCTGATGGATGCCAAGGTCTTCCTCGAGCTGTGGGTCAAGGTGCGCTCGGGCTGGGCCGACAACGAAGAGCATCTGCGCAGCTACGGCTACGAGTAGATGGCAACGCGGGCCCCACGCGCGCCGGCCCAGCTGGCCGCCTACGTGCTCCACCGCTACGACTGGAGCGAATCCAGCCTGATCCTCGACCTCTTCACGCGTGAGCAGGGGCGCCTGGCAGTGATTGCCAAGGGGGCCAAGCGACCCTATTCACAGCTGCGCTCGGTGTTGCTGCCCTTCCAACGTGCCCATGTCGTGTTGGGGCGGCCACCCAAAGCGGATGCAACTGGCGAGGCCACGAGCGACGTGCAGACGCTGCGGGGGGCCGAATGGGCTGGCGGACAGGCCATGCTCACCGGCGCCGCGCTGTTCAGCGGTTTCTACCTGAACGAACTGCTGATGAAGCTGCTGCCACGCGGTGACGCCCACGCTGCGCTGTTCGACATCTACGCGGGTACCTTGTCTGCGTTGGGCGCCAATGACGAAGCTGCGCTGCGTGCCTTCGAGGTGTCACTGCTCAGCCAGCTCGGCCTGCTGCCCGACCTGAGCCTGGCCACGCTGACGCAAGAGGCGGTGGATGCCGAACGGCGCTACACCTTGCTGGCCGAAGCCGGCGTCTCGGCGCCAAGGCCCAGCGACACCGCCGTGGCCGGACAGGTGCTGATTGGCCTGCAGGCCGCACTCGAACACGGCAGCCTGCCTGCACTGCAGCAGGCCTGTGCACGCGCTCTGCCGGAGCTCAAGACCCTTCTGCGCAGCTTGCTTCACTATCATCTGGGCTCGCCTGTCCTGCGCACGCGCCAGGTCATGCTCGACGTCCAAGCCCTCGACCGATAGGCCTCCATGAATCCTTTGCTGACCACCGGGCTCGATGCACATCGCGGCTTCACTGCGCTGTCGGTGAACGTCAATCTTGTCGCGCAGATTCGCAACCGGCGGCCGCTCGATTTCCCCAGCGTGACGGGCCTGGCCGCACGGGCCCTGGAGGCCGGCGCGCAAGGCATCACCATCCACCCTCGGCCCGACCAGCGCCACATCCGCACGCACGACGTCTTCGATCTCGCCGACCTGATGGCCAAGTGGCCGCAGGCCGAGTTCAACATCGAAGGCAACCCGTTGCACAACCTGATGGGCCTGCTGCGCCAACTCGCCGCCGAGGGCCGTGCGCCGCACCAATGCACCTTCGTGCCCGACGACGAAAGCCAGCCGACCTCCGACCACGGCTGGCGCTTTCCTGAGGATGCCGGCACGCTGGCGCCGCTCGTCGCCGAAGCCAAGTCACTGGGCATCCGGGTCAGCCTTTTCATGGACCCACTGCCCGGCATGATGGCCGCTGCACGCGATGTCGGAGCAGATCGCGTCGAGCTCTACACCGAGTCGTATGCGCGCGCTCACGGCACGCCCGAGCAGGCGGCGGTGCTGGCGCGCTTCACCGCCGCGGCCGAAGCGGCCATCCGCGTGGGCCTGGGCCTCAACGCCGGCCACGACCTCAACCGTGCCAACCTCACCGACTTCCTGCGTGCCGTGCCCGGTGTGCAGGAGGTGTCCATTGGCCATGCGCTCATCGCCGACACGCTGGAGCTCGGCATGACCGAGACCGTGCGCGACTACCTGCGCTGCATCCACTCTGCCTCTCACGCCGCATGAACAACGACAACAACACCCACCACGCCCCGGTCATCCTCGACATCGCCGGCACACAGCTCAACGACGACGACCGCCGCCGATTGCAGCACCCGCTGACCGGCGGCCTGATCTTCTTCACCCGCAACTGGGTCAACCGTGAGCAGATCATCGAGATCACCGCGGAGGCCAAGTCCATCCGCCCCGACCTGCTCATCACCATCGACCACGAAGGCGGGCGCGTGCAGCGCTTCCGCACCGACGGCTTCACTCACCTCCCGGCGATGCGCCGCCTGGGCGAGCTGTGGATGCTGGATGCGATGCGCGCCACCGACGCGGCCAGCGCCGCCGGCTACGTGCTGGGCGCCGAGCTGCGCGCCTGCGGTGTCGACATGAGCTGGGCACCGGTGGTCGACCTCGACCATGGCCGCAGCGAGGTGGTGGGCGACCGCGCCTTCCACCGCGACCCACGCGTGGCTACGCTGCTCGCCAAGAGCCTGATGCACGGCCTGCTGAAAGCCGGCATGCCCAACTGTGGCAAGCACTTCCCGGCGCACGGCTACGCGATCGCCGACTCGCACGTCGCGCGCGCCGTCGACGACCGCACGCTCGAGGAGATCCTCGCCGAGGACGCCATGCCCTACGACTGGCTGGCCACCACGCTCGACTGCGTGATGCCCGCCCACGTCACTTTCCCGAAGGTCGACCCGCTGCCGGCCGGCTTCTCGGCGCGCTGGCTGAAAGACATCCTGCGCGGCCGCTTCGGCTACACCGGCGCCATCTGCTGCGACGACCTCAGCATGGAAGGCGCCCGCATTGCCGGCAGCGCCGTCGAAGGCGGTATCACCGCGCTGAACGCCGGCTGCGACCTGGTGCTGCTGTGCAACCAGTCGAAGGTCGACGGCGGCAAGCCGGTCGACGCCTTGCTCGATGGCCTGCTGAGCGCGCTGGAGCGAGGCCAATGGCAGGCCGATGCCGACAGCGAAGGCCGCCGTCTTGCACTGTTGCCGCAGACGCCGCCGCTCAGCTGGGACGAGCTGATGCACGAGCCCGCGTACCAGCTCGCGCTGGAACGCCTGCCCTGATCGCAGTCCCGCACCAATGAAAAGGGCGCACCGAGGTGCGCCCTTTTCACGTGCGGTGTGGCTCAGGCCTGAGGCTGCGAGCCTTGCACCGTCTCGAACGGCAGCTTGATCTGCGACAGATCCTTGCGCGTCTCCACCAGCACCAGCGGGCCTTCGTCGATGGCGACCACCGGCTTGGGCTCGCGCGGCACGTGCACCGGCTTGGGCTCGCGTGCCATGGCTTCCTGCACGGCGCGGATCTTGTCGGCGTCGGAGTTCACCCACTGCAGACCGGCCGATTCGGCCACCGAGATCAGCTGAGCCGTCGGCAAGACGAAGGCCTCTGGGGGGGGCACGGCGGCGACCGGTGCGGGCGCTGGCGCTGGCGCTGGCGCAGCTTGGGCTTCCTGCACCACCGGTGCGTGAGCAGGGGCTGCTTCGACCACTTGCGGCTCGGCCGGTGCGGGGGCAACGGCTTCTTCCACTACTGCGGGGGTCACCGTCGTGGCAAGGTGCTGCGGTTCCTCAGCGACCGGAGCCGGCGTCTCGTCCTGGCTGACACCTGCCTCTGCGCCCGGTGCACCGGCCTCCTCGCCCGTCTCGTCGCGGCGCTGGCGGTCACGGCCACCACGGCCACGGCGGCGGCGGCCTTCGCGCTCACCACGTTCAGTGCCTGCTTCAGCCGCGGGTGCACCCTCGGACTCTGCCGACACGGGTTCAACGACGGCTTGATCGGCGGCTCCCTCCACCGGCGTTGCGGTGTCGGTGTCCGTGGCAACGGCCTCGCCCTGGCGCGATTCGTCGCGGTCGCGCCCGCCACGTCCACCACGGCGGTTGCGGCGGCGGCCCTGTCGTTCGCCCTGGCCTTCGGCTGCGGTGTCCGGCGCGTCGCCGCCCGGCACGGTGTCGACGAAGGCGCGGGCCTGTGCGGCCTCGTCGCTGGCGGCAGCTTCAGGCGCCGGTGCGGCCGGGCGACGCTGCTCACCACGCTCAGGGCGCGGGCCACGGCGGCCGCCTTCCTGGCGCGGCTGGTCGCCACGGCCCTCGGGGGCGTCGGTGCGGGCTTCCTGGCGGCGGTTGTTGCGGTCTTCGCTGCGACCACCTTCTGCCGCGGCTTCTTCTGGCTTGTCGCCGCGCTCGTTGCGGCGGCCACGGCCACCGTCACGCCCGCCGCGTTCCGCGCGTTCGCCGTTGCGCTCACCGCGTTCGTTGCGGCGGCCATCGCGCCCGCCGCGACCACCCCGGCCGTTGCGGTCACCGCGGCCTTCGCCGCGTTCTGTTGACTTCTCTGCAACCGCAGGCTTAGCCGCAGGTGCCGCTGCGTCAGGCGCGGACTCGCCGCCGCCGAACAGCTTCTTCACCCAGGCGAAAAAGCCGCCACCGGAGGCCGGAGCCGCCGGCGCAGGTGCAGCCACAGGGGCGGCCGGTGCAGCTGCAACCGGTTCGGGCTTGGGCACGGCGATGGGCGCGGGCGTCTCGGGCAGGATGCCCTTGATCACCGGCTCCTGCTTGGCCTTGGTCTTCTCGCGGCGGGTGATGCCAACCTCGTCGTCCGGCTCCTCGATCATCGAATAGCTGACCTGCAGGCTTTCCAGGCGTGGGTCGTCGTGGCGCAGGCGTTCCAGCTTGTAGTTGGGGGTCTCCAGGTGCTTGTTGGGCACCAGCAGCACGGTGATGCGCTGCTTCAGTTCGATCTTGGTGATCTCGGCGCGCTTCTCGTTCAGCAGGAACGAGGTCACTTCCACCGGCACCTGCACGTGCACGGCGGCGGTGTTGTCCTTCATGGACTCCTCCTGGACCATGCGCAGGATCTGCAGCGCGCTCGATTCGGTGTCGCGGATGTGGCCGGTGCCGTTGCAGCGCGGGCAGGTGATGTGGCTGCCTTCGCTCAGGGCCGGGCGCAGGCGCTGGCGGCTCAGCTCCAGCAGGCCGAACTTGCTGATGGACGAGAACTGCACGCGAGCGCGGTCCTGGCGCAGCGCATCGCGCAGGCGGTTCTCCACGTCGCGGCGGTTCTTCGACTCTTCCATGTCGATGAAGTCGACCACGATCAGGCCGCCCAAGTCGCGCAGGCGCATCTGGCGCGCGATCTCGTCGGCGGCTTCGAGGTTGGTGCGGGTGGCGGTCTCTTCGATGTCGGAGCCGCGGGTGGAGCGGGCGGAGTTCACGTCGACCGACACCAACGCTTCGGTGTGGTCGATCACGATGGCGCCGCCCGAGGGCAGGTTCACCGTGCGCGAGAACGCGGTTTCGATCTGGTGCTCGATCTGGAAGCGGCTGAAGAGGGGCGCGTCATCGCGGTAGCGCTTCACCTTGGCCGCGGCCTCGGGCATCACGTGGCTCATGAACTGCTGAGCCTGGTCGTAGATGTCGTCGGTGTCGATCAGGATCTCGCCGACGTCGGCGGTGAAGTAGTCGCGGATCGCACGGATCACCAGCGACGACTCCTGGTAGATCAGGAAGGCGCCCTTGCCGGCCTGTGCCGCGCCGTCGATGGCGCTCCACAGCTTGAGCATGTAGTTCAGGTCCCACTGCAGCTCGGGCGCGGAGCGGCCGATGCCGGCGGTGCGGGCGATCAGGCTCATGCCCTTGGGGTACTCGAGCTGGTCGAGGTTTTCCTTCAGCTCTTCGCGGTCTTCGCCCTCGATGCGGCGTGACACGCCGCCCCCACGCGGGTTGTTGGGCATCAGCACCAGGTAACGGCCGGCCAGGCTCACGAAGGTGGTGAGTGCGGCACCCTTGTTGCCGCGCTCTTCCTTCTCGACCTGCACCAGCAGCTGGTCGCCTTCCTTGATGGCGTCCTGGATGCGTGCGTTGCGCACGTCCACGCCGTCGCGGAAGTAGTTCTTGGAGATTTCCTTGAAGGGAAGGAAGCCGTGGCGGTCTTCGCCGTAGTCGACAAAGCAGGCTTCGAGCGAGGGCTCGACGCGGGTCACGACCGCCTTGTAGATGTTGCCCTTGCGTTGCTCGCGGCCTTCGATTTCGGTCTCGAAGTCCATCAGCTTCTGGCCATCGACGATGGCCAGGCGACGTTCTTCTTGCTGCGTCGCGTTGATCAGCATGCGTTTCATGTGCGCTCCTTGGCTGCCACCGCCGCTCGTGCGGTCGGGTGCAGCTCACTCAACATGCCGCCACTGAAAACTCAGGGGCGACTCATCGATGCACGAGAAACGTGGATGAACCGGAAGGAATCGCCCTGGACTGTGGTGACGAGGTGCCGATCAGTCGATCGGCGGCCCGTCTGGCAGCGTTGGCGCGTGCGTGGCAGTGGGCAAAGGGGAGGAGGGCCGTGAAGCACCTGTTCGAGACCGGGCCACGGCGCTGCCGGCACGACGAGCGCGCGAAGGGCAGTGAGGGGTGGGGGTCGGGAACAACATCCGATTTGATCGCTGGACGCGGGTGGAAGACGTCATCCCGGGGCCTGACGCGCTTTTGGCGCCGGCTGGGTTGGGGTGTCTCCCGCCTGGAAACCTTTTTGCAGGGTTCGTTCTTTGTTTCTCTGCCGTACCGGGTTGCCAGCCGCCGGGTCACTTGGGGACCAGGCCCGCCGCATGCCGGGTACGTTGCATCACCTTGTGGCCGGTTTTCAAGCCGGCCGCCGCGTTGTACCGAGTGTTTGTCTGAGGGAGGCTGCTTGCGCGGCGTAAACTCAGAAAAATCAATCACTTACAGCGAAAACGTGGTGCGGCGCATTATAAGGGCGAAACCGGAACCGGCGGCAAGTGCCCGCCCCTCAGCCCCGAAGTTGGCCCCCAAGCCGGCCCCCAAGCCCGCGGTGCACACCGTGCAGGTCGACGAGGCCTCCGAGGGGCAGCGGCTGGACAACTTCCTGCTCAAGCTGCTCAAGGGCGTGCCCAAGACCCACGTCTACCGGGTGATCCGTTCGGGCGAGGTGCGGGTGAACAAGGGCCGGGCCTCGGCCGACACCCGCCTGGCGCTGGGTGACCTGGTGCGCGTGCCCCCGGTGCGTGTGGCCGAGCGGGCGGAGGCTCCGCCTGCGCCGGCGCGCGAGTTTCCGATCGTCTTCGAGGATGAGTACCTGATCGCCGTCAACAAGCCTGCCGGCGTGGCGGTGCACGGCGGCAGCGGCGTCAGCTCCGGCGTGATCGAGCAGTTGCGCAAGGCGCGGCCCACGGCCAAGTTCCTGGAGCTGGTGCACCGGCTCGACAAGGAAACCTCGGGCTTGTTGCTGATCGCCAAGAAGCGTTCGGCGCTGGTGGCGCTGCAGGACCAGTTCCGCGGGCGCGAAACCGGCAAGACCTACGCGGCCCTTGTGATCGGCGCGTGGCCGGCCAGC
>NZ_DASSRA010000418.1:0-13841 GCF_035702065.1 Rhizobacter sp.
CAAGCGCCGCGCGGCCTGGAAGCGCCCTGCTCCGCGCTACACGCGCGGCGTGCTGGCGAAGTTTGCCAAGAACGCCTCCAGCGCCAGCTCGGGTGCGGTGCTCGACCAGTTCGAGTGATGTCTGCCAAGGCACATGAAAAAAGCGGCCCGCGGGCCGCTTTTGCTTTGTACAACGGGCTCAGCGCTTGCGCTTGTGCCGGCGCCCCTTGGCGTCCATGCCGAGGTTCTCAAGGTTCTCTGCGCGCCGCTTCGCCACACGTGCATCCATCTTGTCCATCTGGCGACGCTTGGTGTAGCCGGTGGAATCGGCCCAGGCCCACCACACCACGGCAGCGAGGAAGGGCCACAGCACCGCGAACCAGGACCACTCGGCGACGGGGCCGAACTCGGCCACCTTCATCACCAGCAACAAGACGCCAAAAATGACAAAGTACATGGTTTGACCCGCCTCAAGGGCATGGGGTTTGTAACGATCGCCGTCAACCTGCACGCCTAGAATGCGTTGAACCAGCCGTGCTGGGAATGTAAATCACCCTTCTGTGTCCGGCACCCGAAAGGAAACCATGAAGTCGACGCTTTCACTGATTTTTGCCGCATCCGCACTGGTCGCAGGCCCTGCCTTCGCCAACGCCGATCTCGCACAAAAGAAGAACTGCATGGCATGCCACGCAGTCGACAAGAAACTGGTCGGCCCCGCCTACCAGGACGTGGCCGCCAAATACGCCGGCCAGAAGGACGCCGTGGACAAGCTGGCGCAGAAGGTCATCAAGGGCGGCGCCGGCGTGTGGGGCCCGGTGCCCATGCCGGCCAACACCGCGGTCAGCGATGCCGAGGCCAAGCAGTTGGTCACCTGGATCTTGTCCTTGAAGAAGTAAGCCGCATCTGCGGATGACCGGAGGCCCCCGCGTGGGGCCTCTTTCATTTGGCTCACACTCCAGGCCATGCGCGTCTTTGCCATCTCCGACCTGCACGTCGACTACGAACCCAACGCGCAATGGGTTCAGCAGTTGTCGATGGGCGAGTACCTTGACGACGTGCTGATCGTGGCCGGCGACGTCTCCGACCGCTCCGCGCGCGTAGCGGCCTGCCTGGAGACGTTGGCTCGCCGCTTCTGGCGCGTGCTCTTCATCCCCGGCAACCACGACCTGTGGGTGCGGCACGATGCCCCCGGGCTCGATTCCTTCGGCAAGTTCGAGCAGCTCAAGCACCTGGTGCGCAACGCCGGCGCCAGCATGGACGTGTTCCACCACGGCGACCTGAGCATCGTGCCGCTGCTGGGCTGGTACGACAGCAGCTTCGGTGAGCCGGGCGAAGACCTGCGCCTGGCCTGGGTCGACTACCGCGCCTGCCGCTGGCCCGAAGGCTTCGAGTCGCACCACACGGCGCAGGCCTTTCTGGCGATGAACGCCTACCAGCGTCAGTCGGAGCGCGAGGTGATCGTGTCGTACTCCCACTTCTTGCCGCGCATCGATGTGATGCCCGACCGCATCCCGCCTGAGAAACGCATCATCTACCCGGTGCTCGGCAGCACGGCGCTGGGCGAGCAGGTGAAGGCGCTGAAACCCGCGGTGCACGTGTACGGGCACAGCCACGTGAACCGCCGCATCGAACTCGATGGCACGCTGTACGTCAACAACGCCTTCGCCTACCCGCACGAGACACGCATCGCGCGCAAGGAGCTGGTGTCGGTGTACGAGACCCCATGACGCTTGCCCTCGACGCCAGCCAGGTGCACCTGTGGCTCGCTTTCTGCGGCGATGCCGACGAGAGCGCACTCCACGACCGTTACCGCACGCTGATGACGCCGGAAGAGCGCGCCCGCGGCGACCGCTTCCACTTCGAGCGTGACCGCGCACGCTACCGCGTCACCCGCGCCCTGGTGCGCAGCACGCTGTCGCGCTACGCGCCGGTGGCGCCGCAAAACTGGCGCTTCGAGGCCACGTCCTACGGCCGCCCGCAGATCACCAACCCCGAGGCACTGGCGCAGAGCCTGAGCTTCAATCTCAGCCACACCAGCGACCTGGTGGTGCTCGCCGTGACGCGCGGCCGGGCATTGGGCGTGGACACCGAGAACATCAGCCGCGGCGCCCTGCTCGACGTGGCCGACCGCTTCTTCGCCCGCAGCGAATGCGAGCACCTGCGCGCCCTGCCCACCGAGGCACAGGCCACGCGCTTCTTCGAGCTGTGGACGCTGAAGGAGAGCTACATCAAGGCCAGGGGCCTGGGGCTGTCGATCGGGCTCGGGCGCTTTGCCTTCGACCTGCGCGAACCCAAGGGCGTGTCGCTCAGCACCGACCCCGAGCTGCAAGACCCGGCCGACCGCTGGGGGCTGCGCCACGCCTGGGCCACGCCGGAACACCCGGTGGCATTGTGCGTGGAACGATTGAACGGGCAGCCCTTCGAGCTGGTCGCGCGGCGCGTGGTGCCGCTGCGCAGCGAGTCGCCTTTCGAACTCGTCACTGCGCGCAGCAACTGACTGCATCGCGGGCCGACCGCCGGGCCGCTCCCAAGCCGGCCCCGCATCCCCCTGGGGGATCGGCCTGCGTACCCGCAGGCCGAGGGGTCGTCATCCCTCAGTACGCCTGGCCCAACTGCTCCAGGATCGCCGGGTTCTCCAGCGTCGAGGTGTCCTGCGTGACCGCCTCACCCTTGGCGACAGAACGCAGCAAACGCCGCATGATCTTCCCGCTGCGCGTCTTGGGCAGGTTGTCGCCGAAGCGGATGTCCTTCGGCTTGGCGATCGGCCCGATCTCCTTGCCGACCCAGTCGCGCAGCTGCTTGGCAATCGCCTTGGCCTCGTCACCGGTGGGGCGCGGGCGCTTCAGAACGACGAAGGCGCAGATCGCCTCGCCCGTGGTGTCGTCGGGGCGCCCCACCACTGCGGCCTCGGCCACGAGGTCGGTGCATGACACCAGCGCCGATTCGATCTCCATCGTGCCCATGCGGTGGCCACTGACGTTCAACACGTCATCAATGCGGCCGGTGATGGTGAAGTAGCCGGTCTTCTCGTCGCGCACCGCGCCGTCACCGGCCAGGTAGTACTTGCCCTTGAAGTCTTCGGGGTAGTAGCTCTTCTTGAAGCGCTCGGGGTCGCCGTAGATGGTGCGGATCATCGAAGGCCACGGCTTCTTGATGACCAGGATCCCACCCTGCCCGTTGGGCACGTCCTTGCCGGTCTCGTCGACCACCGCCGCCTGGATGCCCGGGAAAGGCAGCGTGCACGAGCCCGGCACCAGCGGGGTGGCGCCCGGCAGCGGGGTGATGACGTGGCCGCCCGTCTCCGTCTGCCAGAAGGTATCGACGATGGGGCAGCGGCCACCGCCGATGTGCTGGTGGTACCACTCCCAGGCCGCCGGGTTGATGGGCTCGCCCACCGAACCCAGGATGCGCAGACTGGACAGGTCGTACTGCTTGGGGTGCACGGCCTCGTTGCTTTCTGCCGCCTTGATGAGCGAGCGGATGGCCGTCGGCGCCGTGTAGAAGATGCTGACCTTGTGCGTCTGGATCACCTTCCAGAAACGGCCCGCATCGGGGTAGGTCGGCACGCCCTCGAACACGATCTCGGTGCCGCCCAGCGCCAGAGGGCCGTAGGCGATGTAGGTGTGGCCGGTGACCCAACCGATGTCGGCGGTGCACCAGAAGACGTCGTCGGGCTTCAGGTCGAAGGTCCACTTGGTGGTGAGCGCTGCATGCAGCAGGTAGCCCCCGGTGGAATGCTGCACGCCCTTGGGCTTGCCGGTGGAACCCGAGGTGTAGAGCAGGAAGAGCGGATGCTCGGCGCCGACCCATTCGGGCTCGCAGGTCTCGGCCTGCGTGGCGGTCAGCTCGTGCATCCACTTGTCGCGCGACGCCTCCCAGCCGATCTTGCCGCCGGTGCGCTTGTAGACGATCACGTTCTTGACGCTCTCGCAGCCCCCCAGGCCGATCGCTTCGTCGACGATGGCCTTCAGCGGCAGCTGCTTGCCACCGCGCAGTTGCTCGTCGGCGGTGATGACCATCACGGCACCGGCGTCCTGGATGCGGTCGCGCAGACTCTGCGCGGAGAAACCACCGAACACCACAGAGTGCGTGGCGCCGATGCGCGCGCAGGCCTGCATGGCCACCACGCCTTCGACCGACATCGACATGTAGATGACGACGCGGTCGCCGCGCTGAACGCCTTGCGCCTTGAGCGCATTGGCCATGCGGCAGGTCCTGGCCAGCAGCTCCTTGTAGGTGACGCGGGTGACCTGCCCGTCGTCGGCCTCGAAGATGATGGCGACCTTATCGCCCAGGCCGGCGTCCACCTGCTTGTCGAGGCAGTTGTAAGACACATTCAGCGTGCCGTCTTCGAACCACTTGAAGAACGGGGCCTCGCTGCCGTTGAGCACCTGGGTGAAGGGCTTCTTCCAGGTGACGAACTCGCGCGCCAGGCGAGCCCAATAGCCTTCGTAATCGGCATCGGCTTCAGCGCAGAGCTTGTCGTACGCCGCCATGCCCGAGACGTGCGCCGCTTTGGCGACAGAGGCGGGAGGCGGATAGAGCTTGGCGGCGTCGGTCATGGCAGTCTCCTGGGCTTGGTTGTTTGCACTGGTTCGCACCATAAGCGGGAGCTCTTACGAACGGCTTACTCCGTGCTGCAAGTCGCAGGCCCATAGCTTGGGCCAACTAAACTCGCGGGCAACCGGACTATCCCTGAAAGTGCTTCCTCCATGACCCAGCCCGTCACCTCCTCCGCCCGCAGACTGCGCCCCCTGCCGACGCTGATCTTCGCCAGCCGGTGGCTGCAGTTGCCCCTGTACCTCGGCCTGATCCTGGCCCAGGGCGTGTACGTGTTTCACTTCTGGGTGGAACTGGTGCACCTGATCCATGCGGCGCTGGGCAACGAGTCGGCACTGCAGGCCATCTTCTCGGCGGTAGGCGCCACCAGCGCAGAGATCCACGGCGGAAAGCTGACCGAGACCATCATCATGCTGGTGGTGCTCGGCCTGATCGACGTGGTGATGATCTCCAACCTGTTGATCATGGTGATCGTGGGCGGCTACGAGACCTTCGTGTCACGCATGGACCTCGAAGGCCACCCCGACCAACCCGAGTGGCTGAGCCACGTGAATGCCTCGGTGCTCAAGGTGAAGCTCGCGACTGCGATCATCGGCATCTCGTCGATCCACCTGCTCAAGACCTTCATCAACGCCAGCGCGCTGAGCGACCGGGTGCTGATCGCCCAGACGGCAATCCACATCGCCTTCCTGTTCTCGGCCCTGGCGATCGCCTGGACCGACCGCATCCTCACCGCGCACCAGAGCAACGGTCACTGAATCCGCATGTGCTGCTGGCGGCGGCGCGACGGGCCGCGCCGCTCGGCCAGCACCAGGATGGCGGTGCCCAGCACGCCGGCGACCAGCGAGCCGCAGAGCACACCGAGCTTCACCTGCGTGACGTAGGCCGGGTCCTGGCCCTCGAAGGCCAGGCCACCGATGAAGAGGCTCATGGTGAAGCCCACGCCGCACAGCACGCACACGGCGAAGAACTGCCAGCGGTTGGCCCCGTCAGGCAGCTCGGCCCCGGCAAAGCGCGTGAGCAGGAGCGACGAGCCGAACACCCCGACCGCCTTGCCCAGCACCAGGCCTGCGGCGATGCCGAGCGGAACAGTCTGCGTGAGCGTGTCGATCGAGATGCCTTGCAGCGACACGCCGGCATTGGCAAACGCAAACATCGGCAGCACGACGAAGGCCACCCAGGGGTGGAGCACGTGCTCCAGCGTCTCCAGCGGCGTGTGTTCGTCGTCGCCCATGGGGATGGCGAAGGCGGTGGCCACACCGGCCAGCGTGGCATGCACGCCCGACTTGAGCACGCACACCCAGATCAGCGCCCCCACCACCAGGTAAGGCAGCACGCTCATCACGCGCAGCCGGTTGAGGGCGAACAGCGCCGTACAGCCGACGAGCGCGATGGCCAGCATGGCCCACGAGAGGTTGGCGGTGTAGAACAAGGCGATCACGACGATGGCCCCCAGGTCGTCGATGATGGCCACGGCGGTGAGAAAGATCTTCAGCGCCGCCGGCACGCGCGAGCCCAGCAGCATCAGGATGCCGAGCGCGAAGGCGATGTCGGTCGCCGCGGGAATGGCCCAGCCGCGCAAGGCCACCGGATCGCGCAGGTTGATCAGCGCATAGATGCACGCCGGAACCGCCATGCCACCCAGCGCCGCCACGGCGGGCAGCAGGGCCTGGCGCGGCGTGGACAGCTCGCCGGCCAGCAGCTCGCGCTTGATCTCCAGCCCCACCAGCAGGAAGAACACCGCCATCCACAGGTCATTCACCCACAGGATCAGCGGCTTGGAGAGCACCAGCCAGTCGTGCCCGATGCGCACCTCACCCGGGATGCTGCGAAACGCCTCGTAGCTGGCGCCCCAAGGCGAGTTGCTGACAACCAGCGCCAGCACCGTGGCCACGGCGAGCACGATGCCCCCCGCCGACTCCGCCGCGAAAAACCGACGAAACGCTGTGCTGATCACGAGCTTTGCCCCTTGAGTAAACTTCTTCTTTCCGCCTGAGAGAGCCCGCCGCCATGACCACCATTCGCCACGCAGACCTCGTCGAGAGCGTCGCCGCAGCCCTGCAGTACATCAGCTACTACCACCCCGCCGACTATATCCAGCACCTCGCGCGTGCGTACGCCAGCGAGCAAAGCCCGGCCGCGAAGGACGCGATCGCGCAGATCCTCACCAACTCGAAGATGTGCGCCGAAGGGCGCCGCCCGATCTGCCAGGACACCGGCATCGTCAACGTGTTCCTGAAGATCGGCATGGACGTGCGCTTCGAGGGCTTCCCCGGCAGCATCGAAGACGCGGTGAACGAAGGCGTGCGCAAGGGCTACCTCCACCCCGACAACGTGCTGCGAGCGTCCATCGTGGCTGACCCGCAGTTCGAGCGCAAGAACACCGGCGACAACACGCCGGCCGTGATCCACATGACGGTGGTGCCCGGCAACACGCTCGACGTGCAGGTCGCCGCCAAGGGCGGTGGCAGCGAGAACAAGAGCAAGTTCGCCATGCTCAACCCGAGCGACTCGGTGGTCGACTGGATCCTCAAGACCGTGCCCACCATGGGCGCCGGCTGGTGCCCGCCCGGCATGCTGGGCATCGGCATTGGCGGTACCGCCGAGAAGGCCATGCTGATGGCCAAGGAAGTGTTGATGGAGCCCATCGACATGTACGAGCTGAAGCAGCGTGGACCGCAGGACAAGACCGAAGCGCTCCGCATCGAGCTGTGCGACAAGATCAACGCGCTGGGCATCGGTGCACAAGGCCTCGGCGGCCTGACCACGGTGCTCGACGTGAAGATCGCGATGTACCCCTCACACGCCGCTGGAAAGGCGATCGCCATGATCCCCAACTGCGCCGCCACGCGCCACGCGCACTTCGTGATGGATGGCTCGGGCCCGGCCTACATCGACCCGCCAAGCCTCGACCTCTGGCCCGACGTGCACTGGGCACCCGACTACAACAAGAGCAAGAAGGTGAACCTCGACACGCTCACGCGCGAGGAAGTGCAGTCGTGGAAGCCGGGCGAGACCCTGCTGCTCAGCGGCAAGATGCTCACCGGGCGCGACGCCGCTCACAAGCGCATCCAGGACATGCTGGCCAAGGGCGAGAAGCTGCCCGTCGACTTCACCAACCGCGTCATCTACTACGTGGGCCCGGTCGACCCGGTGCGCGACGAAGTGGTGGGCCCTGCCGGCCCGACCACGGCCACACGCATGGACAAGTTCACCGAGATGATGCTGGCGCAAACCGGCCTGATCGGCATGATTGGCAAGAGCGAGCGCGGGCCGAGCGGCATCGAGGCCATCAAGAAGCACAAGGTGGCCTACCTGATGGCGGTGGGCGGCGCGGCCTACCTCGTCTCCAAGGCCATCAAGAAGTCGAAGGTGCTGGGCTTCGCCGACCTGGGCATGGAAGCCATCTACGAGTTCGACGTGCAGGACATGCCCGTCACGGTGGCGGTCGACGCCACGGGCACCTCGGTGCACGAGACCGGCCCGAAGGAGTGGCAGGCCAAGATCGGCAAGATCCCGGTCGCCGTGGCCTGATCGTTCTCAGCCCGCCGGTGCCGCAGGCGCCGGCCGGGTGTGCATCACGCGCTGCGGGAAAGGGATCTCCACCCCTTCGGCATTCAGCACCTCCAGCACTGCGAGGTGCACGTCGGACTTCACCGCCCCCTGGCCGTTCTCCGGGTCGCGGATCCAGAACTGCAGCGACAAATCCATGCCGTCGGCCGAGAAGGCGGCCAGCTGGACACCGGGAGCAGGATCCTCCAGCACCCGAGAGACGCCCAGCATCGCCGCCACCAGCTTGGGCTGCAAGGCACGCACGTCGGTGCCATAGGCCACCTGCACACTGCTGCTGACCAGCACGCGCGAATCGGCCAGCGAGGAGTTCTCGACCCGCTGCGTGATCAGCATCTCGTTGGGCAGGATGGACTCGCGCCCCCCGAGAGAGCGGATCACGGTGTAGCGCGTGCGGATGTCGACGATGCGGCCCTCGAAGTTGTCGACCTTCACCATGTCGCCGATGCGCAGCGAACGCTCAGCCAGGATCACGAAGCCGCTCACGTAGTTGGCAGCGATCTTCTGCAGGCCGAAGCCCAGGCCCACGCCGAGTGCGCCGCCGAGCACGCTGAGCGCGGTGAGGTCCAGCCCCACCGCCGACATGGCCACCAGCAGGCCGACGAACAGCAGCACGGTGCGCACGATGTTGGAGATCATCTTGCGCATCGACAGGTCGTTGCCGGTGCCGTGGATGATCTTGCGTTCGATCGCGGACGACAGCCACAGCACCAGCACCATCACCACGCCGCCGGTGATCGTGCCTTCGACCAGGTGGCGCAACGAGATCTGCGTCTTGCCGAGCTGCCAGCGCACTTCGTCGAGTTGCTGCATGACCATCGGCAGCACGCCGGTGATCCACAGCACGGCGGCAATCCAGGCCACCCAGGACAGCGTGCGCTCGAAGGCGCGTACCCAGCCGTTGTGCGGGTAGGCCGCGGTGAGCACCCGCACGGTGAGGCGGATCAGCACCAGCGAGGTGAGGATGGGGATGGCCAGCTTGAACACGGCCACCTTCACCACGCCGGCCAGGAGGTGGCTCGACAGCAGCGCCAGCATCAGCGCCAGCACCGGGAACATCACGCCGTCGATGACGTTGTCGCCGAACAGCACGGCGCCATGCAGCTTGAAGACCCGGCGCAGCATCGCCGAGACGAGCCATGAGAGGCCCAGGCAGCCCAGCAGCACCGCGAGTTCGGTGAGTGCGCTCTGGCTGGTCAGGTTGTGCAGGAGGTCCTGGAGTTCCTTGAGATCGAAAGTCGCGTTCATTCTTGTTCTAAGGCATCAGAGTTCAGCCAGCACGCGCAGGTGCGCAGTCACGCTGCGGGCGAGGGCGCTGAGCGAATAGCCGCCCTCCAGGCACGAGACGATGCGCCCCTGGGCGTGGCGGTCGGCCACCTCCTTCACGCGCAGGGTGATCCATTCGTAGTCGGCCTCCACCAGGCCGAGCTGGCCGAGGTCGTCTTCGCGGGGGGCGTCGAAGCCGGCGGAGATGAACACCATCTGCGGCTTGAACTCTTCGAGCCGCGGCATCCACATCAGGTCGATCATTTCGCGGATCTCCATGCCGCGCGTGTAGGGCGGAATCGGCAGGTTGACCATGTTGCTGCCCTTGGGCACACCGCCGCTGTAGGGGTACAGCGGGTGCTGGAAGAAGCTCACCATCAGGATGCGGTCGTCGCCGGCCACGATGTCTTCGGTGCCGTTGCCGTGGTGCACGTCGAAGTCGACGATGGCCACGCGCTTGAGGCCGCGCACGTCGAGCGCATGGCGAGCGGCGATGGCCACGTTGTTGAAGAAGCAAAAGCCCATGGTCTCATCGCGCGTGGCGTGGTGGCCGGGCGGGCGGATGGCGCAGAAGGCGTTGTCGATCTCCCCGTCGATCACCGCATCGGTGGCGGCCACGGCCGCTCCTGCGGCACGCTGGGCAGCGCGCCAGGTGCCGGGGTTGGCGCTGGTGTCGGGGTCGAAGGCGCGCGACTCGCCACTCGCAGCGAGCTGCTCCAGGCGGTCTTTCAGTTCCGCCACGTAGGCGCTGCTGTGCGCGAGTTGTACATCGCTCAAATCGACCAGCGGTGCGTCGCGGTGCACGAAGGCCGCATCGAGCCCTTGGGCGATGAGATGGTCGTGGATCGCGTCCAGCCGCTGCGGGCATTCGGGGTGCCCGTGGCCCATGTCATGGGCGCGGCAGTCGGGGTGGCTGTAGAGGGCGGTGGGCATGGCGGCGGCGCGGGGAGTTTCGGGTATCGTGCGCCGCATGAACCAAGCCCTTGCGTCGCAACTCACCCGCTTGATTGACCAGATTAGCACGATCATTGTCGGCAAACGACCGCAAGTTCGCGACTGCGTGGCCTGCCTTCTGGCGGGTGGCCACCTGCTGATCGAAGACGTGCCCGGCGTGGGCAAGACGACGCTGGCACACGCCCTGGCCGTGTCGCTCGGCCTGCGCTTCTCGCGCACCCAGTTCACCGCCGATCTGATGCCGTCCGACCTCATCGGCGTGAGCGTCTACGAGCGCAGCAAGGAGGCCTTCGTCTTCCATCCCGGCCCGGTGTTCGCGCAGGTGCTGCTGGCCGATGAGATCAACCGCGCCGGCCCCAAGACGCAGAGCGCCCTGCTCGAAGCCATGGAAGAGCACCAGGTCACCGTCGAAGGCGAGACGCGCGCCCTGCCCCGCCCCTTCTTCGTGATCGCCACCCAGAACCCGACCGACCAGCTCGGCACCTACCCGCTGCCCGAATCGCAGCTCGACCGCTTCCTGATGTGCCTCACGCTGGGCTACCCAGACAAGGCCAGCGAGCGTGCACTGCTGGCGGGCACCGACCGGCGCGATGCCATCGGCGCGCTCACGCCGGTGATGACGCCGCAAGACCTGATCGCTGCGCAGCAGGAGGTGCTGAAGGTTCACGCCTCCGACGCGCTGCTCGACTACCTGCAGTCGCTGATCGCCGCCACCCGCGGCGGCGCCTGGTTCGTCGATGGCCTCAGCCCGCGCGCCGGCATCGCCATCCTGCGCGCCGCCAAGGCGCACGCCCTGCTCGACCAGCGCGACTACGTGGCACCTGACGACGTGCAGGCCATCCTCGTGCAAACGGTGGCGCACCGGCTGGTCCCGGTGGCGGGCGCCGGCCGCGGTGCGCGCGAGCAGGTGCGCGCGATGGTGGCGGCCGTTCCGCTGGTCTGATCAGCTGGGCGGGCGGAGCTTTTTCGCCAGCGCCCGCGCGAGCATCACCGGGTCGTAGCCCGGCAGCATCTGGTCGATCGCAAGCGTGGCCAGGCCGTGCATCGTGGCCCATGAGCGCAAGGCAGCCACGGGGTCGTCGGGCTTCACGTCCTGGCGCGTCTTCATGCCACTGTCGAACATGTGCGTCGAGCGCGCGATGGCTTCGAGCAACTCGGGGCTCTTGCCGCGGTCGGCCACGGCCGGGCCGAACATCAGGCGGAACAGGCCCGGCCGTTCGACTGCGAACTGCACATAGGCCACGCCCATGTCGGCAAACGGCTCGCTCGATCCTTCATAGGCAGCGCGCATCGCCTCGGCGAACTCGCCGAAGCCCTGCACCGCCAGCGCAATGAGCAGCGCGTCCTTGTCGGCGAAGTGCCGGTAGCAGGCCGCCGGCGTCACCCCGGCGCGGCGCGCCACCTCGCGCAGGCTGACCGCCGCCACGCCGCCATCGTCGAGCAGCGCGCGCGCCGCCACGAGCAGCGCCGCCTTCAGGTCGCCGTGGTGGTAGGTGCTGCGGGGCTTGGATGTTTTCACTGTTCACATTCTCTGCTATCCTTAAGTAAACAGCGTTTACATCACATCAGAGGGAGAACCATGAAGATCCTGCTCAACACCGTCGGCAGCCATGGCGACGCACTGCCCTTCATCGCCATCGCGCAAGAACTGCAGCGGCGCGGCCACGAGCCTCTTCTGTTTGCCAACGGCAGCTTCGCCGCGCTCGCCACCGCAGCCGGGGTGCCCTTCGTCGAGACCAGCAGCGCCGAGCAACAGGCCGCCGCCCTGCGCGACCCGGCTGCCATCGACATGCGCAAGGGCCTTGCGTTGCTGGCCGACGCCGTGATGCTGAACCTGCGCCAAAGCCTGGAGCTGATGGAGCAGGCGCACGAGCCGGGTCGCACGCTGGTGGTCGGCTCGTCGGTGGCCTGGGCGACGCGGGTGTTTGCCGAGCGCCATCGCGTGCCGGTCGCCACCCTGCACCTTGCGCCGGCATTGTTCCGCTCCGAATACCGCGCCCCATCGGTCGGGCCGCTGGGCCACCTGGAGCGCGCGCCCCGGTTCATCAAGCGCTACCTGTGGTCCATGATGGACCGGCGCTTTCTCGATCCGCTCTTCGCCGTGCCTTTCAACCGCATTCGCGCGGAGCTGGGCCTGCCGCCGGTGGCACGCGTGTACCACGACTGGCTGCACCAAGCCGACCTCACGCTCGGACTCTTCCCCGAGTGGTTCGCGCCGAAGCAGCCCGACTGGCCGCAGGGGCTGCAGCTGACCGGCTTTCCGCTCCAGCCTGCGAGCAGCACGCTGCCGGCAGAGGTCGAGGCCTTCCTGAGCCAGGGCGATGCACCCGTCGCGTTCACGGCCGGGACGGCCAATGCGGCATCGCATGCCTTCTTCGCCGCCTCGGCCGAAGCCTGCCGGCTCTCGGGCCGCCGCGGCTTGCTCATCACGCACAGCCCGGAACAGTTGCCACCCGTGCTGCCCCAGGGCGTGATGCACGTCGGCTACGCGCCATTCGACGCACTGCTGCCGCGGGTGTCGGCCTTCGTCCACCACGGCGGCATCGGCACCACCGCGCAAGCGCTGCGTGCCGGCGTGCCGCAGCTCGTGAAGCCGATGGGCGCCGACCAGTTCGACAACGCCAGCCGCACGGTGCAACTGGGCGTGGCGAAGCAGCTGCTGCCGCGCCGCTACAACGCGCGAACGGCGGCCCATGCGCTCGACCTGTTGGTCAGCGATCCCGTCGTCCGCGAACGCTGCGAGGCCATGCGCCACCAGATGGCCAAGCAGAACGGCGTGAGCGCAGCCTGCGATGCGATCCTCGATCAGCTCGCTTTGGCTCATTCCGCAGGGGCGCGCTGAACGTGCCGACCACGCACAGGCCCAAGCGCAAATAGCCCGGCACGCGGCGGCTTAGGATGGGGGCATGTCCACGGCCCCGTCCTTTCAGCCCTACAACCCCGCCGCCCAGGTGCGCCGGCGCTTCCGCGCCTGGTGGCAGCAGCGGCTGCCGCGCACCGACACGTTGCTGCTCACCCAGCGCAACGTCTACATCCTGCCCACGCGCGCCGGGCTGATGTTCGGGTTGACGCTGCTGGTGCTGCTGGTCGCCTCGATCAACTACCAGCTCAACCTCGGCTACGTGCTCACCTTCCTGCTGGCTGGTAGCGGCGTGGTGTCGATGAACGTCACCCACAACACCTTGCGCGGCCTCACGCTGCACCTGCGCCCGCCGGCGGCGGTATTCGCCGGTTCGCCGGCGCTGCTCGACATCACGCTCACCAGCCCCGGCCGGGCGCGCTTCGGCATTGGCCTGCGCATGGAGGCCACGCCCGCGGCCACGCTCAGCTGGACCGACGTGCCCGAAGGCGGCCAGGCCAGCGCGCAGGTGAGCTTCGTGCCGCAAGCGCGCGGGCGGCACGAGGTGCAGGCCATCAGCGCCGATACGCGCTTTCCGCTCGGGCTGTTTCGCGCCTGGTCGGTGTGGCGGCCGGCGGCGCAGGTGCTCGTCTACCCCAGGCCCGAGCAGCCA
>NZ_DASSRA010000419.1:0-4229 GCF_035702065.1 Rhizobacter sp.
GATCTTCATCTTCGGCGTCACCTTGTCGAACAGCGACGCGCCGGTGAAGAAGCCACCGGCATGGCCCGGCACCGCGAGGCCGCGCCCGTCGACCACCAGTTCGGCGCCTTCGTCGATGCCGGCCGCGATGTAGCCTTCGACGCGCTCATCGGTGCCGGCTACGGCTCGGCCGGCGAACGCTGCATGGCCATCAGCGTGGCGGTGGCGGTGGGTGACGTGGCCGACAAGCTGGTGCCCGCACTGGCCGCACGCGCCAAGACGCTCAAGATCAAGAACGGCATGGAGCTCGACGCCGAGATGGGCCCCATCGTCACGCGCCAGGCGCTGGAGCGCATCGAGGGCTACATCGCCCAGGGCGTGGCCGAAGGCGCGACGCTGGTGGTCGACGGCCGCGGCCACAAGGTTGCGGGCCACGAGCAGGGCTTCTTCACCGGCGGCACCCTGTTCGACCACGTGACGCCCGACATGAAGATCTACCGCGAAGAGATCTTCGGCCCCGTGCTGGCCGTGGTGCGCGTGCCCGACTTCGCCGCCGCCGTGAAGCTCGTCAACGAGCACGAGTTCGGCAACGGCGTCGCCTGCTTCACCAGCGACGGCAACGTGGCGCGCGAGTTCGCGCGGCGCATCCAGGTCGGCATGGTGGGCATCAACGTGCCCATCCCCGTGCCCATGGCCTGGCACGGCTTCGGCGGCTGGAAGAAGAGCCTGTTCGGCGACATGCACGCCTACGGCGAAGAGGGCGTGCGCTTCTACACCAAGCAGAAGAGCGTGATGCAGCGCTGGCCGGCGAGCATCGCCAAGGGTGCCGAGTTCGTGATGCCCACGGCCAAGTAGTTCTCCGGGCCGCTGGGCCAAGCGGGCTGCAGGCACACGCCTTGCCGCAGCTCAGCATGAAGCCTCGACACCTCTCCTTCCTGCTGGCCGCCGCCCTGTCCCTGGCGGCCTGCGGCGACCGCGCCACATTGCCCATCGCAGCCGGCACCGGCCCCACGCCGCAGCTGCCGCCGCCCCACAAGACGCTGCTCCCGACGGTGAACGTCGCGCCCGCCAAAGGCTGGGCCGACGGCGCCAAGCCGGTCACGGCCAGCGGCACGCGCGTGGCAGCCTTTGCCGACAAGCTCGACCACCCGCGCTGGCTCTACGTGCTGCCCAACGGCGACGTGCTGGTCGCCGAGTCGAACGCACCGCCCAAGCCCGAAGGCAGCGACAGCGGTGGCCTGCGCGGCTGGGTGGTGGGCAAGGTGATGGGCAAGGTGATGGCCAAGGCCGGGGCAGGCGTGCCCAGCCCCGACCGCATCGTCCTGCTGCGCGACGCCGATGGCGACGGCGTGGCCGAAGTGCGCAGCATCTTCTTGCAGCAGCTCACATCACCCTTCGGCATGGCGCTGGTGGGCCACGAGCTCTATGTCGCCAACGCCGACGCGCTGGTGAAGTTCCCGTACAAGGAGGGCGACACGCAGATCACCACACCCGCCACCAAGGTGGTCGATCTGCCGGCCGGCATCAACCACCACTGGACCAAGAACGTGATCGCCAGCCCCGATGGCGGCACGCTCTACGTCACGGTGGGCTCCAACAGCAACGTGGCCGAGACGGGCATGGACATCGAGGCCGGCCGTGCCGCCATCTGGGCGGTCGACCCGCGGACCGGCGCGCACCGCCTCTTCGCCGCGGGCCTGCGCAACCCCAACGGCATGGCCTGGAGCCCGTCCGGCGTTCTGTGGACGGTGGTCAACGAGCGCGACGAGATCGGCAGCGACCTGGTGCCCGACTACCTCACCTCGGTGCGCGACGGTGCCTTCTACGGCTGGCCCTACAGCTACTACGGCCAACACGTCGACGAACGCGTGAAGCCCCCGCGGCCCGACCTGGTGGCCAAGGCCGTGGTGCCCGACTACGCGCTCGGGCCGCACACCGCCTCGCTCGGCCTGGCCTGGTCGGGCGGCAACCGCCTTCCCCCGGTCTTTGCGAGCGGCATGTTCATCGGCCAGCACGGCTCCTGGAACCGCAAGCCCCACAGCGGCTACAAGGTGGTCTTCGTGCCCTTCGTCGACAACCAGCCCAGCGGCCAGCCGATCGACGTGCTGACCGGCTTCCTCAGCGACGCGGGCGATGCCTTCGGCCGCCCGGTGGGCGTGGCGATCGACAAGCGCGGCGCGCTGCTGGTGGCCGACGACGTGGGCAACGTGATCTGGCGCGTGGCGAAGCCGTAGCTCAGTCCAGCGCGATCACGGTGTCGCGTTCGCCGGGCAGGCAACCATCGCCGATCAACGACCAGCCGCGGTGGACCACGATGTGCCGGTCGTTGTGGCAGAACTCCACCCGCGTGGCGTCGGGCACGGTGTCGCGCACGAAGGCCTCCATCGACTCCGGCATGCTGACCCGGTAGCGCCCTTGTTCGAGTTCGGCCTCGGGGTGGTCACCGCTGTGCAGGTAGGGCACGAAGAGGCCGGCGAGCATCAGCCAGCGGCTCACCTCGAAGACCGTGGGCACGTAGCCTTGTGCCTGCAGCCACTGCTGCGCCTGCGCGCGCGGGCTGTCGTCGGCTCCCGCAGCGGTCGGTGCACCCCACGCGGCCGACAGCATCTCCATCACCCACTGGTTGCAGTTCTGGTAGCGCTCGCTGAAGGGGTAGGCATTGGCGCTGTAGGTGCCGCCGAGCAGGGCCAGGGCTTGGCGGTTGTCGCGTGCGGTGCGCGCCAGCGTCTCGGCCGCCGCGCCCGGCACGAACACCACCGACACATAGCCGATGCCCGGGTCGTCGGTGCCGAGCAGGAAGCCGGCCACGCCCTGGTCGTAGAGGCGCGGGCGGTGCTCGTCGCAGGCGTAGTAGAGCTGGCGCACGGCCCAGGGGGTGTCGGGGCTGTCGCGCAGGCTGAAGCCGGCGTGCGAGTAACGCTGGCCGAAGCGGTCCAGCGCCAGCCCCGAGCGCGACATCAGCGCGACCGGCTGGCCCTGGCGCTCGAGCTCGTCCTTGATGACGGCGCCCAGGCGCAGCAGCTTGTCCTTCTGCGCCGCGTCGAGCGCGAGTGGGCGGTCGCAGAAGCGCAGGCTGTCGGCGTGCGCTGCCGGGCTGCAAAGCAGCCCGAACAGCAAGGCCGCCGCCGCCCACGGGCGACGGTTCAAAGCGCGACGGCGTTCGACTGCAGCTCGCGCACCCAGGCGTCGTGCAGCACCAGGTAGAAGGGCCGGCCGGTGTCGGCCTGGGCGAACTCGTAGCCGTAGGGGCGCGTGCGGGCCGAGACGATCTGCCCTGCGACCACCGGAGCCTGAGCCAGCGCCGCGGCGGGCAGGTAGAGGTTGAAGCGCTCGGCGTCCGTCCCTTCGGCCACCGGCTGCAGCGTCATGCGCAGCACGCCGGGCCGTTCGGCCACCTCGGCGACTTCGATGACCTTGTAGTCGCCGGCGGCCACCTTGTCTTTCTTGGACGAGCTGTTGCTCGACCCTTCGATCGAGTCGGAGACGCTGCCCGACGAGGCCGACGAGCCTTCGGAAGACGCCGACGAGGCAGACGACGCGGCGTGCGCGGACAAGCCTGCGGCGGCGAGGGCCAGCGCGAGGGCGGCAGAGCGGAAGGGCAAGAGATTCATCAGGGCTCCAGGCGGGAGGAATGCGGTGGTGCGCAGCATAGTGCACCGCCCGGAAAACCCCAGAACCGAGGCGGCGGCCGCTCAGTCGCCCTTGAAGCCGGCGGCCTTCACCACAGCCGCCCAGCGCGGGGCCTCGGCCTTGACCAGCGCCTCGGCCTCGGCGCGCGAGGTGCCGGTGACGGTGAAGCCGGCTTCGATGAGCTTCTGCTTCACCTCGGGTGACTGCACCGCAGCCACGATCTGCTTGTTCAGCACCTCGAGCGCCGCGGCCGGCGTGCCGGTGGGGGCGAACACCGCGAACCAGGCCGAGAAGTCGACCTTGGGCAGGCCGGCTTCGCTGAAGGTGGGCACCTCGGGCAGCAGCGGCGAGCGCGTGGCCGCCGTGGTGGCCAGCGCGCGCATCTTGCCGGCCTTGATCTGCGCCGAGCCGAGCGCGGTGGAGACGAAGGCGCCCTGCACGTCACCCGCCACGATGGCGGTGATGGCGTCGCCGGTGGCGCGGTAGTGGATGGGCTCGACCTTGAAGCCGCCTTGTTCGGCCAGCATCTCGGCGCCGAAGTGGCCCGGCGTGCCGGCGCCGAAGGTGGCGAAGTTGACGCGGTCCTTGCTGGCCTTGGAGGCTTTCACGAAGTCGGCCAC
>NZ_DASSRA010000420.1:0-11050 GCF_035702065.1 Rhizobacter sp.
CGCAGCGCAATGGCCGTGAGCAGCAGGTTGACTTCGTCGTCGTCAACCAACAACACCTTGGGCTGGACCAGCAGATCGTCATCGACCAAGGCGGCGCTGGATGTCATGTGCTGTCAGCCCAGGATGCGCTTCAGTGCGGCCCGCACGACTTCGACTTCGGCCTGGAGTTGAATGATTCGGTCAGTCATTCCTTCGGATTGCTCCTGGCGGGCTCTGGATTCGACGTCGGAGCACATCTTGGAAAGCTTCATGGCCCCGATGCTGGCAGATGACGATTTTAGGGTGTGGGCCACATGGCGAATACCCCCCAGGTCATTGCCCTTCAGCGCATCTTGCAGCTGCGGCATGAGACGGCCGATGGAGCTTTCGAAGGCACTGACCACGCGCTCCATGAGGCGGTTTTCGCCGTTCGGGTCGAGCTCGCGCAGGCGCTCCAGGGCCTGGGCATCGAGCACACCGGAGTCACCCTCGGTGGTGCTCGGCTCGGCGGAGAGCTCGCCGGGTGCGGCACCGCCGGGCGCACCCGCATCACCAGAACTGGTGGCGGCTGCGGGGCGGAGATGTTTGGTCAGCATGGCAAGCAGTTGGCTCTGGCGAAACGGTTTGGACAAGTAATCATCGAAGCCAAGGCCCAGGAAGCGTTCTTCATCTCCCCCCAAGGCATTGGCCGTGACCGCAATGATCGGAGTATCTGCTGAAGTCAGGAAGTTGAAACGGCCCGCGGTACCACGGCGGAACCAGTTGAGTGCCTCCACGCCGTCCATGCCCGGCATTTGTATGTCCATCAGCACCAGGTCGAACCGCCTTTCGCACATGGCCCGCAAGCCCGCCAACGCACCGGTACTGACCTGAACCCGGCACCCCAGCGTTCTGAGCATCTGCCCGATCACTTCCTGGTTGACGACATTGTCTTCCACCACAAGGATGTGGGCGTTCAACCGTGGCGTCAATCGGTCGGTCTCCGGAATAGAGGCAGAAATGCCCAGAATGGCCTGCCTCAACTCCGCCTTGCGGATGGGTTTGGGCACGAACCGGTGGAAACCAGCCTGGTGCGCCGCCCGCACGTCGTCCGGGGCCGACACCGACGACAGCAGCACCATCTTCAGGTCGGGCTGGGCGCCGGCGGCCCGCAGGCTCTGGGCCACGCCCATGCCATCGAGCCGCGGCATGCGCATGTCGATCAGGGCCAGGTCGAACTTCGGGTCCACCGAGGTCTGCCCGAGCAGGATCTCCAGCGCCTGGCGGCCGTCCTCGGCCAGCACCACCTCCATGCCCCAGGCGGCGAGCATGTTGTCGAGCACGATGCGGTTGGTCTCGTTGTCTTCGGCAACCAGGATGCGCATGCGCGGCATGGACACCAGATCCAGGCCCAGCGAGGCACTGTCGGCCTCGACCAGACCGAGCGGAACCACGAAGCTGAACTCCGACCCCAACCCGGGGCGGCTGTTGACGACGATCTCGCCGCCCATCAGCTCGACCAGCTGCTGCGAGATGCTCAGGCCGAGCCCTGTGCCGCCATAGCGCCGCGACATGCCGGCGCTGGCCTGGGTGAACGCACTGAACAGGCGTGGCAACACCTCGGCTTCGATGCCGATGCCAGTGTCGCGCACCGAGAACTCCAAGGTGCCAGGCAACCCGCCAGGTGACGCCCGCAACGAGACCACCACCTCGCCCTGCTCGGTGAACTTGATCGCATTGGCCACCAGATTGGTCAGCACCTGGCGCAGGCGCAGCGGGTCGCCCTTGACGACCACCGGCAAGCCCGGCTCCTCGCGGAAGCTGAGTTCCAGGCACTTCTCGTGCGCACGCGGCGCCAGCAGCTCCAGCGTGTCTTCGACCACGCCGCGCAGCATGAAGTCGACGCTGGCCAGCTCCAGCTTGCCGGCCTCGATCTTCGAGAAGTCGAGGATGTCGTTGATGATCTCCAGCAGCGACTCACCCGAGCGGTACACCGCCTGCACGAAACGGCGCTGCTTGTCGGTGAGCGGCGTGCCCATCAACAACTCGGTCATGCCGAGGATGCCGTTCATCGGCGTGCGGATCTCGTGGCTCATGCTGGCCATGAACTGGCTCTTGGCCTGGCTGGCCTGTTCGGCCGCGGCGCGGGCGCGATGAAGTTCTTCGTCGCGGTCATGCTCGTCGGTCACGTCCGAGCCCAGACCGTAGACGCGGATGCGGCCGTCGGGCATCAGCCGCGAGCGGGTGCGCGAGCGCATCCAGCGCAGGCCCATGCGCGGGTGCCGGACGCGGTAGACGATGTCGGTGGGCTCCAGGCGCAGCTCGCGCTCGCGCCGCGCATCGAGCAGGGGCAGGTCTTCGGGCTCGACGTAGGCGTTGATCACCGAGGGGTCGATGGCAAAGTTCTCGCGGCTCACTCGCTGGCCGTCGTACTTGACCGTGGTCATGAACACGAAATGGTCGCGGTGCGGGTTGGTGACGAAGAGGCTGTCTTCGACCGTGTCGGCAAACTCGCGAAAGCGCGCCTGCGACTCCTGCAGATCGCGTTGCGCCAGCCGCTCCTGCGTGATGTCGCGTACCAGCGCAACCATCACCGTGGGCTCGCCCTGCGGGTTGCGCAGCGCAAAGTAGCGCGCCTCCACCACCCGCTTGCCGCGCGGCGTGTCGACCTCGAAGTCGCGGTCGACCGTGGAGTGCTTCGCCGTGGCCTCGGCCATGGCCACGTTGATCATGTCGCTCACGTGGCCGCCAAAGACCTCAGGCAAGGTCTTGCCGACCACGTCTTCGCGCCGTACCCCGAACTCGCGCTCGGCATGGGCATTGATGTTCAGGATGCGCTGGTCGCCCAGGTCGAACACATACAGGCTCGCCGGCAGGTTCTCGAGCAGGGTGTGGAAGAAGTCCTGTCCCGGGCCGCCTTGGGCTCCACGATCGCCCGGCCCCGCTGCGGGTGCCGGATCGGCAGCGCTCGGCTGCTGGCCCCCGACCTGACGCATGAGCATCGCTCCGGCCAGGGCGAGCGCTGCCACCAGACCCCACCAGCGGGCGGGTTCGGGAGCCACAGCCAGCGACAAGCCGGCCGACAGCGCAGCCACAGCCAGCAACAGGCGAAACGTCAGCGAGGGCATGGAGTCGAGGAGCGGACGGGACATCGGGACAGACAGTTCGCGGATGCCGAGCTGCGGCTTTCAAGGTCTACGGGTCTGTTTTCGGCAGAAACCCGGGTGACTTGAACCGCATCACGGCGCAGGATGAGCGATGGGTCAGTCCTTACAATCATTTCAATGACGTTTGCGCTGCTTTCCACCCTGGCACTGCTCTCCCTGCTGATCGCAGTCGCCGCCGTGGCATGGGGCCTGCAGGCCCAGCGCAGGCTGCAGCACTTGAGTACCGAGTTGCAAGCCAGCCGGGCCCAAGCCCAGGCACTCGCCAGCACGCTCGACGTGTGGCACTGGCACACCGACGCACAGCACCGGCTCACGCTGCTGCGCCCGCCCGCCTCCAGCGGCGCGCCCTGGTCTGCGCCCGACGGCATGCCGCTGCTGTGGGAGCACTTCCAGTCGGGTGACAACTCCTTGCGTGCCCGCGTTCAAAGCCAGGCTTCGCTCAACGCCCTGGCGGTATCACAGACCAATGCCGAAGGGCAGCCCGTGGCACTGCAGCTGCGCGGCGTGGCCTTGCTCGACGCGCAGGGCCGATTCGCCGGCCACGTGGGCACGGCCCGCGAAGTGCCGGCCGCCCCCGCCCCGGCGGCCCTGCCGGCGGCCACCCCGGCCGCAGCCGACGACGCCGAGGCCAGCGACCAGGAGTCCTTCAGCTACACCATCTCGCACGACCTGCGCGCGCCGATCCGTGTGGTGGAAGGGTTCACGCGCATCCTGAAGGAAGACTACGGCCGCCTGCTCGACCGCATCGGCAACGACCACCTCGACCGCGTGCTCGGCGCCGCCGCCCGAATGAACAGCATGATCGACGCGCTGCTCACGCTGTCGCAGCTGTCTTCGCGCCCGCTCGCCCGCCAGCCGGTCAACCTGACCCAGCTCATCGGCTACATCGTCGATGACCTGCGCCGCCAGTCACCGGAGCGGCAGGTCGAGGTCTACATCGAGAAAGGCATGCAGGTGCAGGGCGACGCGACGCTGCTGCGCGTGGCCCTGGAAAACCTGCTCGGCAACGCCTGGAAGTACACCGCCAAGAGCCGCGAGCCGCGCATCCGCTGCGAGACCACCCAGCACGAGGGCCACCTGGCCTTCTGCGTGCACGACAACGGCGCCGGATTCGACATGCGCTTCGCCGACCGCCTGTTCGGCGTGTTCCAGCGCCTGCACAGCGCGAGCGACTTCCAGGGCACGGGCGTCGGGCTGGCTTCGGTGCGGCGGATCATCCGCCGGCATGGCGGCGACATCTGGGCCGAAGGCGAGGTCGACCGCGGCGCGAGATTCGTCTTCTGGCTGGCGCCTTAGGCCTCGCCCGGCTTCGACAGCAGTTCGACCGCTTCGAGCAAGCGCTCGGCCTGCACGTGCAGCGGGCGCGATTCGGTGGTGGCGAGCTTTTGCAAGCGCTCCATGGCGGCGCCGCGCGAGAGCGAGTAGCGGTGCATCAGCACCCCGACCGCCATGGCGATGGTCTGGGCCAGCGCATCGCCGGTCTGGCCATGCGAGGTGTTGGCGGCCTCGACGTGGCGCTTGCTGAGCTGGGCGAAGGCGGCCTCGACGGCGGGCACGATCTGGCGGATGTCGAGCGGCTTGACGAGGTAGGCCACCGCGCCGAGCTCTTTCACCTGCGCCACCGTCGCGTCGTCCGAGAAGGCCGACAGGAACATGAAGGGCATCTGGCAGTACTCGCGCAGATAGGCCGCCACGTCGAAGCCGCTCTTGCCTTCCATGCGGATGTCGAGCAGCGCGAGGTCGGGGCGGTGGGCGCGGGCCAGCAGGATGGCGTCATCGCCGTTGTCGGCGTCGATGATCTCGTAGCCGGCAGCGGCCAGGCCGTGCGTCAGCGTGGCCAGCACCAGCCGGTCGTCGTCGACCACGAGAATCTTGCCTTTTTGCGCAGTCACCATGAGCCCCGCTGCAGAGATGGTCGATTGTCTCTGAAACACCACGCCGCCACGTGACCGGCTTGTAAGCAGCCGCAAAGCCGTCAGAAAGGCTCGAGGCGTGTGACGCCGGGCGACACCAGCGCGATGGTCGCCACCACGTCGTCGCCCTGCTGCTCCACGCTCAGGCTGGCGCTGCGCCGCGGCAGCAGCGCGCGCACCAGGCCCAGGCCCGACACCCCACCCGGGAAGCGCGCCAGGCTGAAGCCGGGCGGCAGGCGGCCACGGTTGGCGACGGCGATCTGGATGGACGCATCGCCGCACACCAGCCGGCAGTGCACGGCCGAGGGGTCATCGACCGCCGCGCTGTGCTTGATGGCATTGGTGAGCAGCTCGTTGATGGTGAGCGCGATGGGGATGGACTCCGCCTCGGGCAGCGCCCACAGGTGCGGCGCCGGGCCCTCCACCGTGAGCTTGATGGTGCGCCCGAAGGTGCGCTGCACAGAGCCGGTGATGGCCTCCAGCACGCTCTTCACGCGCAGCGGCCCGGTCACGCCGACCTGCAGACCGTAGACCTGCGCGATCGCCTGCACCTGCCCCACCACCTCGGCCATGGCCGAGGCCATCTCGGGCTTGCGCGCGCCGATCTGCTGCAGCAGGCCGGCCACGCCTTGCAGGTTGTTCTTGATGCGGTGGTGCACCTCTTTCACCAGCATCTCGCGCTGCGCGATGGCGGCCTCGAAGCGCGCCTCCTGCGCGGCGCGCTGCTCGGTCACGTCGGTGGCCACCAGCAGCAGCTGGTCGGGCGGCTGGCCAGGCGCGGCCAGCGGCAGGTAGCGTGCGTCCCACAGGCGCATCTCGCCGTGGGATTCGACGCGGTACTCGCGCTGCGTCACCTCGCGCGACGCCAGGGCCTGTGTCATGTCATGGCGGCGTTGGGTGGCCACTGCAGGCGGGTAGGTCTCCTCGGGCGTGCGCCCAATCAGCTCGGCCACGGCATGGCCGGCGCTTGCCGCGGCGAGCTGGTTGACCTGCAGGATGCGCAGGCTGTCGGCGCCGTACAGCGTGATGGCCAGCGGCGCGGCCTCGATCACGCGCTGCAGCGAGGCCTGCGCCTCGGCCGTGCGCGCCTCGGCCTGGCGGCGGCGCTCGATGTCGAGGAGGGCGTAGGTGAGTTGGCGGCCGGTCGACTCGCGGCCTGTGACGACGGCATTGCCCACCACCCAGAACTCGCGCCCGTCGCGTGCCGTCACCTGGCATTCGAAGGTCTCGGCCTGGCCTTCGACCAGATCGTCGAGGTACTGCGTCTGCCGGAAGGGGTGCGCAGGGCCGGGCGTGGCCACCGTGCTCATGGGCTGGCCCACGAAGTCGGCCAGGTCGCCGCCGAACATGCGCCGGGCCGAGCGGTTCATCCACTCGATGCCACCCGGTCCCACCGTGACGATGCCCACCAGCACCGAGTCGAGGATGGCCCGCGTGCGCTCCGCCTGCAGGCCCACCGCCTGCTGCGCGCGGCGGCGCTCGTCGACGTTGACGTACGAGGCGATCATGCCGAGTTCGGGCCGTTCCTCGTCGACCAGGCGGATGCCGACCTGCACCCAGATCAGGCTGGCGTCGCGCCGGCGCAGCTGGCGCTCGCCCTGCCAGCGACCGTGCTCGCGCAGCGACGCCTCGATCAGGTTGCGCGCCAGCGCGTGCTCGGCCGGGCTCGCGAACAGGGCCGACATGGGCAGGCCCAGGCATTCGGCGGTGTCGTAGCCGGTGAGGTGGCACATGGCCTCGTTCGCACGCTGGATGACGGAGTCGCGCACGAAGGCGATGCCGACCTCGGTCACGTTGAACATCAGCTCGCGGTCGCGCGCCAGCGCCTGCAGCTCCATCTGCTGCGCCTTCAGGCGCGTGATGTCGGAGAGCACGGCTATCGCTTCCGAGGCGTCGCCCGCCGCGCCGGCCTGGCGCACCGTGAGCGCACACCACAACCGCTCGCGCCCCGGCAGGTCGATGGCGATTTCGGACTCGAACACCTCGTTGCGTTCGAGCGCGGCCTCGATCTCGCTCACCAGCAGCTGCGCATGCGGCTGGCTGGCGAACAGCTCGTGCACCCCCGAGCCCACGACCGTGCCCGCGTGAAAGCCCAGCAGCGACTCGAAGCGGCTGTTGCAACGCACCAGCACCTTGCCGCGCAGGTAGGCGATGCCGGCGGTGGTGCTCTCGAGGATGGTGGTCATCTCGTGCAGCAAGGTCTCGCTGCGCTGCTGCGACTGGTGCTGCTCGGTGATGTCGAGCGTGACCACCGAAGTCGTGCGCTGGCCCGACGCCAGCGTCGCCGGCTCCACCCGCGTGAGCAGCCAGCGCTGGCCGAGCTCGGGGTGGCGGATGGCATAGCGCACCTCGGCGCGCTCGGCATGGCGCAGCGCATGCTGCAGCCGCTCGTACTCGGGCAGCGATTCGGGGAGCACCACGTCGCGCCGGATCGACTGCAAGGCCGCCGAGGCGGGCAGTTCCTCACTGCCATCGGTACCCGCGTGGGGGCTGCTGTGCTGCACCCAGCCCGACTCCTCCTGGAAGGTGGCCAGGCCCACACCCGCCGTGTCGAGCAGGGCGCCGATCTGCGTCTGCGCAAGGTCGCGTTCTTCTTCTGCGCTGCGGTCTTCCACCACCGCCATGTAGCGCCGCTGGTGGCTGGCCGTGCGGTAGCTGCGCACGGCCGAGCGCAGGCGGCGCAGGCTGCCGTCGCCATGCATCACCCAGGCCTGTGCCTCTTGCGGGGCGGAGCCGGGTTGCAGGCTGTCGAGCGGGCGGCCATCGTGCCAGCACAGCAGCTTCTGCACGCCGGGCTCGGCCTCCGACATCAGCACCGGCACGTGGCCCACCAGCGCCTCGAAGGCGGGGTTGGTGCGCACCAGCAGGCCCTGCTCGTCGAACAGCACCATGCCCACCGGGCTCAGGTCGAACCAGTCATCGAGCTCGCGGCTCGCCCGGTCGGCGCGTTCGCGCGCCACGTGTTCGGCGGTGCTGTCCTGCAGCACCGAGAGGTAGCGCGTGCGGCCCTCTTCGTCGACCCAGGTGCGCCAGGTGGCTCGGAACCAGCGCTCGCGGCCGTCGGCATGGATCAGCCGGCGCTCCATCAAGCGCGCCGGCTGCCCCGGCTTGGACATCTCGCCGACCTCGGCCCGGTAGGCCAGGCTCAGCTCGCGGTCTTCGTGGGGCTGCAGCTCGATCGGGTCGCGGCCGATCAGCTGTTCGGCACCGTAGCCCGTGAACTCGGCGTAGGCCTCGTTCACCCGCACGAAGCGGAAGTCGCTGTCCTGCACACAGGCGGGAAAGGGCGACTCCCAGTACAGGTCGACCAGCGCGTTCGACATCGAAGGGGTCGCGCCCATCGCATCGCCGCCGGGCACGCGCTCCTGGGAGACCACCGGAACGGCCGCCAGCCGCAGCGCCCAGCGCTCGCCTTCGAGCGGCGACAGCGCCACGCCAAAGCGACGCCCATCGGGCAGTTTCAGCGTGTCGGGGATGTCGGGCCGCGGCGCCCCGATGCGCTGCACGCCCTTGTTCAGCACCTGGGCGATGGCCGAGACCAGCGGCTCGCCCAGCAATGGCTGCAGGTCGACCAGCGCACTGCCGGGTTCGGCACGCAGCAGCCGCAAGGCTGCAGTGTTGGCGTGGTAGACCCGCGCGCTGCGGTCCACCACCACCACGGCATCGGACAGCACATCGAGGAATTGCCGCAGGGCCTTGGGATCGAACATGGTCGCGAAGGGGGCCGCCCCAGGGGCGAGGCGGCTTCGAGTGTACGCAGCCGTGCGCTCCCGTTTCGCCTGTGGAGAGCCCCGACATTTGCTTACCAGGCAGCCGCCGGGCACCGACACACTGGCGAGATCGACAACACGCCCGAGCCCCCATGCGAAGTGGCAACCCCGGCACAGCCCCCTCCCCCTCCCGCGCCACCTTGCAAGGCCTGTTCATCGCCATGGCCCTGCTCGCCGGCTGCGGAGGCAGCGGTGGCGGCGACAGCCCCTCAGCCAGCCCAACTCCTTCCTCCGGCGCCGGCCCCGACCCTGCTGCCCCCATCACGCCCACAGGCCCGGTGTACTACTTCGCCGATTGCCAGGCCGGCGCGACCGCAGGCTGCACCGCGGGCAACAACAGCAACGCAGGCACCAGCGCCGACGCGCCCAAGCGCGATCTCACCGGCTTCAACGTCAACACCCTGCCGGCCGGCACGCAGCTGCTGTTCAAGCGCGGCGGCGCCTGGAACCACAGCACCGTGCGCGTGGACAACCGCAACGCCACGGTGGCCAACCCGCTCATCTTCGACGCCTACGGCAGCGGCGCGGCGCCTTTGCTGCGCGTGGCCAGCAACTACGGCTTCGAGTTCGGCGAATGGCAGAACACCGCGGCAGACGGCGGCTACATGTTCCGCAACCTCAAGCTCGACGGCCTGGGCACCGGCCAATGGGGCTTCTGGCTGCGCGGCCTGCTCAACGGAGTGGTGATCGAGAGCGTGGAGCTCACCGGTTTCGCCATCGCCATCAACGCCCAGGGCGGCGACCCCATCAGCGGCATCACGGTGCGCAACTCCCACATCGTGCGCAACCGCGACATGGGCGTGCTGGGCAACTACAGCGACAGCGTGTTCGAGGGCAACCTGTTCGAGGCCAACAACTTCTCGGGCAGCGGCTTCAACCACGGCACCTACCTGTCGGGCCACGGCGCGGGCGCACGCAACATCGTGCTGCGCAACAACCGCTACATCCGCAACTCGGTGGTCAACGGCACCTGCACCGGCGGCAACATGACCTTCCACGGCCTGCTCGACAACGTGCTGATCGAAGGCAACACCATCGAACAGGACGCCGCGGCGGAAGGCTGCTGGCTGATGTCCATCACCCAGGGCTACACCGACCCCGAAGGCTTCACCCGCTTCGTGGTGCGCAACAACAAGCTCGTCAACGGCGGCAACACCGGCCTGGCCGCGCAGTCGGCGCCGGGCATCCTGGTCGAAGGCAACGTGGTCATCAACACCCAGGCCACGCCGCAGACGGCCATCGCCGTGGGCCACACCGACTACCCGAACGGCGACCTCGCCGACGGCAACGCCGTGGTGCGCAACAACACCGCCTGCTACCCCACGCCGCACGCCAACAGCGGCGTGACGCGCGTGATCGCACCGAGCTCGACGGTCACGGGCAATGTGATGCTGACGGGCGCCGCAGCAGCCAGCGGGGTGTGCGCACGCTGAGGCGCGCCAGTCCTACTCGACTTGCGAAGCCGATGTGAGCGCGCTCAAGATCGAGCGATTGATCTCGCTCATGCTCAGCATCAGCGTGTCGGCGGCCTGGCGGATGTCGTACACCGACTCGTTCTCGACCGCCTGCACCAACGCGAAGTACGGCTGGTACGGGCCGGAGTGGTCGACCAGGGCCTGGTACACGCGCTCGGGCACCGGGATGCTCTTGAGCAGCTCGGAGAAGGGCTGCTTGAACATGCGGTCGAGCAACGAGAACACACCGCAGATGAACATCTCGTTGCGCATCTCTTCGTCGCCCACCGAACGCACCAGCTCTTCCATCAGCAGGCCGCGGCGCACGGCGGCGAACATCACCGGCTTCATGTTGGCGTCGTTGCCGGCCGTGGCCAGCAGCAGCGCCAGCCAGCGCTTCAGGCGCGCGTACCCCAGCATCATGATGGCGTGGCGGAAGGAGCTGATCTCCACCCGCAGGCCGAAGGCCGGCGAGTTGATGTAGCGCATCAGCTTGAAGGCCAGCGACGGGTCGCGCTTGAGCGTGCCTTCGAGCTTCTCGATGGGCTCCTGCTTGTCGACGCGCTGGATCAGCTCGACGATCACCTGCAGCTCGGTCGTCGGCGGCTTGCCCTTGGCCAGCGCGGTGTTGATGACGTCGTCGATGGGCCAGCCCAGCACGGCGGCGGCCCCTCGGGTGAAACTGCTTTCCATGTCCGTCACGCTGCTGACACCCGACTGGACGTGTGGAATGCTGCGCGTCACGGCACCCGGCGCATGCGCCCCTTCGCCGGCACGGCGGTCATCGG
>NZ_DASSRA010000421.1:0-2039 GCF_035702065.1 Rhizobacter sp.
GCGCTACGCGGCGGTGGACGTGGACCGCATCAAGGTCATCACCTACGTGCTGCTCGGCGTGTGCGTGGGCATCGCCACCCTGCTCTACGTGCCGCGCCTGGGCTCGGCCTCGCCGACCACCGGGCTCTTGTGGGAGCTGGAAGCGATTGCCGCGGTGATCGTCGGCGGCACGGCGCTCAAGGGCGGCGCGGGCAGCATCACCGGCACGGTGGTGGGTGCCGTGCTGCTCTCGGTCATCAGCAACATCCTCAACCTCACCAGCATCATCAGCGTCTACCTCAACGCGGCCGTGCAGGGCTTCGTGATCATCGCGGTCGCTTTCATGCAGCGACGCCGCCGGTAGACCGCATCACAGCGTTCCTCAACCGCGGCCACGAGCCGCACCGTCCATCAGCAACACAACGGAGACAACCATGACATTCGCTGTTCGACTGCTCGCCGCCGCCGCCATCGCGGCCGGCACCCTTGGCTTTGCGGCCAGTGCCTCGGCGCAGAACAAGGTCAACCTGGGCGTGGCGATTCCCGCCGCGACGCATGGCTTCACCGGCGGCATCGTCTGGTGGGCCGGCGAGGCCAAGAAGGAGCTGGAGAAGAAGTACCCCGACCTCAAGGTCACCATCAAGACGGCCGCCAACGCCGGCGAGCAGGCCAACCAGCTGCAAGACCTGGTGACGGCCAACAAGATCAACGCGCTGGTCGTGTTCCCCTTCGAATCGGCCGCACTCACCAAGCCGGTGGCCCAGGTGAAGGGCAAGGGCATCTACGTGACCGTGGTCGACCGCGGCCTCACCGACACCAGCGCGCAAGACGCCTACGTGGCCGGCGACAACACCGCCTTCGGCAAGGTGCCGGCCGAGTACCTGGCCAAGGCATTGGGCGGCAAAGGCAACATCGTCGCGCTGCGCGGCATCGCCACCACGCTCGACAACGAGCGCATGGACGCCTTCAACAGCGTGATGAAGAACCACCCCGACATCAAGCTGCTCGACGCCAAGTACGGCAACTGGAACCGCGACGACGCGTTCAAGGTGATGCAGGACTTCCTGACCCGCTTCAAGCAGATCGACGCCGTGTGGGCCGCCGACGACGACATGGCGGTCGGCGTGCTGAAGGCCATCGACCAGGCCAAGCGCACCGACATCCGAATCGTCTTCGGTGGCGCCGGCGCCAAGGGCATGGTCAAGACCCTGATGGACGGCACCGACCCGCGCATCCAGGCCAACGTGTCGTACTCGCCGAAGTTCATCTACGACGCGATCAAGCTCACCGCCGAAGCGCGCCTGAAGGGCGAGAAGCTGCCAGCCACGACCATCATCCCTTCGGTGCTGATCACCAAGGAGAACGCGAAACAGTTCTACTTCCCCGATTCGCCGTTCTAAATCGCCCCCCAGTCGCTTCGCTCCTGCCCCCAAGGGACGCCACCCAGTGGACCGGCAAAGCCGGCTCCACGGGTGTTGCAGGATCTGTCGCGACGCTTCGCTCGCTTCCTTCCTTCGACAACTCCCGCCAGGCACGCGCATGAACGCCTCCTCCTTCACCCCCCTGCGCTACGCCATGGTCGGCGGCGGCCGCGGCGCCTTCATCGGCAGCGTGCACCGTGCGGCCATGGCGCTCGACGGCCAGATGCGGCTGGTCTCGGCCGCGCTCTCGTCGCAGCCCGACAAGGCGCTCGCCTCCGGCCGCGACCTCGGCCTGCCCGACGACCGCAACCACGCGAGCTGGCAGGCGCTGCTGGCCGACGAGCTCAAGCGCCCGCCCGGCGAGCGCATCGACTTCGTCTCCATCGTCACGCCCAACGACCTGCACTACCCCGTGGCCAAGGCCTTCACCGAGGCCGGCATCCACGTGGTGTGCGACAAGCCGCTGGTGCACACCAGCGCGCAGGCCGAGGAACTGCAGCGCGCCGCGCTGCGCGCCGGCACGGTGTTCGGCGTCACGCACAACTACACCGGCTACCCCATGGTGCGCGAGGCGCGTGAGCTGGTGCGCGCCGGCGCCATCGGCCCCATCCACAAGGTGATCGTCGAGTACCACCAGGG
>NZ_DASSRA010000422.1:0-7766 GCF_035702065.1 Rhizobacter sp.
GCAGCACGTAGCGGCGCCGCCGCCCGGCCAGGTACTCGTGCGTCAGGCGGCCGGGGCGGGCCAGCAGCAGGCCGAGGGTGCGCCACAGCGCGCCTTCGAGCGCCACGTAGTGGCTGATGAACTCGTGCACGAACTCGCCAAAGGTCGGCGGGTGCAGAGCCGTTTCCTGGCCGCATTCGGCGCAGTAGTTCAGCGGCGCGAGCGTGCCGCAGTTGCGGCAGGCGAGGTCGGAGCGTTCGTGCGGGTGTGACACGGGCGCGAGCTTAAGGCAAGGCGGCGGTCGAGGATGTCGATCCCAGGCCTCGCCGTTCGTCGTGCAAGACGGTGCCCTGGTGCGCCGACACCTTCCCGCCACTTCGAAAGGAAACGCCATGAACTATGTCGATGGATTCGTCGTCCCGGTCGTCACCCAGCAACGCGAGAGCTACCAGCGGCTGGCCACTGCGGCGGCCGCCGTGTTCAAGGAGCAGGGTGCGCTGCGCGTGGTCGAGTGCTGGGGCGACGACGTGCCCGAGGGCAAGCTCACCTCCTTTCCGCTGGCCGTGCAGCGCAAGCCCGGGGAGACGGTGGTCTTCTCGTGGATCGTCTGGCCTTCCAAGGCGGTGCGCGATGTGGGCATGGCCAAGGCCATGGACGACTCCCGCCTGAAAGACCTGCCCATGCCCTTCGATGGCAAGCGCATGATCTTCGGAGGCTTCGAGGTGATCCTGGACGTGTGAGTTGCCGTCTCACCCCCGGCACGAGTGCACGCCCGTGCAGGATCTCGCTGGGCGTGGTGCGGTGCAGCATGGGGTGGGTGGCCGCGGCTGAGATACTCCGCGCTTGCTCAACCCCACCCCAAGGTCAATTCCCATGCGTACCGTTCATTCCGGCCTGCTCGTGGCCGCCGCCGTTTCCGCGCTCGCACTCAGCGCGTGCAACTCCAACAAGGAAGACAAGCCTGCGGCCGCCGCCGGCCCGGCTGAAGTCACGGTGAACGGCACCGCCATCGCACAGGCCACCGTCGACCGCGTGGTGCAGCAGCGTGCAGGCGGTTCCGGCCAGCCCGTGCCGCCCGAGGCCCGCAAGGCCATCGTCGACAGCCTGGTGTTGCAGACCGTGGTCGCCCAGGAAGCCGTCAAGCAAGGCCTCGACAAGACGCCCGAGTTCCAGGCGCAGATGGAGGTGGTGAAGACCTCGGCCCTGGCCAACGCCTACGTCGAAGACTTCATCAAGAAGAACCCCATCACCGACGACATGCTCAAGGCCGAGTACGACCGCCTGAAGGCGCAGAACCCGGGCGCCGAGTACAAGGCCCGTCACATCCTGGTGGCCACCGAGGCCGAGGCCAAGGACATCATCGCCAAGCTCAAGAAAGCGCCCGGCAGCTTCGAGAAGCTGGCCAAGGAGAAGAGCACCGACGCCGGCTCCAAGGCCAGCGGCGGTGACCTGGGCTGGTTCGAGCCGCAGCGCATGGTGCCGGAGTTCAGCGCCGCGCTGACCAAGCTCGAGAAGGGCAAGTTCACCGAAGAGCCGGTCAAGAGCCAGTTCGGCTACCACGTGATCCTGCTCGAAGACTCGCGTGTGAACGAGCCGCCGGCCCTCGAAGGCATCAAGCCCCAGCTCAGCAACCAGCTCCAGCAGCAGAACGTGCGCAAGAAGCTGGATGAGCTGAAGGCTGCTGCCAAGGTCGAAACGGCTGCCGCATCGGCTTCTGCTGCGGCCTCGGCAGGCAAGTAACACGCGTCGGGACGACGCGTACGACAGAGAAGGTCAGGACGACGCGTACAGCAGGTAGTCGGCCGTGTAAGGCACACGGTCGACCGCCCCCACCGTGTTCGCGTCACACCCCTTCGCGGGCAGCACCCCACCCGAGGTGTTGACCCGCTGCACGCTGGTCACGCCGGCGTAGCGCCCCGCGCCACCCACCGAGCGCGCCGAGAGCAGCAGCCACGGGATCGCCCCGGCCTGCGGCGCCTCGGCCCGCGACTCGACCTGCCCCACGATCTTGCTGCCGTCGGCCGCTTCCCAGTGCGGGCCGGCGTAGTGCGTGCCGCGCAGCGCGCCCTGTGCATCGAACAGCTCGGCCTGCGGGGCCACGAACACCCACTTCGCGCCGGCCGGCGCGGCCGCATCGGCGCGGCACTCGTAGACCTGCACGCCGCGTGCGGCCACCCGCTCCACCAGCTTGGGCTCGCCGGCCGGTGCCACGGCCAGTTGCGCCAGCGTCACCGCGCCGACCTGCTTGCCCATGGCCAGGCCCACCTCGGTCGAGCTGCGGTAGTGGATGCCGGCCCAGATGCGCGCGTTGCCCACTTCGCGGGCGAAGTCGTCGACGTTGTTCCAGCGCCGCGTCGTGCCCTGCGCGGTCGGGCTGCTGGTGCTGAAGGTCGGCAGGCCCTTGGGGCCGGCCTCGGCTTGCAACACCACGCCCAGCGCGCCGGCGATGATCGAATGCGCACTTGGGTACTCGGGGTGCAGAGGCGTGTCGATCAGCGCGGTCCAGCCGGCCTCGGGCGCCGTGCGGTCGTTGCCGTCGATGTCGCCGTTGCGGATGGCGGTGACGGGGCGCCAGAAGTTGTAGTGGTACTTGGCGTCGAAGACCGCTATCAGCGCGTCGTCCATCGCCTGCGACGCGGTGGCGAAGAGGCGCGCGTTCTGCATCACGCTGCGGCCCGGCGTGGTGGCCACCGAGCGCAGCACCTGGTGGTAGATGGGCGGCAGCGAGTAGTCCCAGAAGCGCGCGACCTCGGTCTGCTCGGCCGTGCGCTTGGTGCTGGCCTTGGCGCCCAGGGTCTTGACCTCGTCATAGTCGCGCGCCCACTGCGTGCTCGTCAGTTCTGGCGGCGGGCCGGGGCGGAACTGCGCCGCGCTGGCCATCGCCCAGGGCTTGCGCTGCGGCCACTGCGGCGCGGCCACGCCGGTGGTGGGCACGTAGGTGCCGGCCGTGGTGAGCGGGCGGTAGCGCTCGGGCGTGGCGGCGCCGTCGTCGGCACGGCGCGCCAACAGGGCGCTGGCGGCCTGCTCGCCGGTGGCGATGCCGGCGGCCTTGGCGGGGCTGTCGGGCAGCCTGGCCAGCGCCGCGGTGTAGGCAGCCGTGATGGCGGCCTCTTGCGCCGGGATCAGCTTGTGCAGCGTCACGCGGTTGGCGGCGGCCACGGCCGCGTCGACCGCGGCGGCGTCGCCGGGCTGGCGCAGGCTGGTGGCTGCCACGGCGTCGTAGACGGCGGTCTGCACCAGGGCCATCACGCGGTTGGCCGGCGGGGTGCCGAGCTTGGCGCCGACGACGAGTTCACCGGCCGTGGTGTTCCAGTCGGTCACCACGTCGGCATGCGCGCTCGCCGCGAGGGCGAGCAGGGAGGCGGCCGCGAGCGCGGCCTTGCGGTTGTTCATGCGGTTCATCTCGATCTCGTCTCTTGCGTGGGGATCACTTGCGGGTGATCACGATCTGCAGGTATTCGCTGGGCGCGACCAGGGTGCCGTCGTCGGCGCGGTTGAAGCGCGTCAGCAGGGCCATCAGGTCGGCTTCGAGCGCGGCTTGCTTGTCGGCGCTGTCGAGCGCGGCAAAGGCCTTGAGCACCGGGCCGTAGTAGGTGCGGAAGACCTCCAGCCAGTGCGCCGGCGAGCGGTAGCGCATCACGAAGTGGCGCGGTTCGGTGTGGATGCTCGAGGCCTGCATCTCGAACAGCTCGACCAGCCGGGCGCGCGAGCCCCACAGCGCGGGTGACTGCACGCCGGCCGGAGGCGGCACGTGCTTGCCGATGGTCTTGAACAGCTGGCCGATGAAGCCGTCGGGCGTCCAGTTGGCCATGCCGATCTTGCCGCCGGGCTTGCACACGCGCAGCATCTCGCTGGCCGTGCGCGCTGGGTTGGGCGCGAACATGTTGCCGAAGGTCGAGACCACGGCGTCGAAGGCGCCGTCGTCGAAGGGCAGGGCCTCGACGTCGGCCTCCAGGAAGGCGATCTGGTCGATCAGCCCGTCGGCGGCGGCGCGCGCACGGCCGCGTTCCAGCAGGGCGGGCACGTAGTCGGTGGAGGTCACCTCGCACCAGCGGCGGGCCGCAGCGAGCGTGACGTTGCCATTGCCGGCCGCCACGTCGAGCACGCGCTGGCCGCCGCGCAGGTCGAGCGCCTCGCACAGCGACTCGCCCACGAGCTGCAGCGTGCTGCCGACCACGGCGTAGTCGCCGGAGGACCAGGCGGCCTTCTGGCGGGTCTTGATGGCTGCGAAATCGGGTGACGGGGTGGTGGTTTCCGGTGCCTTGCCGGCAACAGCAGTGGAGAATGCGTTCATGTGATCTGTTCCTTGGGTTCAGTGGACAGTGGCGTGCCCCGTGAACCGGGGCCGGTGGACGGCGTGGCTTGCAAGCGCCGGAATGCACTGTCGAACCCGCGCGTGGAAGGCAGCGTGGAAGACGGCGTGGAATCTCGCGTGGAAATTGCTCCGCTCCAATGGCAGCTGCTCGGGCCGCCGGCGATCTGCCGCGGCGCCGAGCCGCTGCCTCTGCCGCCTTCGCGCAAGGTGCGCGGCCTGGCGGCCTACCTGGCGCTGGCCACGCACGAGATCTCGCGCAGCCACCTGTGCGAGCTGTTGTGGGACCTGCCCAACGACCCGCGCGGCGAGCTGCGCTGGTGCCTGAGCAAGCTGCGCGGCGTGCTCGATGAACCCGGCCATGCCCGCGTGCTGGCTAACGGCGAAACCGTGCGGCTCGACCTGGGCGCCGACGAGGTGGATGCGCTCACGGTGGTGCGCACGCTGCAGGGCGGCCTCGACGCGCTCGACCTGCCCGCGCTGCGCAGCCTGGCCGAGCGCTTCCGCGGCGACTTCCTGCACGGCCTGGAGATCCCGCGCAGCGCGGCCTACAGCGCCTGGCTCACGGCGCAGCGCCGGCGCTTTCGTGCCGCGCACGTCGCCGTGCTGGAGCGCCTGGCGCAGACGCTGCCGCAAGCGTCTGACGAAACCTTCGCCACCGTCGAAGCCTGGCTGCGCCTGGCGCCCTTCGACAGTCGCGCCCACGAGTGCCTGTTCAATGCGCTGGCCGCGGGTGGCCGGCTGCGCGAAGGCGACGAACACCTCAGCGCCAGCGCTCGCCAGTACGAGGCCGAGGGCCAGGACTGGGCTCCCATCGGCCTGGCCTGGCGCGCCGCCAAGCAGCGCCATGCGGCACCTTCGGTGGACGTGATCAGCGTGCCGGCCGCGCGGCCTCCGCTGCCCGAAGAGCCGGCGCCCGGCTCAGCCCGCCGCCGCGCCTCGCTCGCCGTGATGCCCTTTGCCGACCGCACGCGCGGCGTCTCCATGCGCGGTGGCCTGGGCGACGGCCTGGCGCACGACATCATCACGCGCCTGGCCAAGCTGCGCAGCATGTTCGTCATCGCACAGGGCACGGTGTTCGCACTCGACGAGCGCCACGTGGGCGCCGAAGAGGCCGGCCGGCGGCTCAACGTCGACTACGTGGCCGGCGGCTCGCTGCGGCACGAGCCCGGCGGGCGTGTCAGCGTGACGGTGCAGCTCAGCGAGGCGCGCAGCGCGCGCGTGCTGTGGGCCGAGGTCTTTGCCGGCAAGCTCGACAACACCTTTGGCTGGCTGGATGAGATCGGCGACCGCATCGTCGCCGCCGTGGCCGGCCAGATCGAGGTGGCCGAGCGCAACCGCGCCATCCTGAAGGCGCCCAACTCGCTCGATGCGTGGGAAGCGCACCACCGCGGCCTGTGGCACATGATGCGCTTCAACCGCGAAGACAACGAGCAGGCGCGCCACTTCTTTGCGACGGCCGTGCGCCTCGACCCGGGCTTTGCGCGGCCGCACGCCGGCCTGTCGTTCACCCATTTCCAGGATGCCTTTCTCGGCTGGGCCGAGCGTGGCGAGGCGGTGGAGGCGGCCTACCGCACTGCCTCGCAGGGCCTGATGGCCGACGACCTCGACCCTGCCGCGCGCTGGGCGCTCGGCCGCGCGCAGTGGCTGCGCGGCCGGCAGAGCGAGGCACTGGCCGAACTCGACACCAGCGTCGACCTGAGCCCCAACTTCGCGCACGGCCACTACACGCTGGCCTTCGTGCACGCGCAGTCGGGCGACCCGAACGCGGCGGTGCTCGAATCGGACCACTCGCGTGCGCTGAGCCCCTTCGATCCCATGATCTTCGCGATGATGGCGGCGCGCGCGATGGCGCTGATGCGCCTGGGCCGCCACGACGAGGCCGCCGACTGGGCGCTCAAGGCCGCGGCACGGCCCAATGCGCACCTGCACATCCAGGGCATCGCGCTGTACTGCCTGCGGATGGCCGGTCGCCATGATGAAGCGGAGCAGGTCGCCGCAGGGATCCAGCGCAACCAGCCGGGCTATGGCGTGGAGGACCATCTCCTCGCGTTCCGCTACGGCAGCGACGCTGAAGCGTTGATCCGCAAGGCCTGGGCCCTGGGCGCTCGTGGCTGAGCGGGAGGCTCAGCCGCCGAGGCTGGCCGCCACCGCCGCCTGGCGCGCATGGCGAATCGCGTCGCCGATGGCGGCGCCCTTCCAGCCTTTCGACAGCGCCTCGGCCGACACCGCCGCGCTGTCGACCGCCAGCGCCGCATCGAGCGCACGCTGCAGGCGCTCGCGCTGCGGGTAGGGCCGGTCTTCGAAGCCGGTGCGGCCGCGTGCGTCGCACTCGCAGGCGAGCAGCATCTCGGCAAAGCGTTGCGGGCGGCGCCATGCGTCGCAACGCTCCAGCAGGCGCATCACGGCGGCGGCGTCGAGTGTCTCGCTGCGGTGCACGTTGCCGTGTTCGCGTGCCACGGTTTCGGCCAGCTCGCGGCAGTCGGTGGGCACACGCAGGCGCTCGCTCATCGCCTGCACCAGCTTCACGCTGCGCGCTTCGTGGGCGATGTGGCGCGGCAGGTCTTCGGGGCGCGTGGTGCCCTTGCCCAGGTCGTGGCCCAGGCAGGCGAAGCGCACGGTCAGCGGCGTGTTCAGCCGCGCGGCCATGTCGAGCACCAGCATCAGGTGCACGCCGGTGTCGACCTCGGGGTGGTGAGCGGCCGGCTGCGGCACGCCCCACAGGCGGTCGACTTCGGGCAGCAGGCGCGCCAGTGCGCCGCAGCTGCGCAGCACGTCGAACATGCGCGAGGGCGTGTGCTCCATCAGGCCGCGCGAGAGCTCCTGCCACACGCGCTCGGGCACCAGGGCGTCGGCCTCGCCTTGCGCCACCATCCGCTGCATCAGGGTGTTGGTCTCGGGGGCGACGCGGAAATCGCTGAAGCGTGCGGCGAAGCGGGCCACGCGCAGGATGCGAACCGGGTCTTCGGTGAAGGCGGGGGACACGTGGCGCAGCAGCTTGTCGCGCAGGTCGCGCTGGCCGCCGTAGGGGTCGACCAGGGTGCCGTCATCGGCCTGGGCGATGGCGTTGATGGTGAGGTCGCGGCGCTGCAGGTCTTCTTCCAGCGTGACGCCGGGGTCGGCGTGGATGGTGAAGCCCTTGTAGCCGGGGGCGGTCTTGCGCTCGGTGCGGGCGAGGGCGTATTCCTCTTTCGTCTTCGGGTGGAGGAAGACGGGGAAGTCCTTGCCGACGGGGAGGTAGCCGGCGTCTTCCATCTGCTGTGGCGTGGCGCCGACGACGACCCAGTCGTGGTCGTTCACGGGGAGGCCCAGCAGGGCGTCGCGGACTGCGCCGCCGACCATCCATGTCTTCATGGGAGGGCAGTGTAGGGGGCGGTGCGGGCATGGTCATGGGCCGCTCGGGCGGAGGTATCCAGGCCTTGCTCCGTTGTTTGGTTTTGCCCGCTTCGCGTAGTGTGTTTCTTCCTACTTCCAC
>NZ_DASSRA010000423.1:0-6545 GCF_035702065.1 Rhizobacter sp.
ATCCTGCATGCGCTGGCCACGCCGAACGACACCCAGTACGGGCAGCAATGGCACTACTACGAGGCCACTGGCGGCTTGAACCTGCCCCCGGCCTGGGATCTGTCCACCGGCTCGGGCGTGGTGGTGGCCGTCATCGACACCGGCTACCGCCCGCACGCCGACCTGGCGGCCAACATCGTCGGCGGCTACGACTTCATCAACGACACGACCAACGGCAACGACAGCAGTGCGCGCGACAGCGACGCCAGAGACCCCGGCGACTACGCCACCTACGGGCAGTGCGGTCTCTTCAGTTCGTCGCACAACAGCAGCTGGCACGGCACGCACGTGGCCGGCACCATCGCCGCCGTCACCAACAACGGCAGCGGCGTGGCGGGCGTGGCCTACGGCGCCAAGGTGCAGCCGGTGCGCGTGCTCGGCGCCTGCGGCGGCTACACCTCCGACATCGCCGACGCCATCGTGTGGGCCTCGGGCGGCAGCGTTTCGGGCGCGCCCGCCAACCCCAACCCGGCGCGCGTGATCAACATGTCGCTGGGCGGAAGCGGTTCGTGCGACAGCACCTCGCAGAACGCCATCAACTCGGCGCGCAGCCGTGGCACGGTGGTGGTGGTGGCGGCGGGCAACAGCAATGCCAATGCATCGGGCTTCTCGCCGGCGGGCTGCTCGGGCGTGATTGCCGTGGCCGCCACCAACCGCAGTGGCGGGCGGGCGTCGTACTCCAACTACGGCTCGGTGGTGGCTGTGGCGGCGCCGGGGGGCGACACCTCGGGCGGCTCGGCCAACGGCATCCTTTCCACGCTCAACAGCGGAAGCACCACGCCGGGCAACGACAGCTATGCCTACTACCAGGGCACCTCAATGGCATCGCCGCACGTGGCGGGCGTGGTGGCCCTGATGCTGTCGCGCAACCCGTCGCTCACGCCGGACCAGGTGGCCTCGCTGCTCAAGAGCTCGGCACGTGCCTTCCCGTCAACCTGCTCGCAGTGCGGGGCCGGCATCGTCAACGCCTATGCAGCAGTCGTCGCCGCAGGAGGCGGCACCACGAATCCGCCGCCTCCGCCGCCGCCGCCCACCACGGTGACGGAAGTGGAGTCCAACAACAGTCTCTCGACCGCGCAGCCGGTGAGCGAGGGCAGTACGGTCAAGGGCGCGATCTCCAGCATCTTCGACACCGACTACTACCGCGTCAGCATCGCCGCCGGCAGCACGCTGGGTGCCCGGCTCACGCCGCCGAGCGGCGCGAACTACGACCTGTACATCTACAACGCCTCGGGCACGCAGGTGGCGAGCAGCACGCTGGGCACGGGGCAGGTGGACAGCACATCCGTCAAGAACAACGGCAGTGCGACGGCGACTTACTACGTGCGCGTGCGCTTCGTGAGTGGCAGCAACGGCTCGTCGTCTGGGGCGTACACGCTGGCGATCGACTGAGCTTCCGCGGCACAAACAGCGGCGCCAAAGAAAAAGCCCGCGGTGGGAGCCGCGGGCTTTTTGCTTTCAGCGCTGGACGATCAGGCCGCCACGGTCTTCGCCGTCTCGACGTACTCGTCGATCTGGTCGAAGTTCATGTAGCGGTACACGCTCGCCTTGTCGGCGTCGATGATGCCCATCTCCTTCAGGTACTCCGCAGGCGAGGGCAGGCGGCCCAGGCGCGAGGCGATGGCGGCCAGCTCGGCCGAGCCGAGGAACACGTTGGTGTTCTTGCCCAGGCGGTTGGGGAAGTTGCGGGTGGAGGTGGAGATCACCGTCGCACCTTCGCGCACCTGCGCCTGGTTGCCCATGCACAGCGAGCAGCCCGGCATCTCGGTGCGCGCACCGGCGGTGCCGAAGGCGGCGTAGTGGCCTTCCTTGATCAGCTCGTCCTGGTCCATCTTGGTCGGCGGGGCGACCCACAGCTTGACCGGGATGTCGCGCTGGCCGCCCAGCAGCTTGGCCGCGGCGCGGAAGTGGCCGATGTTGGTCATGCACGAGCCGATGAAGGCTTCGTCGATCTTGGTGCCTTGCACGTCGGACAGGAACTTGGCGTCGTCCGGGTCGTTCGGGCAGCAGACGATCGGCTCCTTGATGTCGGCCAGGTCGATCTCGATGACGGCGGCGTACTCGGCGTCCTTGTCGGCTTCGAGCAGCTGCGGGTTGGCCAGCCAGGCCTCGACCTTCTCGATGCGGCGCTGCAGGGTGCGGGCGTCGGCGTAGCCGTTGGCGATCATGTTCTTCATCAGAACGACGTTCGACTTCAGGTACTCGGCAACCGGCTCCTTGTTGAGCTTGATCGTGCAGCCGGCAGCCGAGCGCTCGGCCGAGGCGTCGGAGAGTTCGAACGCTTGTTCCACCTTCAGGTCGGGCAGGCCTTCGATCTCGAGGACGCGGCCCGAGAAGATGTTCTTCTTGCCGGCCTTGGCGACGGTCAGCAGGCCTTGCTTGATGGCGTAGAGCGGGATGGCATGCACCAGGTCACGCAGGGTGACGCCCGGCTGAAGCTGGCCCTTGAAGCGCACCAGCACCGATTCGGGCATGTCGAGCGGCATCACGCCGGTCGCGGCCGCAAAGGCAACCAGGCCCGAGCCGGCGGGGAAGGAGATGCCGATCGGGAAGCGGGTGTGAGAGTCGCCGCCGGTGCCCACGGTGTCGGGCAGCAGCAGGCGGTTGAGCCAGCTGTGGATCACGCCGTCGCCCGGGCGCAGAGCCACGCCACCGCGGTTGCTGATGAAGGCGGGCAACTCGCGGTGCATCTTCACGTCCACCGGCTTCGGGTAGGCGGCGGTGTGGCAGAACGACTGCATCACCATGTCGGCGCTGAAGCCCAGGCAGGCCAGGTCCTTCAGCTCGTCGCGGGTCATCGGGCCGGTGGTGTCTTGCGAGCCCACGGTGGTCATCTTGGGCTCGCAGTAGGTGCCCGGGCGCACGCCTTGGCCCTCGGGCAGGCCGCAGGCACGGCCGACCATCTTCTGCGCCAGCGTGAAGCCCTTGGTGCTGACGACCGGGGCCTGCGGCAGGCGGAAGGCGGTGGAAGCGGCCAGGCCCAGGAACTCGCGGGCCTTGCCGGTGAGCGAGCGTCCGATGATCAGGTTGATGCGGCCGCCGGCGCGCACTTCGTCGAGGAGCACGTCGCTCTTGAGCGCGAAGCTCTCGATCTTCTGGCCGTTCTTCTCGAGCTTGCCTTCATACGGATAGACGTCGATCACGTCGCCCATCTCGAGCTTGGACACGTCGACCTCGATTGGTAGCGCGCCGGAGTCTTCTTGCGTGTTGAAGAAGATCGGGGCGATCTTGCCGCCCAGCGTGACGCCGCCGAAGCGCTTGTTCGGCACGAAGGGGATGTCTTCGCCGGTGGCCCAGATCACCGAGTTGGTGGCCGACTTGCGCGAGGAGCCGGTGCCGACCACGTCGCCCACGTAGGCGACCAGGTGGCCCTTCTTCTTCAGGTCTTCGATGAACTGCATCGGGCCGCGCTTGCCGTCTTCCTCGGGCTTGAAGGCGGCGTCGGGCCGCGTGTTCTTCAGCATGGCGAGGTAGTGCAGCGGGATGTCCGGGCGGCTCCAGGCATCGGGCGCGGGCGACAGGTCGTCGGTGTTGGTTTCGCCGGGCACCTTGAAGACGGTGACGGTGATCTTCTTCGCGACTTCAGGGCGCGAGGTGAACCACTCGGCATCGGCCCACGACTGGATGACTTCGCGGGCCTTGGCATTGCCGGCCTTGGCCTTGGCGGCCACGTCGTTGAAGAAGTCGAACATCAGCAACGTCTTCTTCAGCGCGGTGGCAGCCACGGCGGCGACGTCGGCGTGGTCCAGCAGGTCGACCAGCGGCTGCACGTTGTAGCCGCCGACCATGGTGCCGAGCAGCTCGGTGGCCTTGGCCTTGGAAATGAGGCCGACCGTCACGTCGCCGTGGGCGACGGCAGAGAGGAAGGAGGCCTTGACCTTGGCCGCGTCGTCCACGCCCGGGGGCACGCGGTGGGTCAGCAGGTCCAGCAGGAATTCGCCTTCGCCGGCGGGCGGGGCCTTCAGCAGCTCGATCAGCTCGGCGGTCTGCTGGGCCGTCAGGGGCAGCGGGGGGATGCCGAGGGCGGCTCGGTCAGCAACGTGTTGGCGATAGGCTTGAAGCATGGAGTTCTCCGAGTGATGCGAAGCGAAGGGGAAATGAAGCAAGAATCCTGCGAGCCAGCCCAGGCCCCACCCGCAAAGCGGGTGAAGGTCGGGGAAGGGCTGGTCGCTGGAACATGAGTGATTCGTTTCGCTTGGTACTCGGAGAAGAAGCTCTTACTTGGGCTGGGCGGCCATGAAGGCGCGCTGCTTCTCGTGAGTACAAGCGTCGACCAGACGGACGCCCTGGCGGGTGTCCATCAGCATGGATTTGTTGGCGATCTGCAGCAGCAGGCCGACACCCTTCACGTCTTCCAGCCGCAGCGCGCCGGTGGACGAAAGAATGGGCTTGGTGGTGTAGGTCTTGCCCTTGAAGACGACATCCACGTAGCCGGGGTACTTGGGGTTCAGGCCGACGTCGATGCTTTGGTTGAAGTCGCACTCGTACTTGCCGAAGTAGGCGCGCTCGGCAGCGTCGAGCTGGGCCTGGTCAGCGGGAGGCAGCGGCTTGTCGGCCGGGGCGGGGGCCGCCTTCTTGGTTGCGGCGGCCGGCTTGGCGGCGGCGGGCTTGGCGGCAGGGGCCGGTGCTGCGGTCTGGGCCAGTGCGGAGGCACCAGCGAAAGCCATGACGGCTGCGAAAACGGCGGTACGAATCATGGAATCACTCCGTGGGGTTGAAACACGCACGGATTGTGATAGGCCACCCACTTGGGCTTTCGAGTGCCCATTCCCTGATTGCAACAAACTGCACAACTCTTGTGAAAAGAGCAGAGCGGCCGCGGTGGTGGCGCCGACCTTTGGCGCGCCATGGAAGGCCCACGTGCGAAAGCGGTGCGTGCGCGAAGTCACGCAGATGCCACGGATCTCGACCTCACGCGACAGGCGGAGCGTGCTAGGGCCTGTTCCATCGGGCCGCAGGCGCAAGAAACATTTGCTCGCCAAGTCGAAAAACCGTGCTGTGCAAGAGTTCACGCGGCGCCTCCGGCTTCTTCGCAGAAGAAGGCTTCACGGACGGCCGCCGGCAAGGGCTGCCCGGTGCGCTGGGCGCGCTCCAGCACGTGCCAGAAGTAGCGGTAGCTGGCGCGGTCGTGCAAGGTGTCGCGGTGGCTGATCGGCGCCCACTCGGCGGCTTGCGCGGCCAGCAGGATCTCGATCGCCTGGTCGGTCTCGGCCACGGTGGGCGCGAAGGCTTCGACGATGGGCAGGATCTGGTCGGGGTGGATGCTCCACATGCGCAGGTAGCCGAGCTGGCGCGATGCCTTTTTCGCGGCATCGCGTAGCAGATCGAGCTTGCGGAACTCGGTGACCACGCAGTGCGAGGGCGTCTTCAGGTGCGCATGGCAGGCGGCGGCGATCTCGAGCTTGGCGCGCACGACCAGCGGGTGCTCGAACTGGCCGCTGGCGCTCATGCCCGCTTGTGGAATGGCGCCGCGGTGCGCGGAGACAAAGTCCATCAGACCGAACGACAGCGACTCGATGCGCGGGTGTGCGGCAATGCGATCGACCTCGCGCAGCGCGCCGTGGGTTTCGATCAGCACGTGAATGGGGAGCGTGCGCGCCTTGCCGTGTTCGCACAGTGCGCGGTCGATCGCCTCGACCGCTTCACGGGCCTGCTCGTAGCCCTCGACCTTGGGCACCATGAGGTAGGCCAGGCGCGAACCGGCGCGCTTGACGAGCGTCTGCACGTCGGCGTCGAACGAGGGGTGGTCGAAGGGGTGCACTCGGGCGCCCACGCGCCCGAACACGTTGCGCGACGAGGTGGCGAGTTCAGCCACCAGGTGCGCATGTTCGGCCTCGCCGCCCACGGGCGCGCCGTCTTCGCAATCGAGGGTGATGTCGAACACCGGGCCCAGCTCGGCCTGCAGCTGCAGGCTCTTGAGCATGCGGGCCTCGACGCCGCAGTAGTGGTCGCACACCGGCAGCGATGGCGCGGCGGTCGTGCTGTCGAACAGGGCCTGGCGGGGGTGCACGGCGTGGCTCATGGCTTGCGGCGTGCCACGATGAACATGCGCGGGAAGGCCAGCAGCAGGCGGCCGTCTGCACGCGGCGGGTAGGCGGCGGCGATGTGGCGCTCGTACTCGGCGAGGTAACTCTTGCGCTCGCCCTCGGCCAGCGGGTCGATGAAGGGCTTGAGGCCAGTGCTGCGCACCCATTCGACGATCTTGGCGGGTGACTCCATCGGGTGCTGGTATGCGGTGCGCCAGACGTCGACCTCGGCTGCCTGCGGCGACAGCAGGTCGTAGTAGGCCTGCAGCGGCAGGATCTTGGTGCGCACCGACGCAGCCTCGCCGATGAAGCCGGCCCACGGCGCGAGTGCGGCCACCTCGCGCATGGCGCGGTGGGTGGGCTCGTCGCGGTTGTCGGGCATCTGGATCGCCAGCACGCCGCCGGGCGCGAGCGCATTGAACAGGCGCGGCAGCAGCGTCTCGTGCTCGCCCACCCATTGCAGCGCGGCGTTGGCATAGA
>NZ_DASSRA010000424.1:0-5634 GCF_035702065.1 Rhizobacter sp.
AGCAGGCCGCACACGATGATGATGAACAGGCGGTACTTGCCGATGCCCACATCGGCCAGGTCGAAGCGGCCCTGCAGCCACGTGGGCACCGAGATCATCTGCTGCTGCGAGCCGATGATGTAGTCGACACCCGCCACGGCCATGAACACCAGGCCGATGGAGAACAGCACTTGGTCCAGGTGCGGCCGGTTGTACATGGGCCGGTACAGCGTGCGCTCGAAGGCGGCGCCCAGCAGCGCGGTGAAGATGAAGGCCAGCGGCAGCGTGGCCAGGAAGGGCACGCCCAGCTTGTTCATCAGCAGCACCGTGGTGTAGCCACCGGCCATGGCGAAGGCACCGTGCGCCAGGTTGATGAAGTTCATCAGGCCCATGGTGACCGCGAGGCCCACGGACAGGACGAACAGCAGCATGCCGTAGGCGATGCCGTCGAAGAGGAGGGTCAGCATGAAATGGTCTGAATGCTCAATGCGCCATCCGCGACCACCCGCTCAGCCTGAGGTATCGAAGGCCCGTGCGACGCGTGCACGGAGCAGGGCTTCGATACCTCAGCCCGAACGGTGGGTGGCACGCGAACGGGCGGCCTTGGACGGGCGATCAGCCTGGCCGGGATTACTTGGCCTTGCCGGGATCCTTCACAGCCTTCTGAACATCGAACTCCTGGTTCCACAGCTGGCCGCCCACGCGCTCGACCTTGCGGATGTAGATGTCTTGCACCACGTCGCGCGTCTGGGCGTCGATCATCACCTGGCCGCGCGGGCTCTCGAAGAGCTGGCCCTTCATGTTGGCCAGCAGGTCGTCGCCGCCGCCCTTGCCCTTGGTGGATTCGAGCGCCTTGTAGATCACGCGCATGCCGTCGTAGCCGGCCACGGCCATGAAGTTGGGGCGGAACTTGTTGGCCGCCTCGAAGGACTGCACGAACTTCTTGTTCATCGGCGAGTTGTGCGAGGCCGAGTAGTGCTGCGCGGTCACCACGCCCAGCGCCACGTCGCCCATGTCGTTCAACTGGTCGTCGTCGGTGATGTCGCCGGTGCCGATGAGCTTGATGCCCGACTTGTCGAGGCCGCGCTCGGCGAACTGCTTCATGAAGGCCGCGCCCTGGCCCGAGGGCAGGAACACGAACACCGCGTCGGGGTTGGCATCACGCACCTTCTGCAGGAAGGGCGCGAAGTCGGGGCTCTTCAGCGGCGAGCGGATCTCGGCCACCACTTCGCCGCCGTTCAGCTGGAACTGGCTCTTGAAGAACTTCTCGGCGTCGATGCCGGGCGCGTAGTCGGCCACCAGGGTCACGACCTTCTTGATCTTGTTCTTGCCGGCCCACTCGCCCATGCTCACCGCGGCCTGCGGCAGCGTGAAGCTGGTGCGCACGATGTAGGGCGAGGCGTTGGTGATGGCCGAGGTGGCGGCCGCCGTCACGACCATGGGCGTCTTGCTCTGCGTGGCGATGGGCGCGGTGGCCATGGCCAGCGGGGTGAGGCCGAAGCCGGCCAGCACGTCGACCTTGTCGTTGACCACCAGTTCCTGCGCGATGCGGCGGGTGGAGTCGGCCACGCCGGCGTCGTCCTTGATGATGAGCTCGATCTTGCGGCCGGCGACCGTGCTGCCGTTCTGCGCCATGTACAGCTTGGCCGCTGCCTCGATCTGGCGGCCGGTGGACGCCGACTGCCCGGTCATGGGCAGGATGAAGCCGATCTTGAACGGGGCCGTCTGGGCAAAGCTGTGCGGCAGGGCCAGCGCGAGCGCGGCGACGGACAGTCCCTTCAGGACATGGCGTTTTTGCATGGCGGAGTCTCCAAGGTGAGGCGGGGAATGGCAGCGACTGTGCGGCAAGCGCACGGTATTCGGCAACTGGGGAGTACGACTAGCAGCTATGCCGGGCTGGCATGACAGATGGTGTGAACCCTTAGATTCGATCTAGTCGGCGCGATAGGCCGTGTCGAGCACCACGCCACCGCCGCTGACCCGCGAGACACAGGCGCACAGGCGCTGGTTGGCACGGTGCTCGTGCTCGCTGAAGAACACGTCGCGGTGGTCGATGTCGCCCTGCACGGCGATGACGTCCATCGCGCACAGGCCGCATTCGCCACGGCAGCAGTCGGACAGCGTCTCGACGCCTGCTTCGGTCAGCACGTCCAGCAGGCTGCGATCGGCCGGCACCTCGATGCGCATCTTGTGGCGCGGCAGCTCCACCCAGAAGGGCTGCACGGCGTGGTGGCCGGAGTTGCCGAAGGTCTCGAAGCGCAGGTCGGCCGCCGCGCGGCCGGCACGGGCCCAGGCCTCGCGGGCCGCGTCGAGCAGGCCGATGGGGCCACACACCAGCATCTGCCCGCGCGGGGCGAGACCGGCGATCTCGGCATCGAGGTCGAGGCGCTGGCCGGCATCGCTGCAGAAGGTCTGCAGGCGATCGCCCAGTGCCTGCTGCAGCACGTCGGCCAGCACCAGCTCGGCGGCCGAGCGCGCGGCATAGCGCATGCGCAGGTCGGCGCCGCGCGCGGCCAGCATCTGCGCCATGCCCACCAGCGGCGTGATGCCGATGCCGCCAGCCACCAGCAGGAACTGCGGTGCGTTGAAAGCGAGTTCGAAGTGGTTGTTGGGCTCGCCGATCATCAGCTCGGCGCCGGCTTCCAGCCCCCACATGAATCGCGAGCCACCGCGGCCGGGCTCGGCGCGCTTGACGGCGATGCGGTAGACCTCCTTGTCGGGGAGGCCGACCAGCGAGTAGGAGCGGGTGTCACCGTCCATCACCTGCACCTTGAGGTGGCTGCCCACCGTCCACGGCTTCACGCCGCCTTCGGGGCGGATCTCGAACTCGCGCACGGTCGGGCTCAGGTCGCGGTGGGCGCGGATGTGGGCGGGGTGCCAGGCCTGGCTGTTCTTCATGGTTCGGGCTTTCCTATCGGGTGGCGCGGCGGCGGATCAGGCTCGCGCCGGGCAGCTTCTGCAGGCTCTGGTGGCTTTGCAGCGCCTGCCGCAGGTTCTGGTGGGCGATGCGCGCGTGCTCGCGCATCAGGGCTTCGGCGCGCGCGCCTTCGCGCTGCACGATGGCCTCGATCACGGCCTTGTGCTGGGCTTGCGCCACCACCAGGATGTCGCGTGCATCGGGGCCGGTGGAGCGCGCCATCACGAAGCCGTTGGGCGAGGCGAAGGGCAGTGTCTTGGCGCGTTCGAGCTGGCGCGCGACGAGCTCGCTGCCCGCCATCTCGGACAGCAGGTCGTGGAAGCGGCCGTTCTGCTCCACGTAGCCGTTGAACGAGTCCTCCGTCAGCTCCGGCTTCGCGAGCAGGTCGTCGATGCAGGCAATGCAGTCGCGCGCCTCGGCCAGCAGCACCGAGGTCACCCCGCGCTCAGCCGCCAGGCGCGCGGCCAGGCCTTCGAGCGTACCGCGCACCTCGATGGCGTCGTGGATGTCGGCTTCGGAGAAGTCCTTCACCGCGAAGCCACCGTTCGGCAGGGCCTCGAGCAGGCCTTCTTCCTGCAGGCGCACCAGCGCCATGCGGATGGGGGTGCGCGAAGCGCCCAGCATCTCGACCAGCGCGAGCTCGGCGATGCGGCTGCCGGCCTTCAGCTCGCCGTTGACGATGAGCTCGCGCAGCTTGAGCTGCGTGCGCACGGTCTGCGAGGTGCCGGCGTCGTCCGCGGCTTCGGGCCTCGCGCTCATCGCGCCACCCTTCCCGTCATCCCGGCGAAGGCCGGGATCCACTGCGCGCACCGCCTGCCCATTTCCGGGAGTGGATCCCGGCGTTCGCCGGGATGACGCGGCGGGCAGGTCATGCTGCACTCCGTAGCGGGATCACTTTGGGTGCACCCGGCGGCGGCGCCTCCTTCTGCACCATCTTGTCGATCAGCCTGCGCGCCCACATCGAGCCGGCGTCGATGTTGAGGTTGTAGAAGGTGTAGCCCGGGTGCTCGTCGATGGCCTGCTGCTGCGCCTCCAAGATCAACTCGTCCTCGCGGAAGATGCCGGCCACGCCTTCGCGCAGCTCGTGCGTGAGGCGCTGCTCGTTCAGGCAGTAGTTGCGCGCGAAGGCCCAGAAGTAGTGGCAGGTGGTCTCGGTCTCGGGCGTGATGGTGTTGAGCACGAAGCCGTTCACACCCTTCGAGCGATCCCCTTGCGGCGCCCCGGTGCCGGTGGGTGCCACGCCCACGTCGATGGCGATGGTGCACGGCGCCTCGAAGCGGATGATCTGCCAGCGGTCGACCTGGCCTTCGTAGCCGGTGGCGTGCTTGAGCTGCGCGGCCCAGAAGGGCGGCGCATCGATGCCTTCCATCCAGCGGGTGACGGTGGCGTACTTGTCGCTGTGAGTGGCGACGAAGGGCGCCTCGGCCACGGCGCGCTGGCCGATGGACGAGCCGTGCACGAAGGTCTCGTGCGTCAGGTCCATCAGGTTGTCGAGCACCAGGCGGTAGTCGCACTTCACGCGGATCAGCTTGCCGTCGCCGGCCCAGGCCGGGTCGTCGTTCCAGTGCAGGTCGGGGATCTTGGATTCATCGGCCAGCGCCGGGTCGCCGGGCCAGACCCAGATGAAGCGGTGCTTCTGCGCCACCGGGAAGGACCGCACGCAGGCCGAGGGGTTGATGGTCTCCTGCGAGGGCATGTGGGTGCAGCGGCCGTCGCCGTTGAACACCAGGCCGTGGTAGCCGCAGGTGATCTCGTCGTCGTGCAGCGTGCCCTTGCTGAGCGGCAGCAGGCGGTGCCAGCAGGCGTCCTCGAGCACGGCCACGGTGCCGTCCTTGCGGCGGAACATGACGAGCTTCTGGCCACAGATGGTGCGGCTGAGCAGGGCGGCCTTGACCTCGATGTCGTAGGCGGCGGCGTACCAGGCGTTGAGCGGGAAGGTCGAAACAGCGGACTTCATGGCGGTGGCTTTCTGAATACGCGTTGTATACATACAAAGTCTATTCGCCCATCCAGATCCCCAAAAACAAGGGTTTGCCCTCGATTTCAGGCAAACGCTGTATTCATCGCACACCCGGCTTACTAATATCGACGCTTTCCCTCATCCTGGAGACATGCAATGAGCACGCGCACCGCGCCCCCCTTCCGCGCCGATCATGTGGGCAGCTTCCTGCGCCCCAAGCGCCTGCTGGAAGCCCGCGAGAAGAAAGCCAAGGGCGAGCTCTCGGCCGCCGAGTTGCGCAAGGTGGAAGACGAGTGCATCACCGAGATCGTCAAGTTCCAGGAAGACGTGGGCCTGAAGAGCATCACCGACGGTGAGTTCCGCCGCACCTACTTCCACATCGACTTCCTGGAGCAGCTGGGTGGCGTGAAGACCGACATTCCGGTCACCATCATTCGACCCGACGGCACCGAAGAGCTGGCGCCGCCGGTGATGAAGGTGATCGACAAGGTGCGCCACGTGAAGGACATCCAGCTGGCCGACTTCCAGTACCTGAAGAGCCAGCTGGCACCGGGCAGCACGGCCAAGGTGACCATCCCCTCGCCGACGATGCTGCACTTCCGCGGCGGTCGCGCGGGCATCAGCAAGCAGCACTACCCCGAGCTCGAACCCAGCTTCTACCAGGACGTGGCCAACGCCTACGGCGACGAACTGCGCTCGCTGGCCGAAGCCGGCTGCACCTATGTGCAGATGGACGACACCAACATGGCCTACCTGTGCGACGAGCACATGCGCGAAG
>NZ_DASSRA010000425.1:0-10301 GCF_035702065.1 Rhizobacter sp.
CATACAGCAAACCGGTCAGAGAACCCATCAATCGTCCACTTGGAGGATGGCCAGGAACGCCTCCTGAGGCACCTCGACGGAGCCGATTTGCTTCATGCGTTTCTTGCCAGCCTTTTGTTTTTCGAGCAGCTTGCGCTTGCGTGTGATGTCACCGCCATAGCACTTGGCGATCACGTTCTTGCGAAGGGCCTTGATTGTCTCACGCGCAATGATGTTGGCCCCGATCGCACCCTGCACCGCCACGTCGTACTGCTGGCGCGAAATCAGCTCGCGCATCTTGGCCACCACGGCGCGCGCACGGTACTGGCTTTGAGCCCGGTGAACGATGATCGACAGCGCGTCGACCCGGTCGCCGTTGAGCAGGATGTCGACCTTCACCACGTCGGAGGCGCGGTTCTCCTTGAACTCGTAGTCCATGGAGGCATAGCCGCGCGACACGCTCTTGAGCTTGTCGAAGAAGTCCAGCACGATCTCCGCCAGCGGCATGTCGTAGGTGAGCATGACCTGGCGGCCGTGGTAGGCCATGTTGATCTGGGTGCCGCGCTTCTGGTTGGCCAGCGTCATCACCGGGCCCACATAGTCCTGCGGCATGTAGAGGTGCACCGTGACGATGGGCTCGCGGATCTCCTTGATGCGGCCCAGGTCGGGCATCTTGGAGGGGTTTTCGACTTTCAGCACCTCGCCGCTGTTGAGTTCGACCTCGTAGACGACCGACGGGGCGGTGGTGATCAGGTCTTGGTCGAACTCACGCTCCAAGCGCTCCTGCACGATCTCCATGTGCAGCAGCCCCAGAAAGCCGCAGCGAAAGCCGAAACCCAGCGCCTGCGACACCTCGGGCTCATAGCGCAACGACGAGTCGTTGAGCTTGAGCTTCTCGAGCGCGTCGCGCAGTTGGTCGTATTCGCTGGCCTCGGTCGGGTAGAGACCGGCAAACACCTGTGGCTGGATCTCCTTGAAGCCGGGCAAGGCCTCATCGGCCGGGCCCAGGTTGTTCGGCAGCTTCTTCTCCAGCGTCAAGGTGTCGCCCACCTTGGCGGCCTGCAGTTCCTTGATGCCTGCGATGACGAAACCCACTTCGCCGGCCTTGAGGACTTCGCGCGACAGCGACTTGGGTGTGAAGACCCCCAGCTGTTCGGCCGCGTAGGCAGCACCGCTGGCCATCATTTTGAAACGCTCACCCTTCTTGAGCTCGCCATCGACCACCCGCACCAGCATCACGACGCCGACATAGTTGTCGAACCATGAGTCGATGATCATGGCGCGAAGGGGCGCGTCCGCCTTGCCCTTGGGCGGCGGCATGCGGGCGATCACGGCCTCCAGAATGTCGTCGATGCCTTCGCCGGTCTTGGCGCTGCAGGGGATGGCGTGCTCGGCGTCGATACCGATCACGTCTTCGATCTCTTCCTTGGCACGCGCCGGGTCTGCCTGGGGCAGGTCCATTTTGTTGAGCACTGGCACCACTTCCACCCCGAGGTCGAGGGCGGTGTAGCAGTTGGCCACGGTCTGGGCTTCGACGCCTTGGCTGGCATCGACCACCAGAAGCGCCCCTTCGCAGGCCGACAAGGAGCGGCTCACTTCATAAGAGAAGTCGACGTGCCCCGGGGTGTCGATCAGGTTGAGCTGGTAGACCTGGCCATTGCGTGCGGTGTAGTTCAGCGCCGCGGTCTGGGCCTTGATGGTGATGCCTCGTTCGCGCTCGATGTCCATCGAGTCGAGCACCTGCGCCTCCATCTCCCGATCGCTCAGGCCGCCGCAGCGCTGGATCAGACGGTCAGCCAGCGTCGACTTGCCGTGGTCAATGTGGGCAATGATGGAGAAATTGCGGATGTGATCCATGCGAACTGCAGTGTGCTCGTCGAGAGGCTCTTCGCTGAAGAGGCAACGGCTCAACCGTTGCAGTGAAAGCTCTCAATCGCGAGACGGAAAGGAGCGCGGTGCGCCGCGCGGAGACTGAAAAGAGGCTAAAAAAAAGGCACGTCGAACTTTTGACGCGCCTTCCAACAAAACGTATGGCAACTGCTTGTTGGGCTTTCATTGTAGCCAAAAGGCCTCTGCTGAAAACCGCGCCATTGCTTGATTTCGCGCCGTTGCGAGTCGCCAACATCAAAATCTATCAACAATTTATCCACAATTGGTTGTGGGTAGCTTGGGGATAGTTGAAGGGGCTGGGACTCGTTGCCAGCGGTGAAGATAAAGAGCCGCGTCTGGCTGTCATTGTATGTGACCGAAGAGAGAATCTGCGTTCATTTATGTGTGCGCACACTCACTTAACTGTGGGCGGATGCGGCAGGTATTTTTTTCTGTTGAGAAGGCCCCAAACCGCGCTCGGCTTTCCTTGAACCCTGCCCGGCGATTCACTTCACGACCGGAATCCGCAGGAACTGCGCCCACTCGCCACGCAGCACCGTCACCGGTAGCGCGCGCGCCTTGTCGAGCTTGGCGACCAAGGCATCGAACTGCTTGACGTCGGCGATATCCGTCGTGCCCACGGCCAGAATCACGTCACCGACGCGCAGTCCCACCGCTTCGGCCCCGGCTGCAACGGCCGTCACACGCACACCCGACACGCCACGCGCCGCCTGCCGCTCGGCATCGGTGAGATTGGCCACCGTGAGGCCCCAGACCTTGGCGGCAGACGAGGTGCGGGTGTCACCGCTTTCCGATCGCTCATTGGATGCGCTTTGAGGATTGAGCTCTCCGAGGCTGGGCTTGAACTCCATCAGCTTGCCGCGGCGGCTGATCTGCAGAGTCACCGTCGAACCCGGCTTCAAGGCACCGAGCGTGCGGCGCAGATCCACGGCACCATCGACGGCCTTGCCATTGACGGACAGCACCACGTCACCCGGCTGGATACCTACCTTGTCCGCAGGCGCACCCGGCACGACCTGTCGCACGAATGCGCCCTTGGCCTTGCCCTTGTTCAGCCCGTACTCCTCAGCCAACTCGCGCGGCACGTCGGTGGGCTGGATGCCCAGGTAGCCACGCACCACGCGGCCGGACGCCTTGAGCTGGTCGGCGATGCGCATGGCTTCGTCGATGGGGATCGCAAATGAGATGCCGACGAAGCTGCCGACGGGGCTCAGGATCTGCGAGTTGATGCCCACCACCTCGCCGCGGATGTTGATCAGCGGCCCGCCCGAGTTGCCTGGGTTCACGGCCACGTCGGTCTGGATGAATGGGATGTCGAGGCCGGTTTCGCGCTGCTTGGCGCTGACGATACCGGCCGTCACGGTGTTCTCAAGACCGAACGGCGAACCGATGGCCACTACCCACTCGCCGACGCGCAAGCGATTCACATCGCCGATGCGCAAAAGCGGCAGGCCCGAGCCTTCGATCTTGACCAGCGCCACATCGGTGCGCTCGTCGGCGCCGATGATCTTGGCCTTGAACTCGCGCTTATCGGTGAGCGTGACGTAGACCTCGGTCGCTCCCTCGACCACGTGCGCATTGGTCATCACATAGCCATCGGCACTGAGGATGAAACCCGAGCCTTCGCCACGCGGCACTTCGTCGCTGCCCTGCAAGGTGGGCGAGCGACGCCTGAACGGCGAGCGCAGACCTTCAGGCGCCTTCTCCGTGGTCCGGATGTTGACCACCGCCGGCCCCACACGCTCGACCAGGTCCGCGAAGTCCGGCAGTTCGCGCGTCTGCGCGTGGCTGGCCAGCGGCGTGAACGCGCCGGCCACACCGACGACAGCCGCCGTCACCAGGACAGCTGCGAAGCGCTGGAAAGCGCGGCGACTCAGATCAGCCGACCCGTTGGAAACGCTCAAACGCATACGACCCCCTCGAATGTGAAACCCTTGGATCACCCCTCACACAGCGCTGCAGCGCGCAGCGCCGACCGCGTGCAAATGCTATTTCTTGCGCTCCACCCCGGCAGCGAATTGGTGCAAGGTCGCAGGCGGCACATCGCCCATCGCCGTGACCCACCAATCACCCACGCGACGCATGGTGGTCTGGGTGGCACCAATCACCGTGGCTACCGGCCGCGCATGGCGCTCCGGGTTGTAGGGCTCGATGAAGATGGAGACATAGGTCAAACCGTCGGAGTAGACCGTTTGCAGGAGCTGCTGCTCCGAGCCACCTGTGGGTGACTGGGCCGGGCTGTCGAACTTGCGCTTCACGCAGCTGACCATCTGGAAGCCGGGTACGGAGGCCTTGATGACCCAGCCCTCGGCGTCCAGACGCGCCGGCACGAGCACCGGCTTCAGCACCCGGAAACCGTCGAGGCGCTTGACGGGTTGAACCACGGTGTCCGGCTGAGACCGAACACCAATCGACACCTCGGAGAAGGCAGACGACTCGAGCACTTCGCCGCGCTCACCCAGAACTTCCGCTCGCAGCAGCAAGCCGGTGGTCTTCTCGGCCCACAGCCGATAGCCGAAGCGCAACTTGTCGCGCGGCTTGAGCATCAGCACATTGGCTTCATGCCCGGCCACGCGCTCCACAGACACGGGTTTGAGCTCGTAGAACTCCTGCACACGCTCGCTCCCGGCCTGCAGCAGCCCAGGAAATGAACTCATCTGGTCGCGCTGCTCGACCACCGCCACGCGCCGCTGAGGCCAAACGGTATGCACCACATCGTTGTGCCGGAACACATTGCGCACCTGCCCATCCAGCGAGTCGATGCGCTCGAACTGGTCACCACCTTCGCAGTAGTGGGCAATGCGCGTGCTCGCGACCAGGCCACCGGCGCTGACCACCACGGTCCCCGCAAAGTTGCGCCGATTGGCCGCCTCCTGGATGCGCGCCAGCCAGGCGCGAGTCTCGCGAGCCTCGACCAATGGGTCGGAACTCGTCAGTGCGTTCTGGCCGTAGACCAGAGGCACGGAAGCAACTGCGGCACAGGCGACTACAAAGGCGGGCAGGCGAGACAGCATGGGAACGTCAGCAACTCAGCGCGCGGAGCCGTCGGCCGCCGCGTTGCGCAGGAAGCCCGACGGCCCTCCCGGCACCGAGCTGCCGCCAAACTTCTTGTGGGCCGCGAGGTACTCGTCCAGTCGCACGTCGCGGATCAGTTGGCCGTTCAACACCACCACAGGCGTCTCGGCTGCCAGCCCAGGAGAAGAGCCGGCGGAGACCGCCACCATCCCGGACCCCACCTCACGCGAAGCCGCCAAAACTGAGTCGGGCTGCGAATCACCACCGCCGCCCGACATCTGGGTGACGACCAAAACGCCCGCCACGGCCATGAAGCCTGCCGCCACTGCCGCGGGTGCCGCCCATGCAAGCCGACGCTTGGCTGCATGGCGCACCGTCACGCTGCTGGCCACGGATGCCGGGGCGAGAACCACAGGCTCCTGAGCCAGACGCTGCCGGAAAGCGGCGAGGAAGGCCGCATCGCGCACGCCCTCGGAGGCAAGGTCATCCGATCGCAGAACATCGCCAATCAGGTGATAGGCATGCCAGTTGGCCCGCGTCTCATCGTCCTCACGCCACTGGCTGCAGGCTCGCCCGACGGCCGAAGCCTCGAGTTCACCATCCATCAGCGCAGACAAATCGTCCATCGCTGGCCGCTTGCTTTCAGAACCTTGAGACATCACAACCTCCAGCACTCAAACACTTCACCCCGTTCGCGTTCACCACCGCTCCCCTTCGCGTGTGTCCAGCAAAGGGCGCAAACGCAGCGCGATGGCTTCACGCGCGCGAAAGATCCGGGACCGCACGGTGCCGATCGGGCAATTCATGACCTCAGCGATCTCTTCATAGCTGAGGCCTTCGATCTCTCGCAGCGTAATGGCCTGGCGCAGGTCTTCAGACAGCGCTTCGATGGACGCATTCACGGCGGAAGCAATTTCTTTGCTCGCCAGCATGGCTTCGGGGGTTTCGCCGTGGCTTAGTTCGGTTTCAACACGGGAAGTTTCATCGTCCTCCGCCCGGCCCAAACGTGCGGATTCCGTCACAACTGGGTCCCGCTTCAGGTCGACCAAGGCCTTTTTGGCTGTGTTCACGGCAATGCGGTACAGCCATGTGTAGAAAGCACGGTCTCCGCGGAACTGCGGGATGGCACGGTAAGCACGGATGAAGGTTTCCTGTGCGATGTCGGGCACCAGGTCGACGTCACGGACCATCCGACCGATCAGGCGTTCGATGCGGCGCTGGTACTTCACCACCAGCATCTCGAACGCCTTCACGTCTCCGAGCTTGACGCGCTCGATCAGGGGAGCATCGGCGTCGGTGGCGGTCATTCAGCGGTTCAGAACGGTGCCACGGTGGGCAGGGAAACAGGGCGCGCGCAATATACCGTAGTGCGCAGCGCGGGCCAGGAAGCCTCGTGACCGAGACGCTGCACGGGAAGCCAGGTCCCGCGATGCCATCGCGAGCCTTCTTCGGGCACAAAGCGCAACAACATCCAAGCTCCGAGATCCAGTGCCACCATCAAGCGGCCTGCGCCAGGTTCGTGCCCGGCGGTAGCCATCGGGCCCAGATGCCAGCGCTGCGTGTCCCAGCGCAGACTCGCAGGCCGCAGGTGTAAAGCGTGGAACAGGGTCGCCACGGAAGACAGCACCAGCACAGCCAGCGCAATGCAGACGGCCGCAAGGTGAACCTCGATGGCGCGTTGCGCCCAGGCAGCGAGCACCATGGCCGCCGCACACACCAACAGCACCAACGCGGCCTGCCACACGCCGAACCGTCGCACGATCATCTGGAAAGGAGGAGAGGCGTGCATGATGTCCGCCGCCCGGCGGCATGATCAGACGCGCTTGAACACCAGCGTGCCGTTGGTGCCACCGAACCCGAAGTTGTTCTTCACCGCGTAGTCGATCTTCATGTCACGCGCCGTGTTGGCGCAGTAATCCAGGTCACACTCAGGGTCCTGGTTGAAGATGTTGATGGTGGGTGGCGAGATCTGCTTGTTCACGGCCAGCGTGGTGAACACCGATTCGATGCCACCGGCTCCGCCGAGCAAGTGCCCAGTCATCGACTTCGTGGAGTTCACCACCAGCTTCTTGGCGTGGTCGCCAAAGGCCAGCTTGATGGCGTTGGTTTCGTTCACATCGCCAAGCGGTGTGGACGTGCCGTGGGCATTGAGGTACTGCACCTGGTCGCCATTGATGCCGGCATTGCGCAGCGCCGCCTTGATGGAGCGCTTGGGGCCGTCGACGTTGGGCGCCGTCATGTGGAAGGCATCGGCACCCATGCCGAAGCCGGCCAGTTCGGCGTAGATCTTCGCGCCGCGCTTCTTGGCGTACTCGTACTCCTCGAGCACCAGAACGCCTGCGCCCTCGCCCAAAACGAAGCCGTCGCGGTCCTTGTCCCAAGGGCGGGAGGCGGTCTTCGGGTCGTCGTTGCGGGTCGACAGCGCGCGAGGTGCCGTGAAGCCGCCAATGCCCAGCGGTGAGATGGTCGACTCGGCACCACCGGCGATCATCACGTCGGCATCGCCGTACTCGATGATGCGTGCTGCCTGCCCAATCGAATGCAAGCCCGTCGTGCAGGCCGTGACGATGGCCAGATTGGGGCCAGTGAAGCCGAAGCGAATCGAGACGTGCCCGGAGATCATGTTGATGATCGAGGCCGGCACGAAGAACGGAGAAATACGCCGTGGCCCACGGGCCGTGTAGTCGCCATGCGTCTCTTCGATCATCGGCAGACCGCCAATGCCCGAACCCACCAGACAGCCGATGCGCTCGGCCTGCTCTTCACTGAGCTGGTCGCCCGTCGGCAGGCCGGCATCGCGCACAGCCTGCACCGAGGCCGCCACACCGTAATGGATGAAAGTGTCCATGTGGCGCACTTCCTTGCCGGGGATGTAGTCCTCGACCTGGAAGCCCTTCACCTCACCCGCGAACTGGCAACTGAAGGCCGACGCGTCGAACCGAGTGATGGTGTCGATGCCGGAACGGCCGGCGACCAAGTTGGCCCAGCCTTCTTCCACCGTGTTGCCCACGGGGCTGATCAGCCCCAGACCGGTGATGACGACGCGGCGACGAGTCATTGACGACACTCCGAACTCAGGCCTTCTGGTGCTTCAGCGCGTAATCGATCGCCAACTGGACGGTGGTGATCTTCTCGGCCTCTTCGTCGGGAATCTCGATACCGAATTCGTCTTCAAGCGCCATGACCAGTTCCACCGTGTCAAGCGAGTCGGCGCCCAGGTCGGCCACGAAGGCCTTCTCATTGGACACATCGGCCTCAGGCACGCCAAGTTGTTCGGCAATGATTTTCTTCACACGTGCTTCGATATCGCTCATGACTCCTCCAGGAGGGTTTACGTAAACAGCCCGAGATTCTACGGCCTGTAGGGTGTCTGCTCTAAGACACTCCCAGCGCGTGCCGGTCGGGCCAGGGAACCGGGTAAAACGATCCAAAAACTAGTTCATGAACATGCCGCCATTGACGTGCAGTTCAGTGCCGGTGATGTAGGCCGCCCGCGGCGAGGCGAGGAAGGCCACCGCGTGGGCGATGTCGGCGGCATGGCCCAGGCGACCGAGCGGGATCTGCGCCATGAGGGCGCTGGTCTGCTGCTCGGACAACGCCTTGGTCATGTCGGTTTCGATGAAGCCCGGCGCCACGCAGTTCACGGTGACACCGCGGCTACCGAGTTCACGGGCCAGAGCGCGGGTCATGCCCGCCACGCCGGCCTTGGCGGCCGCGTAGTTGGCTTGGCCTGCGTTTCCACTGGCGCCGACAACCGAGGTGATGTTGATGATGCGGCCATAGCGCTGCTTCATCATCGGCCGGGTGGCCGCGCGGCTGGTGCGGAAGACGGCCTTGAGGTTGGTGTCGATCACAGCGTCCCAGTCTTCGTCTTTCATGCGCATGGACAGCATGTCGCGCGTGATGCCGGCGTTGTTGACCAGCACGTGCAGGCCACCATGCTCTTTGACGATCGCTTCGATCGCTCCGTCAACACCCGGCCCATCGTTGACATTCAGGCACAGCCCACGACTGCCCGGGTAGGCACCCAAAGCCTCGGTGATGGCCTGCGCACCCGCTTCGGTTGTGGCGGTGCCGATGACCTTCATGCCTTGCTTGGCCAGCTCTACTGCGATCGCCCGGCCGATACCGCGTGACGCACCGGTGACCAGCGCGACCTGCCCGGATGTCTGGACTTCGCTCATGACAGCACACCTTTCGCTTCAGTCAGCGTGGACGGGTCGAACATTGCCAAGCCGGTGGCCTCGGGGTCGATGCGCTTGACCATGCCGGCCAGCACCTTGCCTGGCCCGCACTCGACGATGTGGGAAATGCCTCGTGCGCGGATCGCCTGGATCGTCTCGACCCAGCGCACAGCGCCGAAGGACTGGCGGTAAAGCGCATCGCGGATGGCTTGCGGGTCGGTTTGCACTGCCACGTCGATGTTGTTGATGAGAGGGATCTGCGGCGCGGCCAGGGCGGTATCGGCCAAACGGACCTTCAGCTGTTCGGCAGCCGGCTTCATCAAGCTCGAATGGAACGGCGCCGATACCGCCAACAGCAGCGCACGCTTGGCGCCCTTGGCCTTGAGCACCTCACAGGCGCGATCCACTGCGGCCTTGGTGCCCGCGATCACAGTCTGCTTGGGGTCGTTGAAATTCGCCGCTTCGACGGGCTCACCAGCCTGCGCCGCTGCCTCGGCACAGCCTTCGATCACCACGCCCGCATCGAGACCCAGGATCGCGGCCATCGCACCTTGCCCCACCGGCACGGCCTGCTGCATGGCCTGTGCGCGGAAGCGCACCAACGGCAAAGCCTGCGCCAGCGTCAGCGAACCAGCCGCCACCAGCGCGGTGTACTCGCCCAGCGAGTGGCCAGCGACCACGGCGGGCTGCAGACCGGTCTCGGCCAGCCAGGCTCGCAGGCAAGCCACACCGGCGGTCAGCATGTAGGGCTGGGTGTTGGTGGTGAGGTCCAGCGTCTCCTTGGGACCTTGCTGGACGACGCCAGCCACGTCTTCACCCAGAACTTCCGACGCCTCGGCGAGGGTGGACCGGACAGCGGGGTGATCGCCCCAGGCATTGAACATGCCCACGGACTGTGAGCCCTGTCCCGGGAATACGAATGCAAACGGTGTTGTCATGGCAACGCTTTCTTGTCTTCGCGGCAGATACGACGGACGAGCAACGCCGGATCAGAGGTCCAGCAGGACGGCGCCCCAGGTGAAACCACCACCCACGCCTTCGAGCATGACGGTGTCGCCGCGCTTGACGGAGCCGGCGCGCACGGCCGAATCGAGTGCCAGCGGAATGGAAGCGGCGGAGGTGTTGCCGTGCTCGTCGACGGTGACGACCACCTTTTCCAGCGGCAGCTTCAGCTTCTTGGCCGTGCCGTGCATGATGCGGATGTTGGCTTGGTGCGGGATCAGCCAGTCAATG
>NZ_DASSRA010000426.1:0-8717 GCF_035702065.1 Rhizobacter sp.
TCACCACGTTGCTGATGGCCCGCTCGCCGGCCTTCAGGCCGAGCTCGGCGCGCATGCGGTGCTCGGCGTGCCGGAGCTGGGCGATGATCTCGCCGGTGGTGAGGTTGCGGCTGAAGCCCTGGTGCCCCGTCGAGCAGAAACGGCAACCGACCGCACAACCGGCCTGGGATGACACGCACAGCGTGCCGCGGTCGTCTTCGGGGATGAACACGGTCTCGACCGCATTGCCGCCGCCGACGTCGAACAGCCACTTGATGGTGCCGTCGGTCGAGGCCTGCTCGCTGAGCATGGCCAGCGGCTGCACCACCGCCACGCCGGCGAGCTTGTCGCGCAGCGATTTGGCGAGGTCGGACATGGCCGAGAACTCGGCCGCGCCCTTCTGGTGGATCCAGCGGTACAACTGGGTGGCGCGAAAGCGCTTCTCACCCAGCTGCTCGCAAAACGCGGCCAAACCGTCGAGATCGAAGTCGAGCAGGTTGGCCGGTGTCATGAGGGTTCCTTGCGCTGGGCTGCGGGCAATGCCTCACCCGAGGCGCAAGGCGATGCCCGGTTCAGGCCTCAGCGGCTGAAGACGTTCATGCCGGGGAAGAAGAACGCCACTTCGACGGCGGCGGTCTCGGGCGCATCGGAGCCGTGCACGGCGTTGGCGTCGATGCTGTCGGCGAAGTCGGCGCGGATGGTGCCCTTCTCGGCCTTCTTCGGGTCGGTGGCGCCCATCAGGTCGCGGTTCTTGGCGATGGCGCCTTCACCTTCCAGCACCTGGATCATCACCGGACCGGAGACCATGAAGTCGACCAGATCCTTGAAGAAGGGACGAGCCTTGTGCACGGCGTAGAACTCTTCGGCCTCGCGGCGCGACAGGTGGGCCATGCGCGAGGCCACGATCTTGAGGCCGGCGCCTTCGAAGCGGGCGTAGATCTGGCCGATCACATTCTTCGCGACCGCGTCGGGTTTGATGATGGAAAGCGTACGTTCGATCGCCATGATTTTTTCTCCTGAATCAAGCACTTGGCAAAGCCTTGGATTCTAACGCTTGAAGGGCAGTTCCTTCGTGTCAACCCGCAGCTTCAGCGGCCACGCCGGCCCCCGCCGCCGAACCCGCCCCCACCACCACCGCCACCGCGATTGCCGCCACGGCCACCACCGCCTCGCCCGCCCTTGTTGCGGAATGCGTCGGCACCGATGTAACCCACCGAGGTCTGCAGAGGATCTGGCTCACGCGGAGCGCCCTTCTTGTTGCCGCCTTGCGGACGCTGGGGGGCACTGCCGCCGGGTCCAAAGCCACCGCCACCGCGGCCGAAGCCCGCGCCGCCGACGGGGCCACGCGACTTGCCTTGCACGAAGCGCTTGTCGAAGGTCTGCTCCAGCGGGTTGGGGATCTTGCTCGGGTCGAAGTCGAGGTCTTCGTCGTCGCGGTCGAAGTCGCTCTGCCCGCTGTCGCGTGCCTGCGCGGGCATGGGGTTCGGCCCGCCCGCCGGCCGCGGGCCTTGGCCGCGCTGGCCCCGGTCGTTGCCGCGGCCACCGCGCTCGTTGCGCTGCTGGTTGCGGTTGTTGTTCCGATCGCCATTGCGGTCGTTGCGGTTGTTGTTGCCGGCGCGCTGTTGTTCATTGCCGCCGCCACTGGCCAGCCGACGGATGGTGCGAACGTCGTTCTCGTCGAGGTCGACCCACACGCCGCGCTTGAGGCCGCGCGGCAGCACCACGGTGCCGTAGCGGATGCGGATCAGGCGGCTGACCGTCAGGCCGACAGCGTCGAAGAGCTTGCGCACCTCGCGGTTGCGGCCTTCGGTGATCACCACGCGGTACCAGTGGTTGGCGCCCTCGCCTCCGCCGTCTTCGATCGACTTGAAGCTGGCCGTCTGGCCCTCGACGTCAACGCCACTGAGCAGTTCGCTCTTGTCCTCCGGGCTCAGCGTGCCCAGCACGCGCACGGCGTACTCGCGCTCCACGCCGAAGCGCGGGTGCATGAGCTGGTTGGCAAGTTCGCCTGAGGTGGTGAACAGCAGCAGGCCTTCGGTGTTGAGGTCCAGGCGGCCCACCGATTGCCATTTGCCTTGCTGCAGCCGCGGCAGGCGACGGAACACTGTCGGCCGATTCTCCGGGTCGTCGTGCGTGACCACCTCGCCGACGGGCTTGTGGTACGCAATGATGCGCGGCGGCGGCGGCACGATGCGCACGCGCACCGGCTTGCCGTTGACCTTGATCTGGTCGCCGAACGAGATGCGCTGGCCGACATGGGCAGGCTCGTCGTTGACGGTCACATGGCCGTCTTCGATCAGTTGCTCCATGTCGCGGCGCGAACCGATGCCCGACTGGGCCAGCACCTTGTGCAACTTGGGGGCATCGGGCTCGGCGGCGAGCACGCGCTTGTGCTCGGCGGACTCCTCCGCAGGCTCTTCGTCGGCAGCAGGTGCCTCCACGTCGAAGTCGCCCGACAGCACCTGCGCAAACACTTCACCCGCTTGGGCGGCCACCGCCTGAGCGGGAGCCACACCGTCACCGCCGCCTTCGCGCTCTTCTGCGCGCTGGCGATCCTTGTTGCGGCCACGGCGACGGTTTCTCGACGAGCGCGGGCGGTCTTCGGGTCCCGCACCGCCTTCGTCGCTTTCGGCCTCGCTGCCAGCCGTCGCCTGTTCCGGGGCGGGTTCGCTCGACGCAGCTCGCGCCTCCACGACCTCGGCAACAACCGGCGGAACGGCAACAACCTCCGCCGCAGCCGGCGCTTCAGCTGCCGCCTCAGCCGCCTTTGCAGGCGAGCGGCGCTTGCGTGCCGGCTTGGCGGCTGCAGATTCTTCTGTCGCCTCAGCCGGTGCCGCGACGACGTCTCCTTCAGCTGCCACCGCGTCAGCCTTGGGCGCGCGTCGGCGGCGCGCAGGTTTGGCCTCCGCCTGCGTCGTGTCTGCGGGTGCGCCCGTCAAACCGGCCTGGGTGTCGTCGTCGGGGTGATTCATGCTTGGGGATCCATCGGAGCGGCAGCGGCCGCAGACTCGGGGTCGGAGGAAAGTTCTTGTGGCGCCGGTTCGGTGTCTTCAGCCCGCGCGGGTTCTTCGGTCAACTGCACGACTTCGCTCAGCTGGTCGGCAGCGGCCTGCGCCGGCTCTGCCTCGGTTGCCGCGGAGGCTTCTTCCACCGGCACGACTTCATCCTCCAGAACCAGCGTGGCTTGTGCAGGCTCTTCCAGCAGCGAGGGCTGGTCGGGGAGCGCCTCGCCCAGCGCCTCGGCATGAGGCAGCGCACCTTCGAGCATGGGCAACTGCTCCAGGCTGGCCAGGCCCAGGTCATCGAGAAACTGCTTCGTGGTGGCGAACAGCGCCGGGCGACCCGGCGCTTCGCGGTAGCCGATGGCTTCGATCCAGCCACGGTCTTCGAGCTGCTTGATGATCTGGCTGCTCACCGTCACGCCGCGTATGTCTTCCACGTCGCCACGTGTCACGGGCTGGCGGTAGGCAATGATGGCCAGGGTCTCCATCACGGCGCGCGAGTACTTGGGCGGCTTCTCCGGGTTGAGCCGGTCCAGGTAGTCGCGCATTTCGGGGCGGCTCTGGAAGCGCCAGCCGGTGGACAAGGCCACCAGTTCCACGCCGCGACCTTCCCAGTCGCGCATCAGCTCGTCGAGCAAGGCCCGAAGGCTGTCGGGGCCCAGTTCATCGGCAAATAGCGTGCGCATGTCCCTCAAAGGCAAGGGCTGCTGCGCGCAGATGAGCGCGGTTTCGAGGACGCGCTTTGCATCCTGTGTGTTCATGGACTTCGTCTGTATCCTCGGTCAGGACAGCCAGAGGGTGCTCTGGGATCGGGCTCTTTCACAGCAGCTTTCGCAGGGACAGGCCGGCTGGCGGCGGATCCACGTCAAGGGCTGCTCAGTGGGTGACCTCAAGGTTCGATGCGTTCATCGCGGCGAACCACTCGTCGCGCCACTATCGGCGCGGTCACTTCCGTTGGCGGGCACAGTGCGAAGCGTAGAACGCTCATGCGCCAGGGAAGGGGTTGCTGCGCATTGTATCGAACCTCGTCAGAGCCCGCCACGTCTCGTATCCACCTGTTGCCAAGCGTGGGCCAGGTCGGCCGGCGGCTCGGCCTCGAACCACAGAGCTTCATTCGTTTGCGGATGCACGAACCCCAGGCGCGCGGCGTGGAGCGCCTGGCGCTGCAGCCCCAGGGCGGGCCGCCCGCCGTACATCTGATCACCCACCAACGGGTGCCCGCGCGACGCCAGGTGAACGCGAATCTGATGGGTGCGCCCGGTGTGCAGCTTGCAGCGCACGGCCGTCACCCAACCCTCCTCCGTCTCGGCCATCGCCACCCGCGTGACGTCGGTCTGCGCGGGCTTGCCGCTTGGCACGATGGCCATGCGCACACGCGACTGCGGATCGCGTGCCAGGGGTGCGTCGATGCGGAAAGAAGCCTGCATCAGATGGCCATGCACCAGAGCCTGGTACTCGCGATGCACTTCGCGCGCGGCGATTGCACGCACCAGGGCGGTGACGGCCTGCAGCGTCTTGCCGACCACCATCAGACCCGAAGTGTCCTTGTCAAGACGATGCACGATGCCGGCACGCGGCAAGGTGGCCGCTGCCGCATGGTGTGCGAGCACGCCATTGAGCAAGGTGCCCGACCAGTTGCCTGCCGCCGGGTGCACCACGAGACCAGCCGGCTTGTCGATCACGAGGAGGTGCTCGTCCTCGAACACGATGGGCAGCGGCAGCGCTTCGGCGCGAAAGGCCCGGCTTTCCGGCGTGGGAACGAGTTCGATCTCGACCCGCTGGCCTGCCTGTACCTTGCGGGAAGCCGAACTGGCCACCACCCCGTCGACCGCCACATGCCCTTGCTCGATCAGGCTCTGCAGATAGTTGCGCGAGAACTCGTCGGCCATCGAGACCAGCACCTTGTCGAGCCGCAAGCCATGGAATTCGCGGCTGATTACGGCAGAGCGACGCTCCGGCGCATCGTCGTCTTCCGGCTCTGCCAGGAGGGTCGTCTCCGCGGGCGACAGGGGGTGAACCATATAATCTTCGCTCTCTTCTCTCACTGGAAGCACCGCTCCCGCGGTGCATGAAGCGCATGGATCGGATTCGCTCGGTAGGCCGTACGTGGGGCTTGGCTTCGTTGGCCGCGTTGTCGATGGCGCTGACCGCCTGCAACACGACCCCGAAGGACGAAACCGCCGGGATGAGCGTCGAGAAATTGTATGCAGAGGCGCGCGACGAAGCGGCTTCCGGTGGATACGAGCGGGCCCTCAAGCTGTACGAACGCCTCGAGGGCCGCGCCGCCGGCACCTTGCTGTCGCAGCAGGCCCAGCTGGAGCGTGCCTACATCAACTTCCGCACCGGCGAGAAGGCGCAGGCCCTGGCGATCGTCGAGCGCTTCCTCAAGCTGAACCCCACCAGCCCCGCGTACGACTACGCGCTGTACCTGCAGGGCGTGATCAACTTCAACGACAACCTCGGCTTGTTCGGCAACCTGGCGAACCAGGACCTCTCCGAGCGCGACCAGCAGGCGTCGCGTGATTCGTTCCAGTCGTTCAAGCAGCTCACCGAGCAGTTCCCCAACTCCAAGTACACGCCCGATGCGCGCATCCGCATGCGCTACATCGTGAACACACTGGCCGCCTACGAGGTCCACGTCGCGCGCTACTACCTGCGCCGTGGCGCCAACCTGGCGGCAGTGAACCGCGCGCAGCAGGTGTTGCAAGACTTCCAGCAGGCCCCTGCGGCCGAAGAAGCGCTTTCGATCCTGGTGCAGGGCTACGACAGGTTGGGGCTCGATCAGTTGCGCGACGATGCGGCCCGTGTGCTGCGGCAGAACTTCCCCAACAGCAGCTTCATTGCTGCCCTGCCGGCGACCGCCGCGCCCAAGTAAGGCGCAGTTCAGAACGGCAGCGCCGCGGCCGACAGGCTCTCCAGCCAGGCCAGGGCTTCGCCTTCGTTGGCCAGCCGCGTCATCGGCGGCAAGGCCTCGCGCAAGCGGCGGCCGTAGTTCATGCCTGCCATGCGCGGGTCGCAGATCACCAGCAGCCCGCGGTCCGTTTCGCTGCGGATCAGGCGGCCCGCACCCTGCTTGAGTGACACCGCGGCCTCGGCCACGAAGTAGTTGGCGAAGGGATTGCGGCCCTCGCTCTCCAACCGCTTGACCCGTGCCTCGACCAGCGGGTCGTTGGGCGGTGGGAAGGGCAGCTTGTCGATCAGCACGCACTGCAGCGCATCGCCAGGCACGTCGATGCCTTCCCAGAAGCTTTGCGAACCGACGAGCACCGAGCGTGGCTGGTTGAGAAACTGCTGCAGCAGCTGACGCTTGGGCGCACTGCCTTGCACCAGCACCTGGATGCTGTCGCCCTGTGCTTCGAAGTCGTCGCGCAGCCGCTCGCCGATCGTCTGCAAGGCGCGCAGTGTGGTGGTGAGCACGAAGGTGCGGCCACCCAGCGCGCGTGCACAGCGCGCAGCCAGAGTCGCCACGGCCACGGGGTGCCCGGGCTCGTTGGGCTTGGGAAAGCCCGCCGGGATGTAGAGCCGCGCATGCTCCGGGTAGTCGAACGGGCTGCCGACGCGCAAGGTGGTGGCATCGTCCAGCCCGGCCGATTCGGTGAACCAGCTCAGGCGCTCGTCATCACCCAGCGTGGCCGAGGTGAAGATCCAGGCCTTGGGGGCCGCTTCCATCTGCTCGCGCAGGGCTTCGCGGATGTCGAGCGGTGACTCGACCAGGCGCGCCTGGTGCGTCGACAGGTCGATCCAGCGCACACGCCCGGGGGTGATCTCGCCACGGAACAGGCGCGCCTGGCGGGCCAGCTGGGTGGCGCGCTCGGCCAGCTTGGTGAAATCGGGCGCCAGTTCGTCCACCGATTCGAGCCCGGCACCAGCAGCCGTGCAAGCAGTGGCGATCGCCTCCAGCGCCTCGGAGAAGTCGGCACGGCCTGCCCGCTCCTCCCAGCGCAGCTTGAGCGAGCCGCGCACTTCGCGCATGGGGCCGGCAGCGGCCAAACGCAAGTTGCGTGCGGCGAAATCACACTGGCCCGCCAGTTCCTGCCATGGGACCAAGCCGCGCGCGTGCTGAAGCCCGGCACCCAGCACATCACGCGCGAAGTCGATCACCTGCCCGCTGCCCAGCGTTGTGCCCAGGAACTGCACGCCCGCCTCGGCCAGTTGGTGCGCCTCGTCGAACACAGCCACCTCGACACTGGGCAGCAACTCGGCCACACCGCTGTCGCGCAAGGCCATGTCGGCAAAGAACAGGTGGTGGTTGACGACCACCACGTCGGCCGCCATCGCCTCGCGGCGAGCCTTCATCACATGGCACTGGCGGTACTCGGGGCATTCACTGCCGAGACAGTTCTCGCGCGACGAGGTGACGAGCGGGATCACGCTCGAGCGCTCGTCCAGGCCTTCGAGCTCGGCCAGGTCGCCGCTTCGGGTGCTCTGCGACCAGGTCTCGATCTTGGCCAGCGTGCGCACCGCCCAGCGGTCGGGCAGCTGGGCCGACTGGCGCGCCAGGTTCAGGCGGTGCTGGCAGAGGTAGCTCGCCCGGCCCTTCAGCAGCGCAAGCGTCGCCGTCACCTGCAGGGCATCGCGCAAGCGCGGCAGGTCGCGCAGAAAGAGCTGGTCCTGCAGGCTCTTGGTCGCGGTGCTGATGAGGGCGCGCTGGCCCGACAGCAAGGTGGGCACGAGGTAGGCGAAGGTTTTGCCGACCCCCGTGCCGGCCTCGGCCACCAGAGCACGCCGCTCCTCGATGGCCGCAGCCACGTCCTGTGCCATGCGTTGCTGCACGTCGCGCTCGACATAGCGCTCATCGGCCTGGGACAACGCACCGCCCGGCGCAAAGGCCTGCGCCACATCTTCGCGCAAGGAACTCATGCGGGTTCGGGCGGTTCGAGTTGGACTTCCAGCTTGGCGATCTGGTCGCGCAGGATGAGGCGGCGCTTCTTCAAGCGGCGCAGCACGAGGTCGTCCAAGGGGCGGTCGCCAGAGGCTTGATCGATCAGCGAATCGAGATCGGCGTGTTCCATTCGGAGCTCGATCAATCGGCGCTGGGGCGAATGCAGGTTGTCATCCATGTGAGCGCGAATGAGAGCCGAAATGGGAACGATGGGGCAAACCGATTATAGTTTTCGCCCATGAGCACCCCTCCTGGCTATCGGCTGTCGGCGGCCACCGGCATTCATCGCGGCGACCGCGCCTATCAGCAAGACCAGGTCGAGATCCTGCCCCACCACCGCGTCCCAGGTTGCGCGCTGGCCGTGCTGGCCGACGGCATGGGCGGCAAGAGCGGCGGCCGCAAGGCAGCCGACCAGGTGATCCTCACCGCCAAGCAGCTCTTCGATCGCTACAGCCCGAACCAGGACGACCCGTCCGAGCTGCTCAAGCAGCTGGTGCTTGAAGCGCACCTGATGATCAAGCTGACTGCGATCACGGCCGAAGAAGAGCCGCACAGCACCGTCACCGCCTTCCTGATCAGCCCGTCGCGCGAGTGCGACATGATCCACGCTGGCGATTCGCGCGTGTACCACTTCCGCGGGCCTGACATGGTCAAGCGCACCATCGACCACTCGTTCGTGCAGCGCCTGGTCGACGAAGGCCAGATCACCGAGGACGAGGCCAACACGCACCCGCAGTCGAACCTGCTCACCGGTTGCCTGGGCACGCTGCAAGACCCTCCGCTCACCCTGCACCACATCGACCGCCTCGAAGTCGGCGACACCATGCTCGCCTGCAGCGACGGCCTGTGGCACT
>NZ_DASSRA010000427.1:0-5806 GCF_035702065.1 Rhizobacter sp.
CACGTCGGATTCGACGACGGTCAGCTCGGGCCGCTTGCGCAGGCGGGCGGCCAAGTCGCGGTCCAGCTCGATCACGGTGAGGTGCTCGCTGCGTGCCGCCAGCGGCAGGGTCATGGCGCCCAGACCGGGGCCGATCTCGACCAAAGCCTGGCCGGGCTGAGGGTTGATGGCATCGATGATGCCGTCGATCACCGCCTCGTCAGCGAGGAAATGCTGGCCGAAGCGCTTGCGTGGAATGTGTTTCACGAAGGGGACCGAGGCTGCGCGATCAGGGAGGCGGCTCGCGCATCTCCACATAGGCGCGGTCGCGCAGGTCGCGCACCCAGTCGTTGTAGGCAGTCTCGAACTTCTGTTCGCGCAGGGCAGCGCGGGCCTGCTCACGCTGCTGCTTGGCGTCGAGCGCCGTCTTGCGGCGCTCGACCACCTGGATCAGGTGCACACCGAAACGCGACACCACCGGATCCGAGATGCCTCCGATCGGCAGCGCGTTCATGGCCTGCTCGAACTCGGGGACGAAGTTGCCGGGCGAGGCCCAGCCAAGGTCGCCGCCCTGGGGCGCGCTGCCGTCTTCGGAGTTGTCGCGTGCGAGTTGCTCGAAAGTGCGCGCACCGCCTGCGATCTGGCGCTTGAACTCCAACAGGCGGCGCGAGGCCGCGTCTTGCGTCCACTGCGGCGAGATGCGCAGCAGGATGTGGCGCGCCCGCGTCTGGGTGATCGACAGCGCGCCGGCTTCGTTGCGTTCGAGCAGCTTGAGGATGTGGAAGCCCGCGCCGGTGCGCAGCACGGCCGGCGACACCTGGCCGGCCTTCAGCGGCCGCACGGCGTCGAGGAACACGTCGGGCAGCCGATTGGCCGGGCGCAGGCCGATCTCACCGCCTTTGGCGCGGTTGGTGTCTTCGGACACCTCACGGGCCACGGCGTCGAAGGCCTCGCCGCCGCGGATGCGGGCCAGAGCGGCTTCGGCACGGGCGCGGCGTTCGGCCACGACGGTGTCGGTCGCCCCTTCGGGCACGGTGACCAGCACCTGGGCGATGTTGTATTCGCTGGCCGAGCCCGCTGCGGTACGTTGCGCCTCGAGCCAGTTCTCGATCTCGGTGTCGGAGATGCGGATGCGGGCCTGCACCTCGCGTTCGCGTGTGCGTTCCATCATCAGCTGTTCGCGGATGTTCTTGCGAAAGCGCGCGTAGTCCATGCCTTCGCGCGCCAAGCGCTCGCGCAGCTGGGCGGGGGTCAGCTGGTTCTGTGCCGCCACGTTGGCGATGGCACGCTCGACTTCGGCATCGTCGACCCGCGTGCCGCTTTCGCGCGCGTTGGTGATCTGGGCCCGCTCGCTGATGAGTGCCTCCAGCACGCCGCGGCGCAGCTCGTCTTCAGGTGGCAGACGCATGCCGCTGCGGCGGGCGTTCTCGCGCACCTGGTCGATGCGCTGCTGCACTTCGCCTGCGGTCACCAGCTCCTGGTTGACGATGGCGATGATGTAGTCGGCGGTGCGCGAGGCGTTCGCGCGCTGCGACTGGGCCAGCGCCGACGGCGCCAGGCTGGCCACGAGGAGTGACGACAACAGGGCAGAACGAAGCCGGGGGAGGATCAATCTCATGGGGTATTTCAGGGAGCGGTCGGCCGATTGCCGTCAATGGGGGAGTCGTCTCTCAGCAGACGGTAGCCAGGGATATTGTCCTTCAAGACCTTCAGCGGGTTGGTGCCCAGGCGGGACAAGCCCACGAACTCGATTTCAAAGCCCAATTGGGTCGTGGCTTCGGCCTGACTGGTGGACAGGCGCTTGGCCACCATGCGGCCGATCCAGCAGCCAGCGTCGTACTCGAAGCCCAGCACGGCATCGGTCATGCGGCTGTCGCGCAGGCTGTAGTTCAGGCGGCCCACGCTGTACCAGGTGCCCGAGCAACTGCCGTTCTGTGCCATGTTGCGAACGCCCGGGGTGCGCACTGGCCCATAGATCGGCCACTGCCAGCCGAGTTCCACCTGTTCGCTGCCGTCGTTGTTGCTCACGAGGGTTCCACTGCCGTCGGCGCTCGGTGAAAACGTATCCCTCTTGAACCGATAGGCCGCATTGAGGGTGCGATACGGGCCTGGCGAGTAGCGCGCCCCCAGCACCGAGCGCACGGTGCGTTCGATGTTGGGGCTGTACTGCACGCCGGCGCTCAGCTGCCACTGGGGAACCAGGGTGGTTGAACCCACCAGCAGGAGGTCGGACACCCGCTGGGTGGAAGGCGTGCCCTCCGCGGTGACGTACTGGTCGGAGAACAGGAAGCGCTGTGCGATGCCCAGGCGAAAGGCCTCGGCGCCCGTCTGGGCGTCGACCACGCGTGTTGTCACGCCGGCGGTGAGCTGGGCTGCGTCCGACACCCGGTCGATGCCGGAGAAGGCGTTGTCGGTGTAGATCGAGTCGAAGTTGAAGTCCTTGGCCGCCGAGTCGAAGTTCGGCAGCCCGGCCTGGTCGCTGAACGGTGTTCTGACGAACAGCAGGCGAGGTTCCAGCGTCTGCCGCGTGGCACGGCCGAACCACTCGGTCTCGCGCTCCAGCGTCCAGCCGCTGTCCAGGCTGAAGGTCGGGATGGCGCGGTTGAAGCGCGTCTGGCCGGCGTAGCGGCCGTCGGTCAGCGGGCGGTCGACCTCGTACGCGGCGGCATTCACCGACACCTTGGGCACCAGCGTCCAGCCTGGCGTGACATAGGGCCAGCTCAGGGAGCCCAGCGCGTGCAAGCGCGAGCCGGTGATGGGCACGGGCTGAACGATGCCGTTGATCACGGGCTGGATGGTGCCGTCGGGGTTGCTGAAGCGGTTGTATTCGGTCTCCAGAGCAAACTCGAAGCCGCTGCCCAGGTTCTGCGTGCCGCGCGCGCCGATCTGTGGCTCGCGGTCGTAGGGCACGGGGTAGATCTGCTCCTTCGTGTCCTGCGACAGCGGGTTCTGCAGCACCTGCCAGCGCAGCACACGCGCATAGGTGTTCCAGCTGCCAAAGCCCTTGCTGGCCTGCACGTCGGCGGCCAGCAGGCGGGGCGTCAGGCCGGGCCAGTCGTGCGGGAACTCCTTCCAGTAGTCGTCGTCGGAGACGCGCGCGACGGTGGCCTTGTACACCCCGTCGCGCCACCACACACCTTCGTGCTCCAGGCCCAGCGAGCCGCGCGAATGACCGGTCAGCCGGTCGTTGGTCAGCACGTTGAGGTTGAGTGTGCCGGCGTAGCTGGGCTCCAGGTAGCGGAACTCGGTGCCCAGGCCGACGCCGCGCTTGCTGTAGACGATGGGGGTGAGCGTAGCGTCGCGGTTGGGGGCGAGGTTCCAGTAGTAGGGCACGGCCAGCAGCAGGCCGCTCTTGCTGTCCAGGCCGGTCGTGGGCGGCAACCAGCCCGACTTGCGGTCGTCGCTGAGCGGGAAGCTCAGGTGCGGCGCCGCCAGGATGGGCACGCCGTAGAAGCGCAGCACCGCGCCATCGGCTTCGCCCTCGTTGGTGGCGAAGTCCATCTTCACGCGGTCGGCCGACAGCACCCAGGCCGGCTCGTCCGGGCCATCGCGAGGGCAGCTGGTGTAGGTGGCGCCGGTGGTCACGGCCAGGTCGCGGCCCAGGAAGTCGACGCGCGACGCGGTGCCGCCGGCCTCGGTGCGCGAGAAGAAATAGGTCGGGCTGATGAAGTAGCCCTCGAAGCGTTGCAGCTGCAGCTGCAACTCGGGACCGCTGTACACGTTGCCGTCGCGCGAGATGCGGACCTTGCCGGTGCCGCGGGCCACGTCGGTGCGCTGGTCGTAGTTCAGCTTGTCAGCGTGGATCTCGGTCGGGCCCTGGCGCAGCACCACCTCACCTTCGGCCGACACGTCGGCGTCGGGCCTCGCGCGGATCTCGGCGGCGTCGACCGTCACCGGCAGCCGGGTGTCGGCAGCCTGCGGCCACGCCGCGGTGATGTGGCCCGCGGTGAGCCAGCCGGCCGCGAGGCAGGCTGCGACGGCGCGGTGGTGTGAAGGAACGGAGTGCAACGGAGGCGAGCGGGTTCGTGGGTGGCTGAGCGCCTGGTGGGGCGTTTCGGCAAAGGCCGGGCCCGACGCGATTTGTAGAATCGATTATCAACGAGGGCCTTCGCTTCGCGCCTCTCACTTCCCCCATCGTCGCCATGTCCACACAGCCTGCCACCCCCGATGCCATTGCCTGGGCCGACGAGACGCGCCGTGCGCTGTTCAGCCAGTGGCTGACCGCCGTCACGCCGCGCCACGCCCTGCAGCCGGCCAGCCTGCGCGCGGCCAGCGCCGACGCGAGCTTTCGCCGCTACTTCCGCATCGACGGCACAGCGGGCCAATCCTTCATCGTGATGGACGCGCCTCCGCCGCAGGAGGACGTGCGTCCCTTCATCACGCTGGCCGCGATGTTCGAAGGTGCCGGCCTGAATGCACCGCGCGTGCTGGAGCAGGACGTGGAGCACGGTTTCCTGCTGCTCAGCGACCTGGGCTCCCAGCTCTACCTGCAGGCCTTGCAGGAAGCAAAGGCGCAGGCCGACCAGCGCCGCATCGCTTCGCTGATGCACGACGCCACGGTGGCGCTGGTGCAATGGCAAAGCCGCGCCGACGCGAGCGTGCTTCCGCCCTACGACGACGCCTTGCTGCGCCGAGAACTGGCCCTTTTCCCCGACTGGTGCGTGGCGCGCGAGCACGGCGTCACCTGGACCGCCGAACAGCACGCCAAGTGGCAGAAGGTCTGCGACCTGCTCGTGGCCAGCGCGCTCGACCAGCCCACCGTGGCCGTGCACCGCGACTACATGCCGCGCAACCTGATGGTCTGCCCCGCCGAGCAGGGCAACCCCGGCATCCTCGATTTCCAGGACGCCGTACGCGGCCCCATCAGCTACGACGTGGCCTCGATGCTGCGTGACGCCTTCATCTCCTGGGAAGAAGAGCAGGAGATCGACTGGGCCGTGCGCTACTGGCAGCAAGCCCGCAAGGCCGGGCTGCCGCTCCCCGACGACTTCGGCATCTTCTGGAAGCAGGTGGAGTGGATGGGCCTGCAGCGCCACCTCAAGGTGCTGGGCATCTTCTGTCGCCTGAAGCACCGCGACGGCAAGCCCAAGTACACCGAAGACCTGCCGCGCTTCTTTGCCTACGCGCACAAGGTGGCCACGCGCTACAACGGCCTGGGCCCGCTGGCCCATCTGCTCGAACCGCTGATGGGCACGTCGCGACGCGACGTTTTCTACTGACTAGCGGAGCGACGACTTCTACTGAGCGGGCTTCACCGCACCGCAGGGCGTTTCGCACCCGGCCGCCTGCAGCCATGGGTCGTGTTCGCGGCCGCCGAAGCTCTTCACCAGGAAGTCGATGAACGCGCGCGTGCGCGCCGGCACGTACTTGCGCGTGGGCATGCCGGCGTAGACGCGCACCGTCAGCACGCGCCACTCGGGCAGTACGCGTTCGAGCTTGCCGTCGCGCAGGGCCGTCTCCACGACGTAGGAGGGCAGGCCCGAGATGCCCATGCCGGCGAGTGCTGCGGCATAGATGGTGTCGCCGTGCACCGAACTCAGCGCAGGCCGGCCCGGCGTCAGCGTGAGCGACTCGCCGGGGGGCTCATCGTCGCCCTGGATCGCGCCGTGCTGGAAGGTGATCTCGCGCGCATGGCTGGGCAGCATGGTGTCGTGCTCGATCAGCTCGCGCGGGTGCTTCGGGCGGCCATTGCGGTCGAGGTAGCTGGGTGAGGCGCAGGTGATGACTTCGGAATGCGCCAGCAAGCGGGCCACGAAATCGCCCTCCAGGGGCTGCTTGCCCACCTGGATGATGCTCACGTCGTAGTTCTCGTCGACCGTCTCCACCG
>NZ_DASSRA010000428.1:0-11563 GCF_035702065.1 Rhizobacter sp.
GGCCTTCCCGGCCGAGAGTGCCTGGATCACGATGCTGGTGGGGTTGATGCTGCTGCTCGGCCTGTACCGCGGCTTTCTCGGCTACTGCGAAGAGCGCTTTCGCGCCGTCTACGGCACCGGCCTGCTGCTGATGGCGGTCACGCTCAGCGGCCTGGCCTGGGGGGCGCTCGAACACGACAGCCCCGGCGTCGGCCCCTCGATGGTGGCCGGCGTGCTGCGCGCCACCGAGGTGCTGCTGCTGGCGCAGCTGGGCGCGTGGGTGGTGATGGCGGTGCTGGTCACCACGGCAGTGGTGCTGGGCGAATGGGCCTGCCGCAATGGGCAGGACGGCCCCGAGCGGCGCCAGAGCATCGTCACCGCGCGGCTCGGGCTGTTCGTCTCGATGGGCATCTTCGTCGCCTTCGTGATGACGGTGTGGGCGCTGGTGTCGCAGCCGCTCGAATCGCTGGTCGAGGGCCTGCACTACGCGCCCTGGTGGTTCGCCGACATGACGGTCGACGGCCAGATGCAGGCCGGCCGCTTCCTGGCCCTGCGCTTCTCGGCCAGCACCGACACCTTCGCCATGGTGGCGGCCATGCTGCTGGCGCTGCTGGGCTTCGTCGCGCTGGTGTTCCTGCCCAGCGTGCTGGTCGAGCTGCGCTTTGCCAACTGGCTGGCCGCGCCGCAGCTCGGCCACTGGCTCACCGCCGGCTACCGCGCGCTCGACCGCCTGGTGCGCTGGTGGAGCTGGCTCATCACCGCCGCGCTCATCGTGGTGGCCGTGCTGCTGGTGGGCAGCCAGCTCGCGCGGCTGGGCATCTCCCTGCCGTGGCTGGGCGTGGTGACCCTGCCCATGGGCACCTGGTCGGGCGACCTGCTGGCCAAGATGGTGGTGGCCGTGGCCGGCGGAGCGGTGAGCCTGGTGGCGATCGGCAGCGTGGCCATCAAGCGGCTGGCTGCGCTGCGCGCACCGCTCGATGCCGCACTCGACGTGGACAACCATTTCCGCGAGTTCCCGCGCCAGGCCATCCCGCGGGTGATGATCTTCGAGCGCTACATCGCCGTGCTGGAGCACGTGCTGGCCCAGGGCTACGAGCGCATCGTGATCGTGGCCCACAGCCAGGGCACGGTGATCACCGCCGACCTGCTGCGCTACCTGCAGCGCCGCCACCGCCTGCTGCCGGCCGATGGCAGCGACGACCGCCTGGTGCAGCTGGGCGTGCAGCTCGGCGCGAAGAACATCCGCCTGCTGACCGCCGGCAGCCCGCTGCGCCAGCTCTACGCGCTGCGCTTCCCCTGTCAGTACAGCTGGGTGCTCGACGGCCACGACCTGAACAGCGGCCCCGAGCCGCGGCGCGACCTCAACGTGGCGAGCTGGGTCAACGTGTGGGGCGCGGGCGACTACGTCGGCCGCTGGCTGTGGTCACCGGCACGCGACACCGTCTTGCCGGCCCTGTCCGTCGACCCGCAGGCCTACGAAGGCACCCCGGTGCAGCAGACGCCGCACTACCGCGACGTGTGCCTGGGCGCCGACGCGCACACCCACTACTTCGAGCTCGACAACGCGGTCATGCTTGGCGAATTGCGCGCCCTCGTGTAGCGGGGCCTCTTGTATCCTCTGCCCACAACAGGGAGGGGACGGGCATGCAAGGTGGTGCACAGGTGCGCCTGGTGTTTGCAGGGGAGATCCTGCCGGGCCACCAGGCCGACGAGGTGAAGCGCCGCTTCGGCGAGAAGTTCAAGCTCGAAGGTGCGCGGCTGGCCGCGATGTTCTCGGGCGAGCGCACGGTGCTCAAGCGCTCGCTCTCGTACGACGATGCCATCAGCTACATGGCGCAGCTGCAGAAGTACGGCGTGCGCGTGCACATGGAGCCGCTGGATGCGCCGCCCGCACCTGCGCCCGTCGCGACGGCGGTCAGGGCCGTGGTGCCACCACAGGCGGCGGTTGCCCCGGCACCCCTGGCCATCGCCGAGGAACAGATCACCTGCCCCAACTGCGGCGAGACGCAGTCCATGCGCGTGCTGTGCCGCAGTTGCGCCACCGACATGCCGCGCGGCATCGCCGCCAGGAAGGAAGACGAAGACCGGGCGCGCGCCGAGCGGCTCGAAGCGGCGCGTGCTCGCCGCGGCCTGCCGCCCAGCGGGTCTGCCCACGCGCCGCAGCACGACGAAGACGCACCGCCACTGATGGGCTTCGGCCTGAGCGGGCGGGTGTCGCGGCTCACCTACATCAACTCCATCCTCGTCAGCTGGATCGCCTTGCTGTGGCTGGGCATGATGGCGCTGACCCGTCCGGGCGTGTTCACGGTGCTGCTCTTCCTGGTCGGGCTGGTGGTGATCTCGCTGTGGTCCCTGCGTGTGACGGTGCTGCGCCTGCACGACTTCAACGCGAGCGGCTGGTGGTCGTCGATGTTCCTGGTGCCCTACATCGGCCAGGCGGTCAGCGTGGCGCTGCTCTTCATCCCCGGCTCGCGCGACGACAACGACCACGGCGGCCTGCCGCGCCCCGGCAGCAAGCTGGTGGCCGGCGTGCTGGTGCTGGTGTTCGTGCTCAGCGTGGCGGCTTCGTGGCGCCCGGCCGTGCGGGCCTTCACCCAGATGCTGCAGGAAGACGAGGAGACCGAGACCTTCGATGGCGTCAGCGCCTCCGGGCCGGCGCCGTCGGACCGCGAGCTCTCGGCGCACATCGAGAGCGTGACCGCCATCGCCGGCTTCCGCGACGAGTACTGGAACCAGGCCAACCACAAGGCCTTCGCCGCCTCGGACGATGGCGCCTGGGGTCATGGCGCCGGCCAGACCTCGCCGCGCCAGGCGGTGACGATCGCGCTGCAACGCTGCGAGGAGCGGCGCAAGCCCTACACCCGCAGCTGCCACCTGCTCAACGTCAACGGCTCCTGGGTCGTGCAGCGCTGAGCCGCCGCCCCCCTAGTTCGTTCCCCCGCCCCGGCTTGCCTTCCGGCCGCCGGGCGCCTACCTTTTTGCCAAGCTCCCCGACCGGACCTCCCGGGCAGGGGCGTCCGCAAAAAGGGAGGCGCCCATGCTGCGCAGAACGACGCTGGCTGCCTTTGCCGCGCTGGGCCTGTGGGCACAGTGGCCGGCGCGAGCACACACTGCAGCGCCTGCCGTGCGCTCCGCCGCCTGGCGCGAGTACGCCGCGCTGGCCGGGGCCGCCGGCCGCCTCCCGCTCGACGAGCGGGTCGATTTCGTCAACAGCGCCATCAACCAGCGCATCGATTACGCGCCCGACACGCTGGTGTGCGGTGCGGCCGATTGCTGGCAGACACCCACCGAGACCCTGGCGCTGAAACACGGCGACTGCGAAGACTTTGCCATCGCCAAGTACTTCGTGCTGCGCGATTGCGGCCTGCCCTGCGGCTGTGCGCGCCTGCTCTACGCCTTGCGCACGCCCGACGACACGCCGGGCCTGCGCATGCCGCACGTCGTGCTGCTGGGCGGCGGCACGGCGAGCGACCCGCTGGTGTTCGACAACCTCAACCCGCTGCTGCAGCCCTTGTCGAAGCGCCCCGACCTGCAGCCGGTGCTGAGTTTCGACGTGAGCGGCCTGTGGCGCGGGGCCTCGGGCGAGCGCGTGGGCGATGCCGCGGCACTGCTGCGCCCCTGGCGCGAGCTGCTGGCGCGCTGGCAGCAGCAGCGCTGAGGCTGCGGCTCAGGTGCCGACGCCGCTGCTGCGCTGCGCCTGTTGCGCTTCGGTGTGGCGGAACAGGTCGGGCAGCGTCTTGCCGGGTTCGTCGCGGAAGGTCTCGTCGAGCACGTGCAGCTGCTGGATGCGGTCGATGCGGAAGTTGCGGAAGCCCTCGCGCGTCTCGCACCACGCCGCCAGCGTCCACACCGCGCCCCAGTAGAAGCAGCCGAGCGGTCGCACGGTGCGGCGGCTGTCGCTGTCCTTCAGGTCGCGGTAGTGCAGGTCGACCTTGCGCCGCCCTTCGGCGGCCAGGCGCAGCGGCTCCAGCCGCGAGCGCGTGCCGGGGTCGAAGTCGACCGCCGGGGCGTACACGGCGAGGCTCTCCGCCGCAGCGCGGGCGCCGACGGGCAGCACCGCGAGGATCTTGGACAACGCGTTCTCGGCCTGAGCGGCCAAGGCGGCGTCGAGCCGGGGTTGCGCGATGCGCACGGAGGCCACCAGGGCCTGGGCTTCTTCATGGGTGAACATGAGCGGCGGCAGATCGAAACCCGAACGCATGCGGTAGCCCACACCCGCCTCGCCCTCGATGGGCACGCCTTGCACCATCAGCTCCGCGATGTCGCGGTAGATCGTGCGCTCCGACACCTCCAGGCGCTGCGCCAGGAACTGCGCGGTGCTCAGGCGGCGCCCGCGGATGAGCTGGACGATCTGGAACAGGCGGTCAGCGCGGCGCATGCTCGGGGTCCGCGGCGCCCATGGCTTGGGCGATCACATCCATGTCGTCATCGCTGACCTTGATCAGGCCGAAGCGGAAGGCGTAGCCCCAGTTCTTCGTGTTATCGCGCGTGAACGAGAGTTGCTCCAGCAGCGGGCGGATCGAGGCCTCGTGGGCGGTGGCGTCGTAGTCGACATCCTTGCGGAAGGGCTGGAAGCCATTGCCCATGTCACCCTGGTAGACCCGTTCGTCGCGCACCGTGCCGATGGCGGTGAAGGCCTGGCACGGCTGCTTCTCGCCCAGACGCTGCACCGGCGAGTAGTAGGCCACGCGGTCGCCGGCATGGATGCGCTTGAGCGGCGCGCCCTTGCCATGGCCGACCTGCATGATGCCCAGTTGGCGGCCAATTGCCACGTGCTCGGCGCTGGCGACGGCGATCCAGTTGTTGCGTTCCATGTTCAGCTTCCGATGGCGGTGCACAGCTCGACCAGCGTGCCGTCGGGGCAGCGCACGTAGGCGACCGTCTGGCCCCAGGGCTTGGTGGTGGGCGGCGAGAGCAGGGTGGCGCCGGCCGTGACGGCGGTGTCGCAGGCGGCGGCCACGTCGCTGGTCACGAGGCCGATCTCCATGCCCAGCGGAAGCGTGGATGTTTCGGCCACCACGTAGCCGTGCGGCAGGTTGCCGCGCGCCGTGTCGTGCTGGGCGAACCCGAGGGCGGTGGCGCCGGTTTCCAGCTCGCCGTAGGCGCCGCTCTCGTGGAGGAAGCGGCGCTGCAGGCCAAAGGCGCGCTCGAAGAAGGCGAGCGATGCAGCCACATCGCTGACGTAGACGATGGTGTAGGCAAGCTTCATTGGCAGGTGCGTTCGGGGGTGGAGGGCCATGCTACGCGAGGGGCTGATCCACGGTGTGCATGGGGTGAGAGGCGATGCTGCCGTGGCGCTCCTGACAGCGTGGTGTCAGCAGGGTGCGCCCTGTGGCTCGCCAGCCCCTGGCGCAGCAGGCCGGGCCGACACCCGCCACAATCGGACCTCTCTTCCCTCCGACAGGACTTGAGCCATGCCCGGCGTGCCCCCTGCCCACCCCCCCCTCAGCGAGCAGGAGCTCGCCGCACTCAGTGCCTCCGACCGCATCCGCTACCGGCTGGTCGGCGCCGGGCGGCGCTACCACGCCAACGACAACATCTCGGCCTTCATCCACGAAGGTGAGTTCGAGGCGCTGCGCGACGAGGTGGCCGCCAAGATGCAGGAGGTGCTCAAGTCGCTGGTGATCGACACCGAGAGCGACCACAACACCATCGAGACCGCACAGCGCGTGGCCAAGATGTACCTCACCGAGGTCTTCCGCGGCCGCTACGTGCCCATCCCCACGGTGACCGAGTTCCCCAACATCGAGCGCCTGAACGAACTGATGATCGTCGGCCCGATCACCGTGCGCAGCGCCTGCTCGCACCACCTGTGCCCGGTGATGGGCCGGGTGTGGATCGGCGTGCTGCCCAACGAACACTCCAACCTGATTGGCTTGAGCAAGTACGCGCGCATCTGCGACTGGATCATGAGCCGCCCGCAGATCCAGGAAGAAGCGGTCGTCATGCTGGCCAACGAGCTGGAGTCGCGCGTCAAGCCCGATGGCCTGGCCATCGTGATGGAGGCCGACCACTTCTGCATGCAGTGGCGCGGCGTGAAGGACAACGACGCGATGATGTCCAACAGCGTGATGCGCGGCTCCTTCCTGAAGGACGCGACGCTGCGCGCCGAGTTCCTGTCGCTGTTGCGCAAGAAGGCTTGAAGCAGCGACGGGCCGGTTCCGGCCCGTTGGGTGACGCTGCTCACCCCTCGCACGGTGCCGCCGGGTCGGATTTCTCGGTTCGGTACAACCGAAGTTGCGCTGCGACAGGAGCTGCTTTTCTCGCTCCCTGCGCGGCGCCACAGTTCACGGTGTCGATCACTTCCAGACACCGAGACCATGAACCTGACCCATTGGATGCGCGTGCGCGCACAGGCCGTCCTCGACCTGTGCTGGGCCGGTGCGGGTGCTCCGCCGTTCTGATCTCGCAATGTGCCGCCGCTGACGCGACCGCTGACCCGCGGCGCAGACAGCCTGTTCCTCATCCCTTCGAACCCGACTGGAGTTACGCCATGCGAAGCTATCCCCGCAACAGCCCCGAAGCCGCCGCCCGACTGGTGGCGCTGGCCATGATTGCCGACGGCCACGTCTGCCGTTCGGAACTGGATGCCCTGCGGCACGCCGATGTCGAGGCCGCCCTGGGTCTGCGCGCCGGAGCGCTCGGGCCGGTCTTGCAGGCCCTGTGCGAAGACCTGCTGCTCAGCACCTGCGCGCACGGCGCACTGACGGCCTGCCTCGACGACGCCTTGATCGAGTCGATGGTGCGCGAGGTCGACGATCCCCGGCTGGCCGAGAAGGTGCTGGCGGCCGTCACCACCGCAACCGAGGCGGATGGGTTCGTCTCGGAAGGGGAGCAGACGGTGATGAAGGCGCTGCAGCGTTGCTGGCCCTCGGCCCGCGCTGCCACCCTTTGCTGATGTCGCATTCGTTCCCTGTCCAGGAGTCGGCTCATGCAATTCGAAGACCCCCATCCCACCCACCGGGTCGAAGCAATCGGCCCGGCCGACGGCGCGGCGCCGCTTCGGTCCTACCCCCGCAACACGCCGGAAGCGGCCGCGCGCATCGTGGCGCTGGCGCTCATCGCGAACGGCCGCATCCAGGCCGTCGAGGTGGCCGCGCTCGACGCGCTTCACGCCCATGAACGGCTCGGGCTCACGCCGCAGCGGTGGCACGCCGTCATTCACGATCTGTGCACCGACCTGCTGGGGCCGGCGCGCTGCGGCGACGACGCCTGCGTGTCCAGCGAGCTGCTGGGCCACCTGCTCGATGAGGTGGACGACGACCGGTTGCGGCACGTCGTGCTGCACCTGTGCTCGGCCGTGGTGCAGGCCGACCGGCAGATCGACGACGCGGAGTCCTTCGTGCTGCTGGGGGCCATCGAGCGCTGGGGCCTGCCGCCCGACGACCACGCCCTGCTCGAACCCATGCTGTACGGCGCCGACTTCCAGGTGCGGCCCCGCGGGCTCGCCCGCGGCACCTCCCGCAAGCTGGGCCTTCGCTGACCCGCTGCGGGGCCGCCTCCGCCATCGCCATGCCGCTGGCCGAGGCTACGTGGTGGCCGAAGCCCGCGCCGCCTCCAGGATGCGCACCACCAGCGGGTGATGCAGTCCGCGCCGCGAGCGGATGGCGTAGATCTCCTCCAGCAGCCCGTCGCTGCGGCCCAGCAAGCGCAGGCCGCGCATCGCCGCCAGGTCGGTGGCGCCGAGCGCCGTGACCGGGAACACACCCAGGCCTTGCGCCGCGAACAGGCTCAGCAGCGCACTGTCCTCGAACTCGCCGACGATCCGTGGCCGCAGGTCGTGGGCTTCGAACCAGCGGTCGATGCGGCCGCGCATCGCTGCGTGTGCGGTGGGCAGCAGCAGGGGCAGGCCCGCCAGGCTGCGCGGGAAGCCGTCGATCTGCGCCTTGTGCACCATGGCGGAAGGGCCGTACCAGTCCACGGGCGACACCATCAGCCGCTCGCTGCTCAGGCGCAGGCTCGAGTTCTGCGCGGGAGGCTGGCAGGTCAGCACCAGATCGAGCCGGTGCAGCGCCAGGTCGGCCAGCAGCTCGTCGACCTCGCCCTCGTGGCACAGGAGCTTGAGCGAAGGCGTGTCCAGCACCGGCTTGAGCAGCACGTGGGCGGCCAGCTTGGGCAGCCCGTCGGACATCCCCACTGCCAGGCGCGCCGTCTGGCCCGACCCCGCCGCGGCAGCTTCCTCGGCGATCCGCTCCCCGAGCTGGAAGATTTCCTCGGCGCGGGCAAGTACCACCTGCCCGACCTCGGTGACCGTCACGCCCCGGCCGGCCGGCTTGAGCAGCTGATGCCCCAGTGACTGCTCCAGGGCCTTCACCTGCGCGCTGATGGTCTGGATCGCCATGTCCAGGCGCTCCGCCGCGCGGGCAAAGCCGCCCTCCTTGGCGACGACCCAGAAGTAGTACAGGTGCCGGTAGTTCAGGGCGGTCATGGTTCGGCTCCGGGCGATCGGCTGGGGTCCGCTTCGGGATTTCCGAAGCGCAGCTCACTGTAGCGCTGCTTTTACCGGGGCAGTCGTGCGCCGAAGATGCGCCACGTTTCACCTCCTTGCAGCAGTCACCATGGAAACCTTCAGTTCACTCTGGCTGGGCATGCCGATCTGGATCTGGCTCGCCTTTCTCGGCACCGTCCTGGCCATTCTTGTCTTCGATCTCGGCGTCATGCACCGCGACTCGCACGAGATCGGCGTCTCCGAGAGCCTGAAGATGTCGGTGCTCTACATCGGCCTGGGCGTGGCCTGGGCAGGCGCCGTCTACTGGATCTACACCCACTATGCCAACGCGGGGGCGCTCGACCCGCAGATCGCCGCGGCCGCCACGCCCGACGAGCGCGCGTGGACGGCCGTCAAGCTCTACATGACCGGCTACCTGGTCGAGAAGACGCTGGCGATGGACAACGTCTTCATCATCGCGATGATCTTCAGCTACTTCGCCGTGCCCCGCGCTTACCAGCACCGCGTGCTGTTCTGGGGCATCCTGGGCGTGATCGTGCTGCGCGCGATCATGATCGGGCTGGGTGCCGCGCTGGTGATGGAGTTCAGCTGGGTCATGTACCTCTTTGGCATCGTGCTGCTGGCCACCGGCGTCAAGATGCTGATCATGGTCGACCACCAGCCCGACATCGCCAACAACCCGGTGCTGCGCTTCTTGCGCAAGCACCTGCGGGTGACCGACGAACTGCACGGCCAGGCCTTCATGGTGCGGCAGCCCGAGCCGCGAAGCGGCCACCTGGCGTGGTTCGCCACCCCGCTGCTGCTGTGCCTGATCCTGGTGGAAGTCGCCGACCTGGTGTTCGCGATCGACTCCGTGCCCGCGATCTTCGCCATCACACCCGACCCGTTCATCGTCTACACCAGCAACATCTTCGCGATCCTCGGCCTGCGCGCGCTGTACTTCGCGCTGGCAGCGGTGGTGCACCGCTTCCATTACCTGAAGTACGCGCTGGCCCTGGTGCTGGTGTTCATCGGCGCAAAGATCTTTCTCGGCGACTGGCTTTTCGACGGCAAGGTGCCCGCCTCCATCAGCCTGGGCGTGACCGGTGGCCTGCTCGCCGGGGGCATCTTCTTCTCGCTGTGGAAGACCCGTGGGGGCGGCGAACGCCCGATGGACGCCTGAGCGCGAACAGGCGCCGGCCACCACCGCGCCTGTGGCCTCAGGCTGCCACCGGCTCCACGTAGTGCCGCGCCAGCTCGGGTGGCAGCGGCGAGTCGAGCAGCACGCTCGCCAGGCGCAGCGCGTCGGCGGTGTCGTCCGCCAGCGGGCCCACGGCCTTGTGCTGCAGCGCGGCGTGCAGCCAGGCGCGCACCAGCACCGGCTTGAGCATCCAGGGCAGGGCCTGCACTTCCTGCAGGGCATGCACCAGCGCATCCGAATCGGGCACCTCGTAGGGTGGCGGGGCCCCGCCCTTCAGCCAGGGCTGCATCACGCTCGCGTACCAGGCCTCGCCGTCGGGCAGCAGCCGCGCCAGGAAGGCGGTGAGCTGCGCCACCTGCTGCAGGGTGTGCGGCGGCAGCTGGGCCATGTCGTTGTGCGCGTTGGGCGAAGGTTTCACCGCCGGCGCCTCGCCCAGCCGCTGGCGCAGCAGCAGCAGGTGCAGACGGTCGATGGGGCGCACCTGGCCGTCGGCAGCCATCACGCGGCGGGCCGATTCCATCAGCGTCTGCCGGTCGAGCAAGGGGGCGCGGGCCACGCGGGCCAGCAAGGCTTCGAGCCAGGGCAGGCGCATCGCGGGGCCGAGCTTCTTCACCTCGCCGCGCACCGCGTCGGCGGTGCTCAGGCCGCGGGTCTCGTCGCGCCAGGCGCGGCGCTCGCGCTGGCTGCCGGGGGTGAGCAGCAGGGCCAGGATGGCGGCGCGCAACTCACCCGGGCCGTTCAGGCGCGAGAGCCGGTCGCTCGCTTCGCGCTCTTCGGCGTCGGCCACGGCGCGCGGTTCGGGGGTGCTGGGGGGGGTGGGTTCGGCCATGGGGACAGCATAGGCGACGGGAGCCGCCGAGGGCATGGGCGCCGGCGTTGCCGGCCGGTACGGTTCGTCCGGCGCGTCGACGGTCGACAGCAGGGGCGCGGCCAGCGGCTCCATGTGGCGGCCGTAGAGGCGGCGCAGCCGCTCGGGCAGCGGCGGGTGGCTGGCCAGCCAGGTGGGCGGGGCCTGCAGCAGCATGGCCGCGAGCAGGCGCGCCGGCACCCGCAGCAGGTGGTCTTCGCGCTGCTTCACCTGGTGCCAGACCTTGCGCAGCACGCCGCCCAGGCCGTCGCGGCTGCGCGTGAACTGCACCGCGCAGGCATCGGCCAGCAGCTCGCGCTGGCGCGACACCGCCGCCTGCAGCACCTGGCCCGCGAGCCAGCCCAGGCTGCCGGCGGCCACGAACACGCTGCCCACCAGCACGCCGAAGGCCGAGCGGCGGCCGCGCTCGTCGGGCTCCATCAGCGAGTAGCCGTAGCCGTGCACCAGCGACAGGCCCCACACCAGGGCCAGCAACTGCATGTTGAGCCGCAGGTCGCCACCGTGGATGTGGCCGAACTCGTGCGCCACCAGGCCTTGCAGCTCGTCGCGCGTGAGCCGCTGCAGGGCACCGCGCGTCACCGCCACCACCGAGCTCTCGGGCGCCCAGCCGGCGGCGAAGGCGTTGATCGCGTCTTCGCGCTCCAGCACGTAGACCGCGGGGCGCGGCAGGCCGCTGGCCAGCGCCATCTCGTCGACCACGTTGAGCAGGCGGCGCTCGGTGAGGTCGCGCGGGTCCGTCAACAGGCGGCCGCCGGCCCATTCGGCCACGTGCGCGCCGCCGCCTTCGCGCAGCCGGCCCAGCTCGACCAGCGCGCCGCCGATCACGAACAGCAGCACGAGCGCGGTGTTGGTCTCGATGAAGAGCGGCGGCCATTCGTCGAGGGCCCAGGAGGCGACCGCCCACCACAGGCCAATCAGCAGGCCGTTGACGGCCCCGATCAATGCAATCAGCAGGACGGCGAACAGCGCCAGCAGCCGCTGGGTGGCGGCGCGGGCGTCGTCCTGGTGCTGGCGGAAGCGCATGCGACTTCGTTGAAGTATTGGGGCCGCTCAGGCTGAGGTATCGAAGCCCCGCTCAGGCCATGCC
>NZ_DASSRA010000429.1:0-14115 GCF_035702065.1 Rhizobacter sp.
GACGTGCAGGCGCGCAACAAGCTCAACATCGGCCGAAAGGAGCGCTCGTGGGAAGGCGACCTGACGGGGGACCCCAACGAGAACCTGTACCGCAGGCTGCTGGCCGGAGGCATCAGTTGGGTCGACACCGACGACAACCAATCCACCTTCTCCTGGCATGCCCGCGCCGGCCGCTCGCTCACCACCGAGCGCATCGACCGCATGATCTACGGTGAATACCTTTACACCACGTTGACCACATACGCCACCAGGGACGCAAACGGCAACGAGATACCGAGAAGAGAACAAAACAACCGCGCCGTCTCGGGCAACTACAACTGGACCTGGCGCCAGCTCGACAGCGTGATCCTGCCCACCAAGGGGCTGACCACCATCATCCAGCTGGCCGGCGGCTACGCGATCTCGAACGAAAAGGACAACGGCCCCTTCTCGCGCCTGTACACGCGCAACACCCTGTACTGGCCGCTGGGCAAGTCGTGGTACTCGCAGATGCGGCTGGAGTTCGCCGAGGTCTTCGCCAAGGAGAGCGTGGGCATTCCCGACACGTTGCTCTTCCGCGCGGGCGGTGACGACTCGGTGCGCGGCTACGGCTACCGCGACCTCCACACCATCTCGATCGACGGCGTGCCGGCCGGCGGCAGCAAGCTCGTCACCACCAGCCTGGAGATCGCGCGCCCCGTCAGCGAGAAGTACTCGTCCATCTGGTGGGCCGCCTTCGTCGACGCCGGCAACGTGGCCAACCAGTGGAGCGAGTTCAACTTCGCGCTTGGCTACGGCGTGGGCATGCGCTGGCGCAGCCCGGTCGGCCCCTTGCGCATCGACGTGGCGTATGGTCAGCAGGTGAAAAAGGCCCGCCTGCATTTCAGCGTGGGCATCGCCTTCTGATGAGCGACACCCCCGACATCGCCCCGCAGCCGCCCACCCGGCCACGCCGCCGCATCGGCCGCGCACTGATCGGCCTGGGCACGGTGTTGCTGCTGACCGCCCTGGTGGGCGCGGGCATCGCGCTGCTGTTCTGGGCCGCCGGTACGGTGGGCGGCACGGCCTGGGTGCTGGCCCGCCTGTCGAGCGCGGGCATCGGCGTGGAGGTGATCGAACCCGACGGTGTGCTGCTGGGTGACCTGCGCGCGCGCCAGGTGATCGTCACCCAGGGCGGCACGCGCATCGTGATCGACCGCCCGCAGTGGCGCAACCTGCGCGCAAGCTACACGCCCTACCCCGAGACCTGGCTTGCGCTGACTGTGGACGCCCTCTCGGCCGAGCGCGTGACCATCACCGTCACGCCCAAACCCGGTGACACCGGCGACGGCAAACCAGCGACCCTGCCCCAGCGCCTGCGCATGCCGCTGGAACTGCACATCGCCGACCTGCGCGCGGCCGAGGTGCACGTGCCGGGCCTGGAAGGACGGCCGCTGCGCGACGTGCAGGGCCGGCTGGAGCTCGGCGGCGAGCAGGGTCGCCTGCACCAGCTCGACCGGTTCAGCGCGCGGCTCGACCCCTTGCTCATCACCGGCCAGGCCTCGCTGGGCGCCGATGCGCCGATGACGCTCAAGGCCGACCTGCAGGCCGTGCAAAGCGGCAGTGCACCGGCCGAGCGCGTGCTGCCCTCGTGGGCCAAGACGCTGCAACCCGACTGGCGCGCGCAGCTCAAGGTGCAAGGCCCGCTGGCCCGCTTCGAGGCGCAAGCCCAGGTGCGCGCACAAGGCCAGTCGCTCGACGCCGACGCACTGATCGCCCCCGTCGAGCCCTGGCCGCTGCCGCGCCTGCAGGCCACCACCGAGAACCTCGACCTGTCGGCGCTGCTCGAGAAGGCGCCGCTCACCGCGCTCAGCGGCCAGGTGCAGATCACCCCCACCGGCACACCGACCGAACACGCGCTGACCGCCGTGGTCCGCCTCACCAACGCCAAACCCGGCCGCTGGGACCTGCAGCAGCTGCCGCTGCGCAGCCTCTCGCTCGACCTGCGCGCCCGCACCGGCCAGGCGCGGCGGCTGGAGCTGAGCCAGGCCGAGCTGCTGCTCTCCGACGGCCGCCGCGACGCCGGCACGCTCAAGGCCAAAGGCCACTGGGACGGCGGCGACATCCGGCTCGATGCCGAACTGGCCCAGCTGCAGCCCAGCCTGATCGACCCGCGCCTGGCGGCCATGAGCCTCTCCGGCCCGATCAAACTCACGGCGCAGCGCGTGCCGCAGGCCGCCGATGCGCGCACGTGGCCGCGCTTCGATGCGCTGGTCGAGCTGAAAGGCCGTCTCGAACAGCCCGACCGCCCGGTGCAGCTGCGCCTGGAGGCCAAGGGCACCGAAGACACCATCGACCTGAAGGAGCTGCGCGCCTCGACCGGCGAGACCCACGCCACGCTCAAGGGACAGGCCGACCGCAACGGCGAGTCGTGGCAGATCAAGGCCAAGGCCTCGATGGCCGACTTCGACCCGCGCCCCTGGTTCCCCGCCGGCCTTGGCGCGGGCTGGCAGGCCGGCGTCTACCGCCTCAACCTGAACGGCGACGCCGCGCTCACCCTGCCCGACAGCGTGTGGGCCAGCAAGATGACCACCAGCTGGCCGCAGCACCTGGCCGGCCTGCGCGGCACGGCCTCGGCCGACCTGAAAGACACCCAGCTCGCCGGCCTGCCCATCACCGGCACCGTGAGCCTTGGCCATGCCGGTGCACGCGACCCCTTCCAGACCAAGGCCGAGCTCGACCTGGGCGGCAACCGCATCCGCGTCGACGGCCAGATCGCCCCCGATGCCCAGGGCCAGGCCGACCACTGGACGGCCGAGGCCAACGCGCCCGCCATCGGCAAGCTCGCGCCCCTGTTGCGCCTGCTGCTCACACCCGAGCAGGCGGCCAGCCTGCTCGAAGGCCTGGGCGGCGCGCTCGAAGCCAACGCGCAGATGAGCGGCCGCTGGCCGGCCGTCAGCACGCAGGGCAAGGCGGCGCTCGCCAACGTGCGCGCCGGCGCCTGGAGCGTCGGCCAGGCCGACCTGCGCTGGGAGGCCGGCACCGCCCTCAACGCACCACTCGACGTGCTGCTCAACGTCGCCCAGGCCGCCTGGGACAAGCGGCAGCTCGGCCCCAGCAGCCTCGCGCTCAAGGGCACACCCGCCGCGCACGAACTCAGCCTGCGCGGCGAGCTCAAGGCCGCACCGCCGGTGTGGATGGAGAACCTGCAGGCGCGGCCGCGGCCGGCCGTCAAGCCGCCGGGCACGCCGGCTGCCAGGCCGCCCGCCACGCCGGCGAGTGCGGCGCCCCTGCCCACCACGCCGGCTGCACCACCGCCTTCCCGCACGCTGGTCGTGCTGAACGTGCGCGGAGGCGTGAGCGGCAGCCTCTTCAGCCCCGCCGGCAGCGGCAAGGCCGAACCGCCGCCCTTTGCCTGGCAGGGCACGGTGCAGCAGCTCGAACTGCGCACCACCGACAGCAGCGCCGTGCCGCTGCTCGCCGTCAAGGACGTCGGCATCGACTACGTGGGCGGCAACGTGCCGCGCCTGGCGGTGAGCGAGGGCCGTGCCGAGATCGTGGGCGCCGGCATGCGCTGGAACCGCCTCGAATGGCAGGCCGACCACGGCGTGCGCACGCAGCAGCTCGACATGCATGCCGAACTGGAGCCGCTCGCCGTGGCGCCGCTGCTGCAGCGCGCCCAGCCCAACTTCGGCTGGGGCGGCGACCTGGAGATCGCCGGCAAGGTGGTGATCCGGCAAACCGACGACTTCAGCGCCGACATCGTGCTCGAACGCACGCGCGGCGACCTCACCGTCACCGAAGAAAGCGGCACGCAGTCGCTGGGCCTGTCCGACCTGCGCATCGGCCTGAACGCGCAGAACGGCGTGTGGAACTTCACCGCTGGCCTGGCCGGACAGCAGCTCGGCGTGCTCGGCGGCGCGCTGGTGGTGCGCACCTCGCCCAAGCTCGCCTGGCCGGCCGCCGATGCGCCCATACAAGGCGTGATCGAGGCCCAGGTGGCCAACCTCGGCACCTGGGGCGCGTGGGTGCCCGCGGGCTGGCGGCTCGACGGCAAGCTCAACCTCAGCGCGAGCTTCGGCGGGCGCGTCAACGCACCCGAGTACACCGGCCAGGTGCGCGGCTCGGGTCTGGGCGTGCGCAACATCGTCGAAGGTGTGAGCCTCACCGACGGCGAGGTCGACGTCGCGCTGCGCGGCGACACCGCACGCATCAACAAGTTCACCGCGCGCGGTGGCGGTGGCACCGTGCGGCTGGAAGGCGACGCGCGGCTGGACGACAAGTGGCGCGCCCAGCTCAAGCTCGTGGCCGACAAGTTCCAGATGCTCGGGCGCGTCGACCTGCGCATCATCACGAGTGGCGAGGCCGAGCTGCTGCTCTCCGAAGGCAGCGCCAAGGCCAAGGGCAAGTTCGTCGTTGACGAAGGCCTTGTCGACTTCACACGCCTGAGCTCGCCCAGCCTCGGAGACGACGTGATCGTCGTCGGCCGCAGCGACCGCGAAGAAGCCCCGCCCAACCCCGGCGCGCCGGGGCTCATGAAGCTCGACCTCAACCTGGTGGTCAATGCCGGCAACGAGTTGCGCATGCGCGGCCTGGGGCTGGACACCAAGCTGCGCGGCGAGCTCGAAGTGAGCCTGCCCAACGGCAAGTGGGCGCTGCAGGGCAAGGTCAATGCCGTGGACGGCACCTTCGCCAACTACGGCCAAAAGCTCGTCATCGACCGCGGCATCGTCAGCTTCAACGGCGCGCCGAGCGACATGCGCCTGGACATCGAAGCCACCCGCCCCAACGTCGACGTGCGCGTGGGCGTGCAGGTCACCGGCCCGCTGGCCAACCTGCGCGTGCGCCTGTTCTCCGAGCCGGTGATGTCGACCAACGACATGCTCTCGTGGCTGCTGCTCGGCCACGCCAGCGAAGGCCTAGGCCGCTCCGACGCGGCGATGGTGCAGCGCGCCGCCTTCGCCCTGCTGGCCGGTGAAGACGAAGGCAAGGGCGGCCCCGGCGCCATCACCAAGGCCCTGGGCATCGACGACGTGTCGGTGCGCCCCGGCGACAGCGAGAACAAGGACACCGTCGTCTCGGTCGGCAAGCAGCTCTCCAAGCGCGTGTACCTGGCCTACGAGCAGAACCTCAACACCAGCACGGGCAGCGTGCAGGTGACGTACCGCATCGCACAACGATTCGTGATGCGCTTGCAGTCGGGGCTGGATCGCTCCGTCGACTTCATCGGCACCTGGCGCTGGGAGTGACTGACGCCCCCAGGGGGCGCCACCTGGCGGACCGGCAAAGCCGGATCCGCGGGCGTTGCTTGATCCGGGTTCGCGTCCTTGCCCCTTCGCCGAGCTGCCGGCCTGAGGCTCCCGTGGTTGACCCTCAGAGTCTTTCCGTCGTTTACTAAACAAGGCGCGCTTCCTACACTCGCGCGAACGCGGCCTGCAACCAGCGCAGACCGCGGCCAAACGTGCCCCCACCTCCACCTTCCGCCGACTCCGTCCGCCGCCTGCGCTGGCCGCATGGCGAGGCCGAGTTGCAGGCGCTGGGCGGCATGCTGGCGCCGGTGGTCTTTCGCGCCGCGGGGCACCCCGACTTCTCGCCGCTGCACGTGGCGCCGTGGGCCGACGAACCACACACGCCCGCGCTGACCGGCGCCCTGGCCCGCTTGCGCGGCGACTGGCCCTGCGTGCCCTTCGGCCGCTGCGACCGGCCGGCCGGCCTGCCCGCGGGCTGGCCATCCCGCGAACCATCGGATACCTGGGGCCACGGCTACGCCTCCCACCACCCGTGGCGCTGGCTGAGCCTGGACGACCCCCACGCCCTCGGGCTGCAGATCGACCTGCCCGCCGAGCAGCCGGTGCGGCAGCTCACCCGCATCGTGCGCGCCGTGGCCGACCGGCCGGCGCTCGACATCGAGCTGCACATCGCCGTCGCGCAGCCCTGCACGCTGCCCGTCGCGCTCCACCCCACGCTGCGGCTGGACGCCGGGCGCGTGCAGCTCGACCTGGCACACGACGGCCCCGGCCTGAGCTACCCCGTGCCGGCCGAGCCGGGGCATTCGCGCATCGCCGCCAACCAGCGCTTCGACACCCTGGCGGCCGTGCCACTGGCCGGCGGCGGACATGCCGACTTCTCGCGCTACCCGCAGGGCGCGAACAGCGAAGAACTGCTCCAGCTCATGACCCTGCGCGGCCCCGTCACCGCCCACTACCTCGACGCCGGCTGGTCGCTGATGCTCGACTGGGACCGCGCACTGCTGCCCGACCTGATGCTGTGGGTCAGCCACGGCGGGCGGCTCTACCCGCCGTGGAACGGCCGCCATTTCGCGCTCGGCCTCGAGCCGCTCAATGGCATGTGGGATCTGGGCCGCGTCACGCAGGTGCCGACCGACCACCCGCTTGCCACCCGCACCGGCCTGCAGCTGGCGCCGGGCGCACCGTGCGTCATCCGCTCGCGCCTCGCGGCCTCCCCCGAGGTGCAGCCATGAGCACGCCGCGCACCGACCGCGACATCACCGTGCGCGACATCGCGCTCGCCGCCAAGGTCTCCATCGGCACCGTGTCGCGCGCCCTCAAGAACCAGCGCGGCCTGTCGGACGAAACGCGGCGGCACGTGCGCGAGGTGGCGCGCCAGCTGGGCTACGACCCGGCGCGGCTGCGCTCGGCCAAGGCACGCCGGCTGGTCTTCATGGTGCACCGCCAGCACAGCAGCTTCTCGCTCAACCCCTTCTTCTCGCAGGTGATGCAGGGCGTGGAAGAAGCCTGCCGCGACTTCGGCGTGGTGCCCACGGTGCTCAGCCCCGGCCCCGCCGACCCGGTGCGCCACCTGCTGCGCATGCACGAACCCGACGCGGTGATTGCGGCCGGCTTCTTCGAGACCGAGATCGTCGAGCTGCTGCGCGGCATGGAGCTGCCGCTGGCGCTGGTCGACTTCTGGCTGCCGGGATGCCGCAGCGTCAACCCCGACAACCAGCACGGCGGCTACCTCGCCACGCGCCACCTGCTGCAGCGCGGCCACCAGCGCGTGGCCTTTCTTGCGGGCTCGCTGGCGCACTTCAGCATCCGCGAACGCGAGCGCGGCTACCGGCGCGCCCTGTTCGAAGCCGGCGTGCTGGCCGACCCCGATCTCGAAGTCGTCGCCCCGCCGGGCCTGGACACCGCCAGCGGCGCCGAGGCCGCGATGCGCGAGCTGCTCAAGCTGCGCAAACGGCCCGATGCCGTGGTCGCCTACAACGACATGGCCGCACTCGCCGCCATCCGGGTGTGCGAGGCGGCGGGCCTGCGCGTGCCCGACGACATCGCCTTCGTCGGCTTCGACGACATCCCTGCCGCCGCCTACGGCTCCGTGGGCCTGACCACGCTGCGCGTCGACAAGGAGGCCCTGGGCCGCACCGGCGTCGAGATGGTGATGCACGGCGACGAGATGCCGCAGAACATCGTGCAGCCGGTGGAGCTGGTGGTGCGCGAAAGCTCGGGCGGCGTCACCGCCACTGCGACGCCATCGGGCTAAACAGCGACTTTGTTTCGTTGCCTACGCTGACTGGGGAGCGGGAATCTCCCCTTAAGGAATGGGCCTCCTTCTAAATAGATTCTTAACGCCGTGGCGGCGGTCGCCCGCCGGGTCACGCCCATAAAACGTAAGGAGACAAGCCATGACATTGCGTTTGAAACTCACCGTCGCCGCCTGCGGGCTGGCCTTCAGCGGCCTGGCCGCCGCACAGGCGCAAAGCGTCGAAGTCCTGCACTGGTGGACGTCCGGCGGCGAAGCCGCTGCGCTCAACGTGCTCAAGGGCAACCTCGAGAAGCAAGGCGTCAAGTGGAACGACATGCCGGTCGCCGGCGGCGGCGGTGAAGCCGCCATGACCGCCGTGCGCGCTCGCGTGACCGCCGGCAACCCGCCCACCGCCGTGCAGCTGCTCGGCTTCGACATCCAGGACTGGGCCAAGCAGAACGTGCTCGCCGACCTGAATGCCGTGGCGCAGAAGGAAGGCTGGGACAAGACCGTGCCGACCGCCCTGCAGGCCTTCTCCAAGTACCAGGGCAAGTGGATCGCCGCGCCGGTCAACGTGCACTCGACCAACTGGGTCTGGGCCAACAAGGAGGTGCTCGACAAGGCCGGCGTGACCAAGCTGCCGACCAGCTTCGACGAGTTCATCGCCGCCGCCGAGAAGGTGCAGAAGGCCGGCTTCATCGCCCTGGCGCACGGCGGCCAGCCCTGGCAGGACGCGACGCTCTTCGACAGCGTGGTGCTCACCACCGGCGGCATCGACTTCTACAAGAAGTCGATGGTGCAGAAGGACGCGGCCGCGCTCGGCTCGGCCACCATGCTCAAGGTGTTCGACCGCATGGCCCAGCTGCGCAAGCTGGTCGACAAGGACTTCTCCAACCGCGACTGGAACCTGGCCTCGGCCATGGTCATCAGCGGCAAGGCCGGCTTCCAGATCATGGGCGACTGGGCCAAGGGCGAGTTCATCGCCGCCAAGAAGGTGCCGGGCAAGGACTTCATCTGCATGCGCTTCCCGGGCACGCAGGGCATGGTCAGCTTCAACTCCGACCAGTTCGCGATGTTCAAGGTCGGCGCCGACAAGGCCGCCGCGCAGGCCAAGATGGCTGCCGCCGTGATGGACCCGGCCTTCCAGTCGGCCTTCAACGTGGTCAAGGGCTCGGTCCCGGCACGCACCGACGTACCCGACACCGCCTTCGACGACTGCGGCAAGAAGGGCATCAAGGACCTGGCCGAGGCCAACAGCAAGGGCACGCTCGTCGGCTCCATGGCTCACGGCCACGCCGTGCCGGCCAACATCAAGAACGCCTTCTACGACGTGATCACGCGCCAGTTCAATGGCCAGATCGACAGCAAGACGGCGGTGAAGGAGTTGGTCGCCGCGGTCAACAACTGAGGTGTGGGCGCCATGCTGCGTTCTCGTGGCATGGCGTCTTTTGCACGGGGCTTCGATCCGCGAAGCGGACCCTGTCCCGAGGTATCGAAGGATCAGCCTGAGCGGGCGGTGGCATGCGGGGCCCTTCAAACACATTCAATCCGCTCAGGCTGAGGTATCGAAGCCCCACTCCACTCCACTCCCCGCACGCCCCACCCCATGAAAGCCCCCCTCATCGCCAAAGCCGTGCTCTCCCCCAGCATGCTGCTGATGGGTGTGTGCGTGTACGGCTACATCGGCTTCACCGCCTGGCTCTCGTTCACCCCGTCCACCATGATGCCGGTGCTCGAGTACTCCGGCCCCGAGGCCTACGTGCGGCTGATGGGCCTCAACAACTGGGTCCTGTCGGTCAAGAACCTCGGCATCTTCGCCACGCTGTACATCCTGCTGTGCGCGCTGCTGGGCCTCTTCCTCGCGGTGCTGATCGACCAGAAGATCCGCGCCGAAGGCATCTTCCGCTCGATCTTTCTCTACCCCATGGCCTTGTCGTTCATCGTCACCGGCACGGCCTGGAAGTGGCTGATGGACCCGAGCATCGGCCTGGAGCGCTCCATGCACGCCATCGGCTGGGAGAGCTTCGCCTTCGGCTGGGTGAAGGACAGCGACCTCGCCATCTACTGCGTGGTGATCGCCGCGGTGTGGCAGACCACCGGCTTCGTGATGGCGCTCTTTCTCGCCGGGCTGCGCGGGGTCGACAACGAGGTCATCAACGCCGCGCGTCTGGACGGCGCGCCGCTGTGGCGCATCTACCAGCGGGTGATCTTCCCGCAGCTCGGTGCGGCCTTCATCTCGGCCTTCGTGATCCTGGCGCACATGGCCATCAAGTCGTACGACCTGGTGATCGCGCTCACCAATGGTGGACCAGGGCGTGCGTCCTGGCTCCCGTCGCTCTTCATGTACCAGTACACCTTCACCCGCAACGAGATGGCGGTGGGCGCCGCGAGCGCGGTGCTGATGCTGATCGCCATCGCCATCGTGGTGGTGCCCTACGTGCTGCGCGAAACGCGCCCGGAGGGCCCTCATGTCTGAGCGCACCCTGGCCAAGGCCGCGCCGCGCCTGTTGCTCTACGCGCTCCTGATCGCGAGCGCGCTGCTCTTCGCCATGCCGATGTACGTGATGCTGGTGAACTCGTTCAAGCCGCTGGACGAGATCCGCGGCGGCGACCTGATGGCCTGGCCGCAGGCCTTCACGCTGGAGCCCTGGCAGAACGCCTGGAGCCTGGCGCAGATCGGCGTGCAGGCCACCGGCCTCAGGCCCTACTTCATCAACAGCTTCCTGATGGCGGTGCCGGGCGTGCTGATCTCGGTGGCGATCGGCGCCTTCAACGGCTACGTGCTGACGCAGTTCCGCTTCCGCGGCGCACACATCGTGTTCGCGCTGCTGATGTTCTCGGTGTTCATCCCGTTCCAGATCGTGCTGATCCCGATGGCACGCACGCTGGGCCTGCTGCACCTCGCCGGCACGGTGCCCGGCCTGGTGCTGGTGCACGTGGTCTACGGCATCGGCTTCACCACGCTCTTCTTCCGCAACTACTACGCGGCCTTTCCGGCCGACCTGGTGCGCTCGGCGCGCATCGACGGCGCGGGCCTCTTCACGCTCTTCTGGCGCCTGCTGCTGCCCAACAGCGGGCCCATCATCGTGGTGTCGATCATCTGGCAGTTCACCAATATCTGGAACGACTTCCTGTTCGGCGCCTCGTTCAGCGACTACAGCAGCTTCCCGATCACCGTGGCGCTCAACAACCTCGTGAACTCGAGCACTGGCGTGAAGGAATACAACGTGCACTTCGCCGCGGCGTTCATCGCCGGCGCGCCCACGCTGGCGGTGTACATCCTGTCGGGCAAGTACTTCGTGCGCGGCCTGATGGCCGGCTCGGTCAAGGGCTGAAGAAAGGTTTCTCATGCGTTGGGGTTTCATCGGTGCCAGCAACATCGCGGAGCGTGTGATCGGCTCGCTGCGCAAGATCCCGGGCCAGGAGCTGGTCGGCGTGGTATCGCGCAACGGCGAGCGCGCCAAGGCCTTCGCCGCCGAGCAGGGCCTGGCCATGGCCCACACCGAGCTCGATGGCTTCTTGCGCGAAGGCCGCTTCGATGCGGTGTACGTGAGCTCGACCAACGAGCAGCATTGCGCACAGACCCTGGCCGCGCTGACCGCGGGCTGTCACGTGATGTGCGAGAAGCCGCTCGCCATGTCGCTGGCCGATGCCAATCGCATGGTCGACGCCGCGAAGGCCGCCGGCCGCGTGCTGGGCACCAACCACCACCTGCGCGCGTCCGACTGCCACCGCCACATGCGCCAGCTGATGGCCGACGGCACACTCGGCCGCGTGCATGGCGTGCAGGTCTCGCATGCGGTCTACCTGCCGCCCCACCTGCAAGGCTGGCGGCTCGACCAGCCCGAGGCCGGCGGTGGCGTGATGCTCGACATCCTGGTGCACAACGCCGACCTGCTGCGCTTCCTGCTGCAGCTGGAGCCGCGCCGCATCCACGCCAGCGCGGCGCAGATCGGGCTGGCGAAGGGCACGGTGGAAGACAGCGCGATGAGCGTGATCGAGTTCGACGGCGGCGTGCTCGCGCAGACGCACCAGTCCTTCGTCGCCAAGCATGCGACCACCAGCGTTCACGTGCTGGGCACCGAAGGCAGCCTCTACGCCGAAGGCTCGCTGACGTCGACCGGCGCCGGCCGCCTGTGGCTGCGCAATGCCGAAGGCGAGACCGAACTCAGCGTGCAAACCGTCGACCTGCATGCCGGCGGCTTTGCCGCCTTCATCCGCGCCTGCGCCGGAGACGGCCAGCCGCTGGCCACCGGCGCCGATGGCGCACGCTCGATGGCCACGGCCCTGGCCGGCCTCGCCAGCGCCCGCAGCGGGCGCACCGAGACCATCGACTGAACCCACGAGACAAAGGCAGTACGACATGGAAGCCTGGATGAACGACGTGCCCGCCGCCGTGCGGACCTCCCAACGCCAGCTGCGCACCGAGGTGCCCGACCTGGCCGGCCGCTACGCCCGCCTGAGCGAAGCGCTGAACGACGAGGTGAGCGCCGTGCGCGCCGAGCAGGCGCAAGGGGGCGCGGTGCCCGAGATCCGCTACGCCGATGTGATGGCCGGCAAGGTCTCCCCAGCACAGGTGGCACGCATCAAGCGGCGCGGCTGCGTGGTGATCCGCGGCGTGTTCGACCCCGCGGAGGTCGACGCCTGGAACGAGGCCATCGTGCGCTACATCGACGAGGTGCGCTACCTGGAGCGCATGTCCGAGAAGGCCGGGCTCGACAAGTACTTCAGCGCACTCGGGTCGAACCGGCCGCAGATCTTCAGCCTCTACTGGTCGCGCCCGCAGATGCAGGCGCGGCAGCACCCCAACATGGCGGCCACGCGCGCCTGGCTCAACCGGCTCTGGGTCTACGAGAAGAACGGCACGCGCTACTTCGACCCCGACCGCCAGTTCAACTACGCCGACCGCATCCGCCGCCGCGAGCCGGGCGACTCGACGCTGGGCCTCTCACCGCACTCCGATGGCGGCTCGGTCGAGCGCTGGTGCGAGCCCACCTTCCGCCACGTCTACCGCGAGGTCTTCGAGGGCGACCCGCTGGCCTTCGACCCCTTCGATGCCGAAGGCCGCATCGCCACGCGCGAGATCCCCTCGCCCGCCGTGTGCTCGGCCTTCCGCACCTTCCAGGGCTGGACGGCGCTCACGCGCCAGGGGCCGGGCGACGGCACCTTGCGGCTCATCCCCATCGCCAAGACCACGCCGTGGATGCTGCTGCGCGCCCTGCAGCCCGACGTGCCCGAGGGCGACCTCTGCGGCGCCCAGCCCGGCCGCGCGCTGGGCGCCTCGCCGCAATGGCATGCCGAGCTGCTGGCCGGGCTGGTGCCCATCCCGCGCGTCGACCCGGGTGACACCGTGTGGTGGCACTCCGACGTGATCCACGCCGTCGAGGACCAGCACACAGGAAAGGGCTACAGCAACGTCATCTACATCGGCGCCGCCCCGTGGTGCGACAAGAACGCCGCCTTCGCCCAGCGGCAGGCACCGGCCTTCCTGAGCGGACGCAGCAGCCCCGACTTCGCGGCCGAAGACTACGAGCTCGACTTCGCGGGCCGCTCGCGGCGCGACGAACTCACGCCACTTGGCCAGATGCAGATGGGGCTGCGGCCGTGGTCATGAGCCCCTCGCAGATCGCGCCCCTCATGCCGGACTTCCGCAGCCCGGCCTTCCTGCTGGGCCACATCCGGCACACGCAGTCGTTCTACGACGGCCGCTGCCTCGACCCGAGCGGCGGCTTCTTCCATTTCTACAAGGACGACGGCACCGTCTACGACCGCCAGACACGCCACCTCGTCAGCAGCACGCGCTTCGTCTTCAACCATGCCATGGCCTACCGCCGCTTCGGCGACGCAGCCTATCAAGAAGGCGCACGCCACGGCCTGCGTTTCGTGCAGCAGGTGCATGCGCAACCGCAGGGCGGCTATGCGTGGCAGCTGGCCTGGGACGGGCAGCGCGCCACCGTGCAGGACGGCACCAATCACTGCTACGGCCTGGCCTTCGTGCTGCTGGCCCACGCCCACGCGCTGATGGCCGACATCGAGGAAGCACGCGCCGGCGTGGCGCAGACCTTCGAGCTGATGGAGCAGCGCTTCTGGGAGCCCGGACACGGCCTCTACGCCGACGAGGCCAGCCCCGACTGGCAGCGCGGCAGCTACCGCGGCCAGAACGCCAACATGCATGCCTGCGAGGCGATGATCGCCGCCTTCGACGCGACGAAGGACGCGACCTACCTGCAGCGCGCGCTGCGTCTCGCCGAAGCCATCACGCAGCGCCAGGCGGCCCTCGCGCACACCGACCTCGGCGACCTGGTGTGGGAGCACTACCAGGCCGACTGGTCGGTCGACTGGGACTACAACCGCCACGACAAGACGAACATCTTTCGGCCGTGGGGCTTCCAGACCGGCCACCTGACCGAGTGGACCAAGCTGCTGCTGCAACTCGAAGCCCACCTGTCACCCGATCAGCGGCCCTCGTGGCTGGTGCCCACTGCGAAGCGCTTCTTCGACACCGCCATGCGCCACGGCTGGGACGCGACGCACGGCGGCCTCGTCTACGGCTTCGCGCCCGACGGCGAGGTGTGCGACGCCGACAAATACTTCTGGGTGCAGGCCGAGAGCCTCGCCGCCGCGGCCCTGCTGGCCCTGCGCACCGGCGACGAGGCCTACTGGACGTGGTAC
>NZ_DASSRA010000430.1:0-5889 GCF_035702065.1 Rhizobacter sp.
ATCATGAGTTCGCTTGCTGCCTTGCACGACCCGGACATGATCGCCGGCGGCCGCAACGAGATCGGTGGCTTCGGGGACCGCAAGGTGAATTCATCCATAGGCTCACAATGGTCGAAAGAAGGACGCGTTGCGGAGATGGACAGGGCAGCCGAGCAAGCGCTCAAGTCGCAGGGCCCCGATGCCAAGATGAACGTCACGCTTGAGCGCTGCAAATGAGGCAATGTGCATGAAACAGACCGATGAAGACCTGGAGTGGTTCCTGGAACAGTTCGGACCACCGACCGCATCTGAAGCGGCAAGTGACGAGGTGATCAGGAAGTTCCGCGGCAAGCTCCCCGACCAACTTCTCACCTACTGGCAAGAGCTCGGCTTCTGCGGCTTCAAGAATGGCTTGTTCTGGCTCGTCAACCCTGACGACTACGAAGCGGAGTTGGAAGCGTGGCTGGGTGACACCGAAGTCGTCGAACAAGACGCCTACTACGTGATCGCGAGGAGCGGCTTCGGCAGGTTGTTCCTATGGGGAACGAAGACAGGCTACAAATACCATGTGGATCCGACGCAAGGCTGGATCTATGGAGAAGATCGCCACACGGCGGAGATCAGCCTGGGCAAGCAAGACGAATGCTTGCGTCGGTTCCTTTCAGGAACCAACCCCAAGGCCATCGACATGAAGGGCGATGACAAGCAGCCTCTATTCGATCGTGCAGCCAGCAAGCTGGGGCCACTCGCAGCGGACGAAGTCTTCGCCTTCGAACCAGCACTTGTCGCCGGCGGATCTGCCAAGCTGGGGAACATCACCAAGCGCAACATACACGTGCATCTCACTGTTCTGGCGCAGCTGAGTCACCGAGAGATCCTGGATCGGGAAGCCCTGACCCGCAAGGCCTTCGGCTAGGCTCCCTCTTCCCGAACATTGCGGAACAATCAGCCTCCAGCAACCAGGAGGTCACCGTGTTCTCGCACGTCTTTGTCGGTGTCAGTGATTTCGACCGGGCCCTCGCGTTCTACATGCCCTTGATGGCGGCGCTGGGCATCGAGGCGCGCTTCTGTGAACGCAGCCGTCCGTGGGCGGGCTGGCAATCGAAGCCAACGCCGCGGCCCTTGTTCCTTATCGGCAAACCCTACGACCAGCTCGCCCCTCAGCCGGGCAATGGCCACATGGTGGCCTTTCTGGCCGAGACGCGCGCGATCGTGGACGAAGCCCATGCCATCGCACTGACCCACGGGGGTGCCTGCGAAGGGGCCCCGGGTTTGCGGCCGGAGTACCACGCCCACTACTACGGCGCGTACTTCCGCGATCCGGATGGCAACAAGCTCTGCGTCGCATGCCATTCGCCCGCCGGCTGAGGCCCCTGCGGTGGCTGATGTGGGCTGCGCTCGGGGTCATCGCCTCGGTCGCCGCCTACTTCATGGTGGCATTCGGGCTGCTGCTCGTGCCGGCCAACCGGCAGCCTGCGGGCGATGCGATCGTGGTGCAGGCCTATGTGATGTCCAACGGCGTGCACACCGACCTCGTCTTCCCGCTGCGCGCGCAGGGCGTGGACTGGTCCCGCACCTTCCCGTCGCGGCATCTGGCGCACGACCCGGGCGGCGAACCCGCTCGCTATGTGGCCATCGGCTGGGGCGATCGGGAGTTCTATCTGCACACGCCTCGCTGGCGTGACCTCACTGCCGGGCGCGCCCTGCAAGCCTTGTCCGGCAGCGGCCATTCGCTGCTGCATGTGACGCACTTGCATGAAGCCGACTTGCGCGAAGGCACCTACGCACTGCCTTTGACGGAAGCGCAATACGCCTCGCTGGTGCAGCACGTGGAGGCCTCGCTGGTGCGCGCGCCCGGCGGAGAAGGTGCCCACCTGCCCGGCCAGCACTACGGCCCGCGCGATGCCTTCTATGAGGCCCGCGGCAGCTACAACCTGTTCACCACCTGCAACGTGTGGACGGGGCGCGCGCTGCGCCAGGCCGGCGTGAAGGTCAGCGTGTGGACACCATTGGCCTCGCAGGTGGTGTGGCACCTGCCCGCCGCACGCTGACGCCAGGCACGCGGGCCTCAGCTCTTGTAGATGCCGCAGGCAATCGCCAGATCGCCGGCGCGCTCGACGTAGGACGACTTCAGGCGAATCTCATTGGTGACCGGGTGCGCCCACTTGTAGTCGACCCAGCCCTGCCCACCCGAGCGCGCCAGTGCGGCCATGTCTTGCACGAAGGGCTTGCCGTCGACGTCCTTGCTGACCGGGCCGGCGCCCAGCACGCGCGCGTTGTTGCCGTGGGCATAGAACACCGAGTCGTTGCTGCCGATGGCCATGAGGTAGAGGTCGCGGTCGATGAAGCGGCCCTTGCCCAGCTTGTTGATCTCGGCGATCAGTGCCTCTTTGCCGTGCTCCTTGAAGAAGGCGATGCCCTGCTTCACCAGTGCCGCGGCCTCGTCGGCATTGCCGTGCTCGCGCGTGCCGAGGTTGAAGCCGGACACCGACTTGAGCAAGCTCACGGCCTGCTCGTTGAGCGAGACGGCCGTCTGCGAGGCGTCTTGCACCAGCTTGGCATTCATCTTCACCATGCCGTCGATGTCGGTGATGGCCTGGTTCACGGTCTGGATGCCCAGGCTCTGCTCGTGGCTGGCACTGGCCATCTCCTTCATGAGGCTGGCCACGTGCTTCACTGAGGCGACGATCTCGGTCATGGTCTTGCCGGCATCGTCGACGAGCTTGCTGCCGGCGTCGACCTTCTCGACCGAATCGCCGATCAGCGCCTTGATCTCCTTGGCCGCCGTGGCCGAGCGCTGCGCGAGCGTGCGCACCTCGGCCGCCACCACCGCGAAGCCGCGGCCCTGCTCGCCGGCACGCGCGGCTTCCACCGCGGCGTTGAGCGCGAGGATGTTGGTCTGGAAAGCGATGCCGTCGATCACCCCGATGATGTCAGCGATCTTGCGCGAGCTGTCCTTGATGGAGCCCATGGTGGTGACCACCTCGGTGACCACCTGGCCGCCCTTGACCGCCTGATCGGACGCTTGCAGCACCAGCTTGTTGGCCTGCTCCGCGTTGTCAGCATTCTGCTTGACGGTGATGGTGATCTGCTCCATCGACGCGGCGGTGTTCTGAAGCGAATCGCTTTGCGTGGTGGTGCGCTCGGACAGCGACGAGTTGTCGCGGCTGATCTGCGAGGAGGTGCTGGCCACGGTGGTGGTGCCGGTGCGCACGTCGCTCACGACCTTGAAGAAGCGGTCCTTCATGCCGCTCAGTGCGAGCATGAGCTGGCCGAACTCGTCGCGGCGCTTCACGCTGTATTGCGAAGTCAGGTCGCCGGCGGTGAGCTTCTGGGCGATGTCGAGCGCTTCGCGCAGCGGCTGGATCACGCCGCGGGTGAGCCACCACGCAGACGCCACGCCAAGCGCGATGGCGGCGAGGCCGCAGCCGATGACCCAGGCCTTCGCCGCGCCGTCGACGTAGCTGGCGGCCAGGGCCGTGTTGATGCCGAGGATCAGCAGCATGGGCCCGAAGCCCAGCAGCAAGCGAGAGCGCAGCGTCAAGTTCTCGATGGCCATATCGATTCCTGATCAAGTGGTGGGTGGATGTGATGCATGCCCCAAGCGGCATGCACCAGCCGTGCGCCGGCCTTTCTGGAGCGCGCGCCATTCGGGTATCGGCAGGCCACCTGCGAACTTGATCAGGCAAAACGCCCTTGCAGGTACCAGCTTTTCCCGCCTGACAAGGTTGGCCGCTCGCGGTACAGCCAGACCAGGGCCCCTTCGGCCGTCTGGGCGATGAAGTAGTCGCGCTCGGCCAGTTGGTGGTCCCACCAGCCGGCTTCGATGCGCTCGGGGCCACACACCAGCTGCAGGACCTCGCCATCGAGCAGCGGGCGCTCTTGATGCTGAGGCAAGGGCTGCGGCTGCGGCAACAGCCACAGCGGGCGGGTGATGCTGTGGCCCGGTGGCGCGGGTGCCGCAGCCTCCTCGCGGCGCCGAGGCATCAGCGGCTCGGCCGCGCACACCACCGTGGCGCGCTCGGGCCGGTGGTCGGCCACCGGAACCAGGCGCTGCACCTGCTCGCGCCCCAGGCGGGCTTGCAGGCGCTCGATCAGGCGCGTGAGGCCGACATGCTCGCTCTGCGGCGTGGGGAAGAGCTCGGCATTGGGCGGCGGTCGGCGCGAGATGTCGTCGGACTGCAAGCCCAGCTCGAGCGTGGGCGCGGGCAGCTGCAAGGCAGCCAGACGCTCGCGCAGCAGCACCAGCATGTGGGCCGCGTCGCGCGAGGGCTCGGCCAGCGCGACTTCGAGCTCGGTAGCCGCTTGTGCATGACCCCAGCGCGGCTCGTGCTTCATCACCAGGCTGAAGCGGCGCACGAAGGCGTGCTGCGCCGACAGCCACGCCACCAGGCGCGACAGCAGCACCTGCGCGCCGTGCAGCAGCTGGTCGGTGGTGTCGGCGCGCGCAAACAGCTCGAGCTGGCTGTGGAAAAACGGCGGCAGGACGATCGGCTCGCGCGGGTCGGGCCGGTCGCCGAGGGCGCTGTCCAGCTCGTCGAGCAAGGCCTGGCCGAAGCGGCGCGCCAGCCCCGCGCGCGGCAGGTGGCGCAGGTCGCCCAGGGTGTGCAGGCCCATGCCCTGCAAGGCGTCGGCGTGCTCGCAACCGGCGGCCAGCAGCACCAGTGGAGCGGCATCGAGTGACTGCACCAGCGCCGGCCGGTCGGCGCAGTGCAGGCCATCGTGGCGGCGCGACAGCAGGGCCGCGCCTTGGGCCGTGGGGGCACTCACGCAGCGGATGCGGTGGCCCAGCGGGGCCAGCGTCGCGCGCAGCTTGTGGAGCAGGGCCTCGCGCCCGCCGAAGTAGCGCAGGCTGGCCTGCACCTCCAGCAGCACGCCCGCCGGCATCGACAGGCTGACCGCCGGCGTGAAGGCCAGGGCCGCATGTGCCACGCTGGTCAATGCGGCGAGGTCGCGCCGCTCATCGGCCTGGCCCAGCAGCAGCTGGGGTGCCAGCGACAAGGCCGTGGCCCGCTTCATGCCCGGCTGCACACCCAGGGCGCGGGCCTCTCGGTTGGCGCTGACGACGCGGTGCGCATCCATCAGGGCCAGCGGCTGTTCGGCCTGTTCGGGCGGCAGGGTCGCCACGAAGGTTTCGAGCGACAGCCACGGCAGATGCAGACCAACCCAGAGCATGGCGGCTTGTGTTCATCACGCCAGGTTGATGAAGGTGGCGGCGCGCAGAGGCACAGCGTCGCCCCCCATCTGTAAACGGCGCAAGGCCGCGGCCGACAGCACCGGCGGCAGGGACAGGTGCAGCGGTGCCAGCAAGGGCGGCCCGCGGCGCTTGAGCACGCGCAGAGCGAGCTGGTCGGCCCCTGCGGGGTGCAAGGCCAGCCGCAGCGGCGCTGCACTGGCATGTGCCTGCGCGGCCACCTCACGCAGCACGAAGGCCGGCCCGTCGTGGGCATGCGCCGCCAGTTGCAAACGCCGCAAGCGCTCGGCCCGCAAGCGGGGTGGCAGCCACGCCACCACCGCCCCCACATGGCTGCTCTTGAGGGCCTGCTCCAGCGCCCACAGGCGGTCAGCGCCCGGGCGCAGCTGCAGATGCGTCTGGATGACCAGCAACTGGTCCACGTCCAGACCCAGCTCGGCCAAGGCAGGAGCCGACACCGCGGCGGGCGGGTCGAACATCATCACCAGCCGGCCGGCGCGCTGGGTGGCCGCCAGGCTCGCAGCCAGCAGGCGCATCTCGCCGATGCCGGGGTGCGGCAGCAGCAGTTCGGTGAGCACTCGGCGCGGCCAGCCGCCGCCGGGCAGTTGTGCGTCGAGCAGGCCGAAGCCGCTGGGCAGGGCGCGCTCGGCATCGCGGCCCAGCTGGTCGGCGCGCCAGAGCTGAGGGTGCAAGGCCTCGGGCGCCAGCGAGGCCCG
>NZ_DASSRA010000431.1:0-4828 GCF_035702065.1 Rhizobacter sp.
GCTGCCCGCGCCGCCCTTGAGCGCGGTGCCGCCGACGATCACCGCGGCGATCGCCTCCAGCTCCCACAAGAGCCCGGTGGTCGGCGAAGCCGAGCCCAGGCGCGGCACGTAGAGCAGGGTGGCGATGCCCACGCACACGCCCAGCAGCACGTAGGTGATGACCTTGATGCGGTCCACGTCCACCGCCGCGTAGCGCGCCACCTGCTCGTTGGAGCCGATGGCCTGCACGTAGCGGCCGTAGGCGGTGCGGTTGAGGATGAGGCCGCCGATGAGCGCGACCACCGCAAACACCCACACCGGGATGGGCACGCCCAAGAGGCTGGCGTAGTACACCGGGCTGTAGACATCCGACAGCGCGTTGTCGAGCGTGATCGCCCCGCCGTTGGCAAAGTAGGTGAGGTAGGCGCGGAAGATGCCCAGCGTGCCCAGGGTCACGATGAAGGGCTCGATGCGGCCCTTGGTGATGAGTAGGCCGTGCGCCAGGCCGAACAGGGCACCGAGCAGCACCGCGAAGCCCATGCCCAGTGCGACCACCAGCACCGGCGAACCGATGGAGCCTGCCACGCCATTCATCAAGAGGATCACCGAACCCGCGATCAGCGCGGCCATCGAACCCACCGACAGGTCGATGCCGCCCGAGATGATCACGAAGCACATGCCCACCGCGATGATGCCGATGAAGGCGGTGCGGGTGAGCAGGTTCATTGCGTTGTCGAGGCTGGCGAAGTCGCTGTTGAGCAGCGTGCCGGCGATGCACAGCAGCACCAGGCCGGCGATCGGCCCGAGGCCGTGCAGCCGCGCGTGCCAGGGTGCGTGCACGGTGGCGGCGTCAGTGCGTTCCGGTGGCATGGGCGATGAGCTCCTCTTCGGTCAGGTGGGTCGCGTCCAGCGTGGCCTGCTGGCGGCCGGCGCGCATCACCACCACGCGGTGGCACAGGCCGATCAGCTCGACGAGTTCCGACGAGATGACGATCACGGCCAGGCCTTCCTGCGCCAGGCGGTGGATCAGGAAATAGATGTCGCGCTTGGCGCCCACGTCGACGCCGCGCGTGGGCTCGTCGAGCACCACCACGCGCGGGTTGGGGTGCAGCACCTTGGCCAGCGCCAGCTTCTGCTGGTTGCCGCCCGACAGCGACGAAGCCGGCGCGTCCAGCGTGCCGGTGCGGATGCCGAAGGTGTCGACCGCCTGGCGCAGGGCGCGCTGCTCCTCCTTGGGGTGCAGCCACGGCCGTGCGTAGCGCGCGAGCGCCATCAGCGTGAGGTTCTCGCGCAGGCCGAAGTGCACGTGCAGCCCCTTGCCCTTGCGGTCTTCGCTCAGGTAGGTGAGGCCTTGGTTCGCGGCCTCGCGCGGGTTGCGCAGGCGCACCGGCTCGCCATCGATCTCGACCGTGCCGTGGCAGGGGCGCAGGCCCAGCAGGCCTTCGAACAGTTCGGTGCGCCCGGCGCCCACCAGGCCGGCGAAGCCGAGGATCTCGCCGGGCCGCACGCTGAAGTGAACGTCACTCGCCCAACCCGGCACGCTGCAGCCCTTCACTTCGAGCAGCGGAGCGGTGCCGGTGGGCGGGTGTTCCTTGAGTGGATAGAGGTCGGCCAGCTCTCGGCCCACCATCAGCTGGGCCATCTGCTGGCGCGTGAGCCGGGCGGTCGCCTCGCGCGCGACGAAGCGGCCGTCGCGCAGCACCACCACCTCGTCGGTGATGCGCTCCACCTCGTCGAGCTTGTGCGAGATGTAGAGCAGGGTGACGCCGTCGGCCTTGAGCTGCGCCATCAGGGCGAACAGGCGCTCGGTCTCGCCGGGCGTGAGCGTGGCGGTGGGCTCGTCCATGATCAGCAGCCGGGCCTTGCGCGCCAGCGCGCGCGCGATCTCTACCAGCTGCTTCTCGGCGACGATGAGCTGCTTGACCTGCGTGTCGGGGTGCTTGGCCAGGCCCACCTGCTTGAGCACGCGGGCCGACTCGGCGCGCATGGCCTCGTCGTCGAGCAGCCAGCCGCGCTTGCGCTCGTGGCCGAGGAAGATGTTCTGCGCGATCGTCAGGTCTTCGGCCAGGTTGAACTCCTGGTGGATGAGCACGATGCCTTCGGCCTCGGCCGCCCGCGAGCCGCTGAAGCGCTTGGGCTGGCCGTTGATGCGCAGCTCGCCGCCGCTCATCGGTTCATAGCCGGCGAGGATCTTCATCAGCGTGGACTTGCCGGCGCCGTTCTCGCCCAGCACGCCGACCACGCGGCCGGGTTCGAGCGCGAAGCTCATACCGTGCAGCACCTGCACCGGGCCGAAGGCCTTCCTGACGTCCACGAACTCGACGGCCACGCTCATGAGGCGATCACCCCGCGCGCCTTGATGGTCTCGTGCATCGCCAGCACGCCCGCACCGATCACGCCGCCCTGTTCGCCTAGCGGCGTGTACTGGATGTCGAGGTGGCGCGTGGAGAGCGCCAGCGAGCGGTGGTAGATGCTCTGCCGCAGCGACGCCAGGAAGAGCGGTCCGATGCGCGTGACGCCACCGCCGATGAACACATGCGACGGGTTGAAGAAGTTGACGATGGACGCCAGCATCTGCCCGATCAGCGTGCCCGCGCGCTGGATGATGGCGTTGGAGGCCGCGTCGCCTGCGCGGCTGGCCTGCGCCACGTCGGGCGGCGTGATCACGCCACGCTCGGCCAGCACGGCGGCAAGCATCGGGCTCTCGCCGGCGCGGGCGGCCTCGGTGGCCTGTTGCGCGATGGCCGGGCCGGCGGCCATGGCCTCCACGCAGCCGAGGTTGCCGCAGGTGCAGCGCGGGCCGTGCGGGTCGACACAGATGTGGCCGACGTCACCGGCCGAGCCATTCGCGCCGCGGTAGACCTCGCCATGGCACACGATGCCGCAACCGATGCCGGTGCCGATCTTGATCACGAGGAAGTTCTGCAGGCTGCGCTGCAGGCGCCACAACTCGCCCAACGCCATCAGGTTCACATCGTTGTCGACGAAGACGGGCGCGCTGTAGTCGGCGCGCAGGTCTTCACGGATGGAGAAGCTGTCCCACTCGGGCATCAACGGCGGGTTCACCAACTGGCCGGTCTCGAAGTCGACCGGGCCGGGCACGCCGATGCCGATGGCGATGACGTCGCGTGGCTTGCGGCCGCATCGGGCCAGCAGCTCGGCCATCAGCGCGCGCACGCGCGAGAGCAGCAGGCCGGGGCCACGGCGCACATCGGCGGCTTCGGCGTGGCTGGCCAGCACCTGCAGGTCGGGCGTGAGCACCGCGATCTCGAGACCGGTGGCACCCAGGTCGGCGGCCAGCAGCACACCCAGGCCGTGGTTGAGACGCAAGGTCTCGGGCCGGCGCCCGCCGGACGAGGCTTGCAGCCCAGCCTCTTCGAGCAGGCCCTGGGCGAGCAAGCCAGCCACGGTGGCGTTGACGCGGGTCTTGGAGAATGCGGCCCGCTGCGCCACGGCGTCGCGCGACAGGCCGCCGCACCAGAACACGCTGTCCAGCACGGTCAATTCAGAGGTCGAAAGGTCGGCCCATGGGCTCACACGCTGTCTCCTGGCGGCCATCTGTCGTGGCTCGGTCGCCGGATGCTAGGCGTCCAACTTTCGCCGGGCAAGTTCGATCTTCGACCTGTTGCGGGTCGATCTGGTCAAAGAAAAAGCCCGCAGCGGCAGTGCCGTGCGGGCTTGGGAGCTCAGGGTGCCTGAGAAGTCTCAGCGCTTGCCGGTGAACTTGCGCAGGGCTGCGACCTGGGCCGCCAGGGAGGCCAGTTCGTTTTGGGCCTTGGCCAGATCGAGGTCGCTCTTGGCGTTCTTGAGCGCTTCTTCGGCGTGGCGCTTGGCGTCGATGGCCTTGGCTTCGTCCAGGTCCTTGCCGCGGATGGCGGTGTCGGCCAGCACGGTGACCGTGCCCGGCTGCACCTCGAGAATGCCGCCGGCCACGAACACGAACTCTTCCTGGTCGTTGTCGGCGCGCTGAATGCGCACCGCGCCGGGCTTGATGCGGGTGATCAAGGGCGTGTGGCGCGGGTAGATCCCGAGCTCGCCCATTTCACCCGGCAAGGCGACGAACTTCGCTTCGCCGGAGAAGATGTTTTCTTCGGCGGAGACGACGTCTACGTGCAGGGTTGCCATCTCGGTGCTCCGATCAGTTCAGCTTCTTGGCTTTTTCGAACGCTTCGTCGATGGTGCCGACCATGTAGAAGGCCTGCTCGGGCAGCGAGTCGCACTCGCCGGCCACGATCATCTTGAAGCCGCGGATGGTTTCCTTCAGCGGCACGTACTTGCCGGGCGAGCCGGTGAACACTTCGGCCACGTGGAAGGGCTGCGACAGGAAGCGCTGGATCTTGCGGGCGCGGGCCACGGCCAGCTTGTCTTCGGGGGCCAGTTCGTCCATGCCCAGAATCGCGATGATGTCGCGCAGTTCCTTGTAGCGCTGCAGCACCGACTGCACCGCGCGCGTCGCGCTGTAATGCTCTTCGCCGATGACGTTCGGGTCGACCTGGCGCGACGTCGAGTCGAGCGGGTCGACGGCCGGGTAGATGCCGAGCGCCGCGATGTCGCGCGACAGCACGACCGTCGCATCGAGGTGGCCGAACGTCGTCGCGGGCGAGGGATCGGTCAGGTCGTCGGCGGGCACGTACACGGCCTGGATCGACGTGATCGAACCGGTCTTCGTCGACGTGATGCGCTCCTGCAAACGGCCCATTTCCTCGGCGAGCGTCGGCTGGTAGCCCACGGCCGAAGGCATCCGGCCGAGCAGCGCGGACACTTCGGTGCCCGCGAGCGTGAAGCGGTAGATGTTGTCGATGAAGAGCAGCACGTCGCGGCCCTCGTCGCGGAAGAACTCGGCCATCGT
>NZ_DASSRA010000432.1:0-6898 GCF_035702065.1 Rhizobacter sp.
CCGAGCGGCCCCTACAAGGGCTTCCTGGCCAGCTCGCTGATGCCGCTGTCGCGCACCCAGGAAGGCGGCGCGATGATGGTCGTCGACGCGTTCAACTACTCCGAGAACAACACCCGCGCCTTCACTTCGGTGCCCACCAACGGTGGCCAGAGCTCGATCACCGCGCAGGCTCTGAACGACGGCATGGGCCTGTCCGAATACGGCCGCGTCACCACACCGTACCCGCTGTGGGATGGCACCAACCGCATCCTGCTGTCCTACCGCCCGTGTGAAGTCACGCGCAACGGCGTGGTGGTGTCCTGCGCCACGCTGACCGCTGAAGAGAAGGCCCGCGTGGGCAACCGCAACCGCATGGCCGCCGACGTGGCCGCCGATCCGCTGCGCGACAACGCACCGGCCGCCTACGCCGTCTACATGTTCAACCCCGCCAACCAGACCTGGCGCATCGTGGCCGCGCCGCCGAGCGGCTTCATGTACACCGACCCGATCCCGCTGCAGGCCCGTGCCGAACCGAATGCCGCGCAGCCGACCGCCGTTGACAGCGCCCTGGCGGCCCAGGGTCTGGCCCTGATCGAAGTGCGCAGCGTGTATGACACCGACGGCCTGGGCCGCATGAGCGAAAGCATGCTGGCTGCCGCCGACCTTCCGGCCGGCTGCACCCGAGGCATCGCCATGACCACGCCGCCGGTCGAGCCCAACGAGACCCGTACCTCGGTGGCTGACATCGTGCGCATGAAGGACCCCGCCGACCCGGCCTACAAGTGCTCGCCGGTTCGCTTCGTGCGGGTCATGCGCGCCGTGGCGCCGCCCTCGGGCATGACCGGCCTGCGCAACTCGATCGGCGAAACCGACTTCGAGCAGCAGCAGATCCTGGGCTATGCCCCGATCGAGCCCGATGGCTCGTTCAAGCTGCACGTGCCGGCTGACACGCCGATCGCGCTGTCGGTCATCGACCACAAGGGCCGAGCCATCCAGACGCACACCAACTGGATCCAGGTGCGCCCGGGCGAGCGCCGCACCTGCGACGGCTGCCACAGCCCGCGCCGCGGCGCCTCGCTGAACTCCGGCACCATCGTCAACACCATGCCGGCGGCGCTCGTGGCCTCGCTGCGCAACGACCACCAGTCGGGTGAGACCATGGCCGCGACCCGCACCCGCCAGAACGCCGCGCTGCTGGCCCTGTCGGCCGACCCGTCGTTCACCGACGCATGGGCCGACCCGGCGCAGGCTCGCCCCGACTACCTGGTCCGCTACACCGGCAACACCAACCCGGCCGACAACCTGGCCACGCTCGCTCCCGCCACCACCGGTGTCAAGCGCGGCGTCATCAACTTCCGCGACCACATCGCGCCGCTGTTCACCCGCTCGCGCCCCGTGGCCGGCGGTGGCGACAACCAGTGCACGACCTGCCACGCCGACCCGGCCAAGCTGGACCTGCGCGACACCACCTCGGGCACCGGCCGTGTGACCTCGTACGAAGAACTCGTGCTCGGAGACCCGGTGATCGACGCGACCACCGGCCTGCCGCAGTTCCGCATCGAAGACGGTGAGCCCATGATCGTGCGCGGCGCCGCGCTGGTGGAAACCAGCTCCAGCTTCGCCAACTCGGCCGGTGGTGCGCGCAAGAGCCGCCTGACCGAAATCATGTTCGGCGAAACCCTCTTGGCCGGCACTGCCGCGACCACCGCCCACCCGAACCCGCCCGGCACCGCCCCCAACCACGCCACCATGCTCAACGCCGCCGAAAAGCGCCTGCTGACCGAGTGGATGGACCTGGGTGGCCAGTACTACAACGACCCGTTCGACCCGGCCGGCGGCGTGCGCGCCTTCACCGGCCTGAGCGAAACCGTGTTCGAGACGCAGATCCAACCGATCCTGCGTTCCACCTGCGCGGCCAGCTGCCACCAGGCCATCGGCGGCGACGCCACCACCCCGGCCGGCGCCTCGTTCCGCAACAACCGCTTCGTGCTGACCGGCAGCGCCGAGGGCGACTACGGGGTCACGCTGTCGATGATCTCCAACACCTGCAATGCCGCGTCGAACTACCTGTTGAGCCGCCCGTCCAGCACGACGGCGCACCCGACGACGGGCACACCCGCTGCGGCGATCCTGCCGGTGGGCAGCCCGGCGTACAACACAATCGCGGCCTGGATCGCCACTGGATGTTGATGACGACGAACGAAGCAACGAAAGGGCCACGACGGCGCATCGCCCCCACGCTCAACCGCTGGGCAGGTGCATGTGCCGCCGTGCTGGGCCTCGCCACCGGCTGCGGTGGCGGTGGCCCCCTCGGCAACCCGCCGAACATCACCAATGAGGCAAGCGAGGGAGGGCAGAAGCTCTCCTTCGCCTATTTCCAGCGCTGCATCAACCCGATCTTTCTCGAGTTGTTGCCCATCGTTGGCACGCAGGCCACCAACACCTGCGCCGGCTCCGGTTGCCATGACAATGCCAACGGCACGGGGGGTGCCTTCCGGGTGATCCCCTCCGCAGCATCGCAGCCCGTGCCCACGACCCCGGCGGCTGCCGACGCCGTGCGCAGTACCGACATGTACAAGAACTTCTACTCGGCGCAGGGCGAGGTGGTGATGAACAACGTGTCGCAGAGCCGACTGATCACCAAGCCGCGGGTGCAGGGTGTCCTGCATGGCGGCGGCCTGATCTTCGAGAGCGACAGCGATCCGCACGTGGTGCTGATGCGCTACTGGATGAGCCACCCAGCGCCTGCCGGGCAGGATGAATTCAGCACCGACCCGGGCAACGGAACCTGCAGCACCCAATGAATCTGTCGTTCGCGGGCCTGAGGGCAGGGTGGGGAAGTGGCGTGCGCGGGCTGGCGCGTGCCGCTGCGGCGTTGCTGTTGCTGGCCGCCGTGTGCGGCGCGGCGCCGGCGCGTGCCGCCGACGAGCCGCTCGAACGCCTGACGGTTGCCGACCCGTATCTGGAGATGCACACCGGCCCGGGCCGCGGCTACCCGGTGTTCTTCGTGGTGGAGCGCGGCGACTGGATCGAGATCGAGTCGCGCCACACCGACTGGTTCAAGGTGCGCAGCTCCACTGGCAAGGAAGGCTGGGTGGTGCGCCGCCAGCTCGAAGCCACGCTCACCGCGGCAGGCAGCCTCAAGACCTTCCGCGACATCGCACTCGACGACTATCTCAGCCGCAAGCTCGAGATGGGCTTCGCCTGGGGCCAGTTCAAGTCGGAGCCCATGTTCAAGGTCTGGAGCGGTTACCGCTTCACCGACACGCTGTCGCTCGAGGCCACCATCGGCCAGGTGCAGGGCGTGTACTCGGGCACCGAGTTCTGGCACGTCAACGTCAACAGCGAGCCGTGGTCGCACAAGCGCCTGTCGCCGTTCTTCGGCATCGGCGTGGGCAAGTTCAAGAACATCCCCAACGACAGCCTCGTGAGCGACCAGACCACCAACGTCAACATGGCGGTCGGCACCGTCGGCGTGCGCTACCACCTGAGCGAGCGCTTCGTCGCGCGCATGGACTACAGCTTCTACACCGCCTTCCTCTCCGACACCCGCTCGGGCGAATACCGCGCCTGGACCGCCGGGCTCTCGTTCTTCTTCTGACGGCGACGACGCACATGCACACCAAGCCATTTGCCCACCTCCTGCTGACCGGCGCCCTGCTCGCGGCCGCGCTCAGCGCCCGTGCTGCCGACGAGCCGGCGCCCGCCGCCCCCAAGGACCCGAAGCCCGCCAACGAGCAGGTCATCGTGCCCGAGGTCGACCGGCGCGACGTGAAGGTGCCCAAGATCCCGTCCAACGACTTCGAGATCGGCCTCTTCGTGGGCACCTACGCCACGCAGAACTTCGGCTCCAGCCTGGTCAGCGGCGTGCGCCTGGGCTACCACATCACCGAGGACTTCTTCGTCGAAGGCGCCTACGGCCAGACCAAGGTAAGTGACGAGAACTTCCGCCAGATCCTGCCCGGCGGCATCTTCGCCTCGCAGGAAGAAACGTTGAAGTACTACAACATCTCGATCGGCTGGAACATGCTGCCGGGCGAGGTCTTCATCGGCCGCAACACCGCCAAGGCCTCGGCGCTGTACCTCATCGGCGGCGCGGGCAACACCGACTTCGCCAACCAGCGCAAGCAGACCTTCAACATCGGCTTCGGCGCGCGTGTCTTCATCAACAACTGGTCGGCCTTCCAGCTCGATGTGCGAGACCACTTCTTCACCCTCGACTTCCTGGGCAAGAGCCAGAACACCCAGAACCTCGAGATGACCATGGGCGCGACCTTCTTCTTCTGACCGGTGCATTCGTCATGACGACCCCTTTCAACCCCTTCCTCCGTCGCGCCGCCCGTGCGTTGATCGCCACGCTGCTGGCCACAGGCGCCACGCTGGCCGCCGCCGCCACGGCCGTCGGCACGGTGGCGCCCGACTTCACGCTGCGCTCGCTGAGCGGCCCCAACCTGCGCCTGCAGGAGCTGCGCGGCCAGGTCGTGCTGGTCAACTTCTGGGCCACCTGGTGCGGCCCCTGCCGCAAGGAGATGCCGCATCTCAACCGCATCGCCGACAAGTACAAGAGCTCGGGCCTGGTGCTGCTGGGCGTGAACATCGACGACGACGTGCGCAATGCTGCCGATGTGGCCGCCAAGCTGGGCGTCAGGTTCCCCGTGCTGCTCGACACCGACAAGAAGGTCAGCCGCCTGTACGACCTGAACAGCATGCCCTCCACGCTCGTGATCGACCGCAGCGGCAAGGTGCGCTACGTGCACCGGGGCTATCAAGACGGCTACGAGGATCTGTACGACAAGCAGATCCGCGACCTGCTGAAGGAATGACGCCCATGCTGCACCTGCTTCCCGCCCGGGGGCGCATCGCCGTGTCTGTGCTGTGTTCGCTGCTGAGCGCGCTGCTGTTCACTGGCTGCAGCTCCATCGAGCCCTGGGTCAAGCCTTACGAGCGCGAGCGCCTCGCGGCGCCGATCATGCAGGTCTCGCGCGATGCGCTCTCGTCCAAGCACTTCGAGCACGTGCGCGAGGTGCGTGAGGGTGCCCGCGGGGCCACCGGCGTGCAAGGGGGCGGCTGTGGCTGCAACTAAGTTTTGGCGCCCTGCGGTGCAGGTCTGGCGCAACCTGTTGCGCCTGCTCGCCCACCTGCGCCGTCATCGTTCGCACACCGTGCGGGCCGCCGGCTTGCTGGGTGGTGCGGTCGGCGGTGCGCTGGCCGGCGGTGCCGCCCATGCGGCGCCCAACCTGCCCGAAGACCGTGCCGACGTGATGTACCACCGCTACGAGGCCGATGGCCTCACCGCCGCCGGCCCGGCGCTGCTGGTGCGCAAGAAGGTCAACGAGAACCTGTCGCTGTCGGGCACCTACTACGTCGACATGGTCAGCAACGCCTCGATCGACGTGGTGACCACCGCCAGCCCTTACAAGGAAACACGCAACGAGTACGGCCTGGGTTTCGACTACATCGTGCGCGATGCCACGCTGAGCGTGAGCACCTCGCAGAGCAAGGAGCCCGACTACATCGCCAACACGACGAGCATCGACGTCGCGCAGGAAGTGTTCGGCGGCATGACCACCATCAGCCTGGGTTTCACGCGCGGGCACGACGATGTCGGCCGCAAGGGCGAGGGCTTCATCGACAGCGCCACGCACTGGCGCTACCGCTTCGGCGTGACCCAGATCCTCACGCCCACCTGGCTGATGAGCGCCAATGTGGAGGCGGTGTCCGACGACGGCTTCCTCGGCAGCCCCTACCGCGCGGCGCGCGCTTTCGGCACCACCGTGCCCGAGAACAACCCGCGCACCCGCAGCAGCCGCGCCTTCAAGCTGCAGGCCATCGGCGAAGTGACGCCGGGCAATGCGATACGTGCTGGCTACCGCTACTTCTGGGACAACTGGGACATCCGTGCCCACACCCTCGACGGCGGCTACAGCCGCCAGTTCGGCGAGCGCTGGCTGGTCGACTGGTACGGGCGCTACTACACGCAGAGCAAGGCGCTGTTCTACAGCGACAACGCGACCAGCGACATGACCTACATCTCGCGCAATCGCCAGCTGAGCACCTACAAGACCATGAGCCTGGGCGCCAAGATGGCCTACACCGCCAAGCAGGTGCCGGGCAGCTACGAGGTGCGCCTCAACGCCGCCTACGAGTACATCCAGTTCAAGTACTCCGATTTCACCGACATCCGCGACGGCAAGCCCTACGAGCACAACGCCAACGTGCTGCAGCTGTTCGCGACGATCACATTCTGATGAAGGCCAGCCGTATGTTCCTCGATCAATGCCGCCAATGGGTCGCCGCCGGTCTGCTGCTCGCTGCCTCGGCGGCTTGGGCCGCCGACGCCCCCGCTGGGGCTGCCAGCGCACCGGTTGCCGCTGCACCGGCCGCAGCCGCCAGCGCACCAGTTCCCGCGGCCGCCGGCGCACCCGCCACCGCCGCCTCGGCCGCCAGCCTCGACACCCGCGTGCAAGAAGCCAAGGGCGACGTGATCCGCCTCAACCGCGACCTGCTGGTGCTCGAAGAAGAGCTGCTGTTCCCGGCCAACACGCAGGTGGCGGTGTTCCTCTCGATGGACGTGGGCAAGCTCTTCGAGCTGGGCTCGGTGCAGGTCAAGCTCGACGACAAGGTCGTCGCCAACTACCTCTACACCGAAGCCGAGGTGAAGGCCTTGCACCGTGGTGGCGTGCAGCGCATGTACCTGGGCAACCTGAAGGCTGGCTCGCACGAACTGGTGGCACTGTTCACCGGCGGTGGCCCGCACTTCCGCGATTACAAGCGCGGTGCCAACATCAAGTTCGACAAGGGCACCGAGCCCAAGTACATCGAGCTGCAGATCAAGGACTCCACCGGCAAGCTGCAGCCGGAGTTCGTGGTCAAGGTCTGGCAGTAAACGCACCGACGACACAAGAGACGACACGCCTTC
>NZ_DASSRA010000433.1:0-9593 GCF_035702065.1 Rhizobacter sp.
TGCCCCGCATGGAATGCGGCCTCGGCTGCGGCCACCACCTCCCGGGGATTGAGCAGCTTGAGGTTGAGCGCGGCCGAGAGCTGCGCGTGATAAAGCCACGGGTCGCCCGGCCACATTGCGTCCTGGTAGCGGCCGAAGCGAGGCAGTCGCTGCTCGATGAAGGCCTGCAAGGACTGCAGTGCCTGCTCGCGCGTCACAGGCCAGGCGAAGCCGTCGAGGCGGCCCGGATGGCCGGCAAAGTGCGTTTGGACGAGTTCGATGACCTCGCCCGTGATGGCGTTGGGCTCGAAGCAGGTGCGCGGCGGCAGGTCGCCCGGGCCGTGGGCGCCGAAGGCTTCGCGGTTGTCGGCGTCATAGTTCCATTGGCCGCCGATGGGCTGCGCATCATCGCCCGCGCCTTGCATGAGGATGCCTTGGCGCCTTCGCTGCTCGCGGTAGAAGAACTCCATGCGCAGTGTCTTGCGTCCCTTTGCGTGCGCCGCGAAGTCACGAACGCTGCAGAAGAAGTGGCGGTCTTCCCGGATGTCCAGCGGCAGCCCGCTGGAATGCGCCACCTCCTTGATGGCCTGCAGCACCCGCCATTCACCCGGGGCGGTCATCACCAACCGGGCCGGGCGAAGGCGCTGGATGTCGGCCTGCAGCTGGGCGGACAGTGTGCGGGCGTGGGCATGCGACTCGATGCGTGTGTAGTGAACGTGTCGGCCGGCTGCGAGCAGCGCCGAAGCGAAGTGACGCATCGCGGTGAGGAAGAGCGCAATGCGCACCTTGCTCGACCAGACGTGGGTCGATTCTTCGCCCACCTCGGCCATCCAGACCGCATCGACATCCGCGTCGAAGCCGTCGAAGCCGGAGGCGTCAAGGTCGAGCTGGTCGCCCAGCACGACAACCAGGTTGCGCACGTCAGCCACCCCGGCGCCTGGTTCGACGGCACGCGTCGGAGCAGTACTTCACCTCCGGCCAGTTCTTCGCCCACCGCTTGCGCCAGCTCATGGGCCGGCCACATGCCGTGCAGGGCTTGCTGGGCAGGGTGGCCTTGTTGCCGCGGGCGTCAGGCGCCGACGACACGGCACGGCGGCTGGGGTGAGAGAGGTGCATTGCGCTGTCGAGGTCCGTCGGCAAGAGGAGAGGCTCAGCGAGCGGCCAGCATCGGGGGTGAGGCATGGGCGACGACGGACGAGGTGGACCGATGAGCGGCGTCTTGCGCCTGCAGCACCGCCGTGGCCAACGCGCGCCCGGACAACCATGCGCCCTCGACGCCGCTGCCGCCCAGGAAGTCGCCGCAGGCGCCCAGCCCCCGGGTCGCGTCCCACCAGCACGACTCGGTCGGCTGTGCAGGATCTGCCACCGGCAGTGCGTAGCGCCAGCGGTGCACAGCGCTTTGATGCCAGTCGACGGGTTGGCCGAGCCAGTCGCCGAGCGCCGCCTGGAGCTGCAGCTGAACCCACCCCGCAGGCTGCTCGAGGTAGCGGCGGCTCCAGCCGGCGCGGGCGTGGACGACCCAGTGGGCCTTGCCCGCCGCCCGCTCCCGGCCGGGGCGGGCATCGTTGCGCAGCACCCAGGCGAGTGGGCCGGTCGGAGGCCTTGCAGCATCCCAGGCCGTTGCGAAGTCTGGCCCATCGGCGATACCCATCAAGGTCCAGCACGGCTGCATCGGCGCGACGGCCGCGTGCCGACTCCAGTCGACCCGATGTGGCCCGAGCAGGGGCGCGGCCTGCGCCGGCGGGATCGCAAGGACGACGACGTCGAAGCGCGTGGAATGACAGGCCCCTGCCGCCTCGATTTCCCACCCAAGCTCACTGCGATGCAACGCGTCGACGGCGAATGACCAGGTGGCCGGTATGCCCGCCAGCAAGCGGCGGCACAGCGCAGGCATGTCCGGCAATGGCAGGTACAACTGCTCGCCGGCTTCGAGCGGCAGACTGCCTTCGGCCATCGAGGGCATCCATGGGGCCAGGTCGCCGACGCGTATCGCGTCGGCGAGAAATGCCTTGAAGGCAGACGTGCGGGCCGTGATGCCCACCGCGCCATGGTCAAGTCGCGTCGAACCGGCTTGGCCGCCACGTTCGACCCACTGGAAGCGGCGGGTGGCCATTCGGCCCCCGGGCCCTTGTGATTTGTCGAAGACGTGCACGGCGTGACCTGCGAGGGCCAGCCCGTGGGCGCAAGCCGCACCGGCCATGCCTGCGCCAATCACCGCGACGGTTCTGGTGGGATGGGAAGCCATCAGGGCATCATAGGGATACACGCTTCATATGCATTTCGTCTTCTGATAAGCCGCGGTTCTTGTCCAATAATCAAGGTCAATTGCGCTTCATGACAGAGTCAACTATGGGAAATATCGCGTCAGAATCGAAACAGAATGCCCCGGGCACGGGGGGCGCTTCGCTTTACCGCAGCGGCGCGGTGGCGCGGATGCTGCGCATGCCCGTCGCGACGCTGCGAGTCTGGGAACGGCGTTATGGCCTGACGCAGCCGCAGTTGTCGCCGTCCGGACAACGGCTGTATTCGGGCGACGATGTGCGGCGCCTGGCGCTGATCAAGCAACTGACCGACGTGGGCCACGCCATCGGCAGCGTCGCGACCCTCGGCATGGTGGAGCTGCAGCGCGTCGCGTCGACCCACGCTCAGACATTGGCTGCGTCCCAGGGCCAGGAGCTCGCGGAAACCTTCCGGGAGGCCCCCGTCACCCCGTGGCGGGTGGCCGTGATCGGTGCGTCGCTGGGCAACCGGCTGCGACGGCCGGCGCTGTTGCGGCGGATCGGCCGGCCGGTGACCTGGCTGGGCCCTTATGACGATGCCGGACAGGTTGCCGCGGCACTGGAGTCCTCGGAGGTCGACCTCTTGTTGGTCCACGCACCGCGTCTCCAGGAGGGTTGGCTGGCGTCGCTTGACAAGGCCGCGCCATCGCTGGCCGAAGTGCCGAAAGCGGTGCTGTACGGGTTTGCCGCCGACGCGTTGTGCGAGGCCATGGCTGACGCCGGAGTGTCCTTGCTTCGTGATCCGCAACCCGACGCCGTGTTGGGGCCATGGCTGCAACTGTTGTCGTGGACGTTCAAGGCGCCGCCGTCGAACCTTGAGAAGCCCGCCCTGCAAGCACACTCCCTGCCGCCACGCCGCTGGGACGACGCCGCTCTGGCCGACTTTGCGGGCCTCTCTTCGACTGTGGCGTGCGAGTGCCCGCGACACGTCACCGAACTGCTGGTGCAGCTGTCGCACTTCGAGGCCTACAGCGCCGAGTGCGAGCACCGCAGCGTGTCCGATGCCCAACTCCACGCCTACCTCCGCCAGGTGGCGGCTGAGTCACGGGCCCGCTTCGAAGCGGCCCTGGAGTACGTTGCGCTGCACGAAGGCCTCCTGCTGCCGGAGCTTTCCGCGTTGGCCAGAACGTGATGCTCGCGTGGGCGGCGCGGAGCGCCGAACGCCCGCCGCGGCACGACACACCGCAACCTCGTACGCCCTGAGGTGCATGCATGTGCGGCTGCGCTCAGAGAGCCCTGTGTGCAATGGAGACGAAGAGCGGAATGCCCACCATGATGTTGAAGGGGAACGTCAAGCCGAGCGACATGCCGAAGTAGAGCGAAGGATTGGCCTCGGGGATGGCCTGTCGAATGACCGCCGGTACCGCGATGTAGGACGCGCTTGCTGCCAGCACCATCAAGAGCGCTCCGTTGCCCGGCGAGAGCCCCACGGCCGCAGCCAATCCAAGGGCCAGGCTCGCGTGAACCAGCGGGCCGACGAGCGCGTAACTCACGAGCCACGGTGACTGCCCTTTGAGGGCGCTGATGTTCCGGGAGGCGAGCAAGCCCATGTCAAGCAGGAAGAAGGCGAGCATGCCTTTGAACAAGTCACCCGAGAACGGCTGCATGGCTTTCTGCCCTGATTCGCCAGTGACAAGCCCGATCACCATCGCACCCAGCAGCAGCAGCTGGGCACCATCGGTGAAGGACTCGTGCAGCACCCCGCGCAGGCCGACCCCGTGCGCGTTGGAGGTCGCCCCCTGTTGCCGGCGCGCCATGTTCGCCAACACGACGGCCATGATGATGGCAGGCGACTCCATCAGCGCCATGGCGGCCGCCATGTGCCCCCCATACGGGAGGCCCCGTGACTCCAGGTACTGCACCGCGGTGATGAAGGTGACCGCGCTGACGGATCCATAGGTCGCCGCGATCGCAGCGGCATCGAAGCGCGAGATGTGCCGCTTCAAGATCGCGTAGCCCAGCAACGGCACGCCAATCGCCAGCAACATTGCACAGCCCAGGCTCAACGCCACTTCGGCCCCCAGGCCGGACTTGGCAATCGCGAAGCCGCCTTTCAGGCCCAAGGCCATCAGCAGGTACAGCGAAAGAAACCGCGCAATCTGCGGCGGAACCTCCAGGTTGGATCGCACGGTGCCGGCGAGAAGTCCGAAGACGAAGAAGAGGATGGCCGGATCGAGAAAGTTCTGCATGGGAGCGAATGCTCAAGCAGGCGATCTGTCGGAACAAGTGATATGTTCCGAAGAGAACTATTGGATAAGGCAATGAAACAGAGTGCACCACCGGGCCTTCGGAATGCGCCTCGCGCGAGCCTTGTGCAGCTGAGGAGTCACGAGGCGGTCGTGCGCCTGGGCAGCGTGGTGCGTGCCGCGCAGGCGCTTCACCTCGCGCAGCCCACCGTGTCGACGCAGCTCAAGGAACTGTCGGCGGCGCTGGGTGTTGTGCTCTTCGAACCAAGCGGAAGAGGACTTGTTCCGACGGCGGTGGGCCAGCGGCTGGCCGAGACGGTCCGCGCCATCGGTGCCACGTGGCAGGAGTTCGAGGACGATGCCGCCGCCCTGCAAGGGCTCAAGCGCGGGCGTTTGCGTATCGCCGCGGTGACGACGACCGAATACTTCCTACCCGACCTGCTGGGGCCGTTCGCTCGCCAGTACCCCGGGATCCAGATCGAGCTCGCCGTTGAAAACCGTGCCGCCGTCGTTGCGCGGCTGGAACGCGGGGACGATGAGATGGCAGCCATGATGCGGCCGCCGGACCACCTTCGCCTGGCCCGCTGGCCCTTCCTCGAGAACCCGCTGGTGGTGATTGCGCCTCGCGATCACCACCTCGCCGGTCGGCGGCGACTGAAGTTGTCCGACTTGACCGAAGAACCGTTGCTCACCCGTGAGTCCGGGTCCGGCACCCGAGCGACCGCGGAAGAGGCCTTCGCGAAGGCAGGCGTGGTGTGGGAACCACGCATGGCGCTGGGCAGCAACGAGGCCATCAAGCATGCCGTTCGTGCCGGCCTCGGGCTGGCGGTGCTGTCTCGCCACACCTTGGCGGCGGACCCCGCTTCGGAGGGTCTTACGCTGCTTCCCGTCGCGGGGTTCCCGCTGCGCGGTCGGTGGTACCTCGTCTGGCGCCAGGACAGGCCACTCTCACTTCCTGCGAAGACCTTTGTCGACGACCTGAGCCAACGGCTGCGCATTCGCGCGCTGCCACCCTAGGCACCGTTGCGGTCGCCTGGCCCATGCGACGAGGTCGTCTTGCGTTTCAATGGCATGGGGTTCCTCGTGCAAGGGCCTGGCAAGCGTGAGGGCCGCGATGATGGTTCGGCAACGCGGTGCTCATCTGGGCCGAGCACCCGGCTGGCCCAGCCGGACACCGACCCGGGTGTTGTGCAGCTCGAAGCGATAGGCTGCAGCGCATGCCTTGCCGCGCGGGCTCGAACGAAGCACCTCGTCGGCTTCGATGTTGGCGATCCGCCGACGCAACTCTCTTGCCGTCTGGCTCACGGTCCACGATGCGGCCGAAGCGCAGACCTTGGGCACCTCGCTCACAGAGACCTGCGACAGCACGTAGTCCGTGCACGCACCGACCGCGATGCGAAGCGCCTCTCTGTGCACATCATTGGCCTTCGGGTCATTGCCGCGGCTCAGCCGGACCGAGATGTTGATCGCCTGAGGCGCGCAGTCGGCGGTGAGCCTGTTCAGCTCGGCCATGCCGGCAGCTTGCGTGCCCAGGTAGGTGTTCACGCCGTCGGGGCCGTCTGCTTGCAGGCGCCGCTCCAGGCCGGCGAGGAACGACTCCGACGCGATCGCCACCGCGGGAAGAAGAGCCATCAGCGCCGCGGCGAAGCTGCGCACGGTGCGTCAGGCCACCGGCGGGGTGGCCAGCACGTGGCTCAGCCCGGAATCCCCATAGGTGCGCAGAACTTGAGAGATGACGACCTGGTAGCCCGCCAGCCAATTGCCCTGGCCTGCCTTGGCTTCCAGGTGGCGTGGGTGCTGGACGAGCTGTTGGAGCGCCTCCAGGGATTCCCAGTAGTAGACGTTCGACACCAGGCCCGCAGCCGCGTTCTCCCACGACTCCTCTCCCAGGTAGCCCGGGATCGCCTTGGCCGCTGCCGCAATCTCCTGATCGAGACGGTGAAAGCTCTCGTCGAGCTGTCGGGTGGCGAAGATGAAGGTCGAGGAATACATGGCGGCGCGGCCTGCGGTGATCGGCGTGCCGAAGCCTAGCAGCATGGGAGTGGGCTCCCCCATGCTCTTGAGACCGCTTCAGTCGTCGTCGCGCTCGCTGCCGTGGCCGCGCCCGCCTTCGCGCTCGTCGTCGGTCAGCGAGATCGGCAAGCGGATGCGCAGGAACTCGGTGTGGTCCGACGCCAGCTCGCGCCCACCGCCATAGGGGAAGTTGTTGTCGTTGACGACCAGCAGCGTGCGCGGGTCGAGGATGAGCACGTCTTCGATCGTCACGTAGGGGAAGCTGAAGGTGGTGCTGCCGTCGCGGTTGAGGTCGTGCGGGTCGGCGAGCTTCATCAGGTCGACCAGCTCGAACTTGCGGGCCACGCCGCCTTCGGCCACGTCTTCGATGTCGACCAGGTAGACCTTCTTGAAGGGCGCGAGGTTGGGCGTGGTGGCCGTGCCGCCGTTGCGCTCCAGCACGATGAAGCGGCGGTCGTCCACGGCCACCATGTCGCCGATGTTGGTGCCCTGCGCGTCCAGCGGATAGAAGAAGCGCCGGCCGGTGTACGACTCGCTGTGGATGTCGAACTCGTCGATGCGCAGCGTGTTGGCCGGCTGGTCGCCGGCCACGGGCCGTTCGAGCAGCGTGTAGAGCTTGCTGCCGCTCTTGTTGATGGCCATGCCCTCGAAGCCGCCGGAGCTCGGCAGGTTGGCCACGGCCTTGCCGGCGACCACGTCCCTGTGCTGCGGCGCGTAGACGCCGGGCATGGGGATCTCGCTGCGCAGCACCGTGCCGCGGGCGTCGGTCTTGATGAGGTAGGGGCCGAACTCGTCGCCGAACCAGTGGTTGCCGTTGCGGTCGCGGCGGATGGACTCGATGTCGAAGTCGGCACCGGTGAGCAGGCGGCCGGCGCGGATGCTCGGGTCGACCTTCGGGTTGGCCGGGTTGTTGTAGTAGTTGGCGTAGTCGGCCTGGATGGGCACGGTAAGGCGGTGCTTGGCGTCGTTGAGCTGCAGGCGCGTCTCGGCGTCGAAGCGGTCGCGCTCCTTGCCCGTCTGCCAGTCGGCCGGGGACACGCTGCCGGCACCACCCTTGCGCGTGCGCCAGTCGATGGCGACGGTGTAGGCGCGCAGCAGCGCGTCGGCCGAGTTGGCCTGCGCGCCGAAGCCGTTGTCCACCAGAAAGTGGAAGACGTTCTTGCGCGGGCCGGCCAGCACACCCGAGAAGCCCTGCACCGGCTGGCGGTGCGCAAACGGCGGCAGGTTGGTGCCGTAGGGGTTGGCGGCTGCGAACTGGCCCGAGGTGGGGCCGTCGGCAAAGGTGGTGGCCGGCATCTGCGCCCAGCCGGTGAGCACCTGGGCGTGGGCCGTGCTGGCGATCAGGAAGGCGGCAGCCACGGGGGCAAGGGCATAGGGCAGGCAATCGGTCAGGCGCATGGCGGTCCTTGGGGTGGGAGGAAGAAGCCGCCGATGCTGGCCTGCGTTCGTGGCAGGCCGATGACGTTGCGCGCTAGTAGCTCAGGTAGTGCAAGGCCCGACCATCCTGTGCCTTGACGCTCGCAAAGCGCGCGGCGATGCGCGCCTGCACGACGATGGGCAGCGGCGCAAAGCCGGTGCCGCGCGTGAGGTCGTCGCCATGCAGGAAGCACCAGTACAGGAAGCGCAGCGCCGGGGCCGCCGCATCGGCCGCCTTGGGGTTGGCGTCGAGCAGCGCGAAGGTGGCGGTGGTGATGGGCCAGGTCTCCACACCCGGGCGGTCGAGCAGGCTGGCCAGGTCGTTGCCGGTGCGGCCCAGTTCGCTCTCGCGGATGGCCGAGCGGAAGCCGTTCTCCGACGCACGCACGAACTGCCCCGCGGCGTTGCGCAGGCGCACGTCGGCGAGGCGGTCGTTCACCACGCGGTCGTAGCTCACGTAGGCGATCGCACCCGGCGTGGCCTTGAGCGCACGCACCATGCCGTCGTTGCCTTCCGCCGAAACCACCGCACCCGGCCACTTGGGCAGCTGCGAGTCACCCACCTGCGTCTTGAACGCGGCCGACACCTGCGAGAGGTAGCGTGTGTAGCCCTCGGTGGTGCCCGACTTCTCGGCGCGCACGATGCGCTGGATGGGCAGCGCCGGCAGGCGCACGCCCTTGTTGAGCTCGGCGATGCGCGGGTCGTCCCAGCGCGCGATGTCACCGAGCTGGATGTCGGCCAGCGTGCCGCCGTCGAGCTGCAGCCCGCGCTCGCCCAGGCCCGGCAAATGAACCACCGGCACGATGCCGCCCACCACGGTAGGAAACTGCACCAGCTTGCGCTTGGCCAGCTCGGCCGGCGACAGCGGCGTATCGGAGCCTGCGAACGCCACCGCGCGCTCGGTGATCTGCTTCACCCCATCGCCCGAGCCCGTGGGCTTGTAGGCCACGCGCACACCTGCGTCGCGCTGGTAGGTCTCGGACCACGTCGCATAGACCTTCGACGGGAACGACGCACCCGCGCCCTGGATGTCTGCATGTGCCGGGCTGCTGCCCGCAAACAAAAAAGCCGCGATGACCGCGGCAGCGTTGACCCGTTCCATTCCTGCTGATCCGTCTCTGTTGAAGGCGCGCAGCATATGGGGAAACCCGAATGGCTGTGGTCTAGGCCTTGCGGGCTACAGGTCACCGCAAGGTGGACAAATTCCTGTCACATAACGCTGTTAGCAAATTAGCACGCTCCCGTTGCTCAAACGATGGGCATCCCAATGGAGCGCAAGCGCCACGCCACTTCTTGCCTGGCACGGGCCGGTTATCCACACACTTAACCACATCAATGGTGGAGAACTGCGTGGTGGGTGGGGCTTGCGTGAGGTGGGGGATTGTGAGAGGCGAGCCGCCTTCACATCGCTCGCCATGCTGCCCGGTACGCCGCGGCTTCCGTGGCCCATGTCTGCATCAGGTTAGATATCAACAGGGCGGCATCATGAGCTTGCCCGTCGGTCGACCCTGGTGCAGACAGGGCGCCTGCGCTTCAGCACCGCCTGGCCAGCTTCGGCGTGTTCGTAGGTCGCTGAGGCGCCGCAGGCGCGGCCTTCTCAACGCCTTGCCGTCTGCCTTCTCGACGGCTGCATGGCCTCGGTCGGCCATCCGCAGCTCGCGATGAGCAAGGTCTTGATCTCGGCGCGAGCCACCGTCGGCGCGGGCTGCTGCTGGAGTTC
>NZ_DASSRA010000434.1:0-2631 GCF_035702065.1 Rhizobacter sp.
TGCGCGACGGCAAGCTGGCCGATGGCGCCGCCGTGCTGCGCGCCAAGATCGACATGGCCTCGCCCAACATCAACCTGCGCGACCCGGCCCTCTATCGCATCAAGCGCGCCACGCACCACAACACCGGTGACACCTGGTGCATCTACCCGATGTACACCTTCGCGCACCCGATCGAAGACGCGCTGGAGAACATCACCCACAGCATCTGCACGCTCGAGTTCGAAGACCAGCGCCCCTTCTACGACTGGCTGCTCGACCAGCTGTGCACGCTCGGCCTGCTGGCGCAGCCGCGGCCGCACCAGTACGAGTTCGCGCGACTCAACATCACCTACATCGTCACCAGCAAGCGCAAGCTCAAGCAGCTGGTTGACGAGGGTCACGTGAGCGGCTGGGACGACCCGCGCATGCCCACCATCGTCGGCCTGCGCCGCCGCGGCTACACGCCCGAGAGCCTGCAGCTGCTGGCCGAGCGCAGCGGCGTGAGCAAGGCCGGTGGCTGGATCGACTACAGCTCGCTCGAGATCGCCCTGCGCGACGACCTCGACCCCAAGGCCGCACGCGCCTGCGTGGTGCTGGACCCGCTCAAGCTCAAGCTCGTCAACTTTGCCGAGATCTTCGGCAGCGAGACGCACCGCGAGCCCTGCCACGCGCCCGTGCACCCCGGCCACCCCGAGCGCGGCCAGCGCGACTTCGTGCTGACCAACGAGCTGTGGATCGAGCGAGAAGACTTCGCCGAGGTGCCGCCCAAGGGCTACCAGCGCCTCTTCCCCGGCAACAAGACGCGGCTCAAGTACGGCTACGTGATCGAGTGCATCGGGGCCGAGAAGGACGCCGGCGGCAACGTCACCGCCGTGCTCGCGAAGCTCGTCCCAGACACCAAGAGCGGCACGCCTGGCGCGGATGCGATCAAGGTCAAGGGCGTGGTCACCTGGGTCAGCGTGGCCACCGGCGTGCCGGCCGAGGTACGCCTGTACGACCGCCTGTTCACTGCGGCCCAGCCCGATGCAGGCGGTGCCGATTTCCTGAGCGTGCTCAACCCGAACAGCAAGAAGGTCGTCACGGCCTACGTCGAAAGCGGCCTGGCGTCCGCCAAGGCCGACGACAAGTTCCAGTTCGAGCGGCACGGCTACTTCGTCGCCGACCGGGTGGACCACGCACCCGGCAAGCTGGTGTTCAACCGCACCACCACGCTGAAGGACACCTGGGCCAAGTGAGGCTCAGATGTGTGCCGGGCTGAACCTCCAGGCTCAGTTCGGCAGGATCTCCAGCTGCGTACCGTTGGCGTCGGTCGCCTGGCCCGTCACGGCGCCACCCAGCTCGGCCACCGGCCCCGGGGCACGCACCACCGTGGCACCCGCCACGTTCGCAGCCGTGATGCGCTGCGCGTAGGCCGCCGGGTCGTTGGTGCGCAACGTCAACCGCACCGGGTTGTTGTTGTAGTTCTTCGGGATGCCATCGGTGTAGGTCATGAGCACGATGGCCGAGCCGCGGCCGGCGTTCGACGCCAGGATGTACTCGTCGTACCAGGGCGTCGAGGGCGCCTTGTTGACCGACAGGAACTGCGACACCCGCATGTCCAGCGTGTTGACGTAGAAGTCGCGCGCGGCCGTGAGGTTGGACACGCCGATGCCGAAGGCGCTGATGTACGAGTGCGTCTGCGCCGCCGCCGGGTCCGTCGGGGCCAGGCTGGCGATCTCGACCAGGTTGTTGTTCGGGTCGCGACCGAAGCCCACCACCGTGGTCGAGCCTGGGGCGATGGGCGTCGGCGTGGCCGTGATGCCGCCACTGCCGGCCGCCGATGCCGCGGCGTGGAAGGCGGCCGCGAAGGTCGACGGCGTCTTCACGTAGAAGACGATCTTGCCGGGGTTCTGGCGGTAGTTGCGTGACGAGCCGTCGGTGTAGGTGAACAGCATCAAGCGTGAGCCGCGCTGGTCGGCGGAGTCGAGCACGACCTCCTGGCGGTCGTTGCGCGTGATGCGGGCGCGCTCGGTCATGCCCAGGGCCTTGTAGAAGGTGACCGCCTTCTCCAGGTCGGCCACGCCGACCCCTGCCCCACACAAGTAGGCCCCGGTGGTGGACACAGGCGCCGAGGCGCCGGAGGCGGGCGCCGCCGCCGGCAGGGCGGCACAGGCATCGACGGGGGTGTCGTCGTCACCGCCGCCGCAGGCGGTCATGGTGAGCAGGCACAGCCCGAGCAGGGGGGCCACGGTTTTCCAGAAGCTGACGCGTTTCATTTTTTGGTTCTCCAGTCGCTTGGCGGCCGTTCCGCACAACAGAACTACAGACCCACCAAACAGAGCAAATTGTCAAAAAATTAGCACGGCCAATCACTTCGGGTTTGCCACCGAGTTCTTGAGGGTGGAATGAAATGCCAGCGCCGGCGCGCTGCGCAGGCGGAGGCGCTCAGTCCTCGGGCTCGCTGCGGTTCTTCTTTTTCTTCTTGAGCTGGCGCTGGGCGTCGGCCAGCTGCCCCGCCGCCAGCCAGGCGGCGTATTCGGCGGGCGTTTCGAGGGTGACGCGCCCCAGGTTGCCGGCGCGGAAGTCGTACACCACGACCTCGGCCGCCTTCTGCAGGTTGATGCGCCCGCCGCTTTGCAGCGCGCCGCGCTTGCGGCCGATCTCGGCCAGCAG
>NZ_DASSRA010000435.1:0-4937 GCF_035702065.1 Rhizobacter sp.
GAGGGTGCGGCGCAGGTCGCGCGCGCTGTCGGCCACGTCGAGGTCGGCGCCGGCGCCGCCCCGGTCGGGGCGCACCCAGCCCGGATGCAGTGCGACGCAAATGGCCTTGCCGGCCAGCGCGAGCGACGCGTCCTTCAGCACCGAGTTCACCGCCGCCTTGGAGGCGCGGTAGAGCCAACCGCCGGGGTTGGCACGCAGGCCCATCGAGCCCATGCGCGATGAGATCACGCCCAGGCGCGCGCCTTCGGCGAGCGCGTCGGCCAGCTGCGGGATCACGCGCATCGGGCCGAGCACGTTGGTGTGCATCACGGCGTCGAAGTCGGGTTGGCCCGGGGGCGACAGCGCGTCCAGGTCGCGCGGGCCGAGCACGCCGGCGTTGACGATGGCAATGTCGAAGCGCGCCCCGTCGATCTGCCAGGCCAGCCCGGACGCGCTCTTGGCATCGGCCACGTCCAGCGCCAGGGCCTGCGCGCCCAGCTCGCGCAGGTGCGCCAGGGCGGCTTCGCTGCGCGCCGTGGCGGTGACCTGCGCGCCCTCGGCGCGGTATTGGCGAACCAGTTCGAGGCCGATGCCGCGCGAGGCACCGATGACGATCACATGCGGCATGGTCAGAACAGTTCCACCGCCAGGGCCGTGGCCTCGCCGCCGCCGATGCACAGCGCCGCGACGCCGCGCTTGCTGCCCTGCTTGCGCAAGGCCCCCAGCAAGGTGACCACGATGCGCGCACCGCTGGCCCCGATGGGGTGGCCCAGCGCACAGGCGCCGCCGTGCACGTTGACCTTCTCGTGCGGCAACTGGTGGTCCTTCATGGCTGCCAGCGTCACCGCGGCGAAGGCTTCATTGATCTCCCACAGGTCCACGTCGCGCGCACTCCAGCCGGTCTTCTTGAGCAGCTTGTCGATGGCACCCACCGGCGCGGTGGTGAACCACTCAGGCGCCTGCGCATGCACCGCGTGGCCCACGATGCGGGCCAGCGGCTGCGCGCCCAGCTGCCGCGCGGTGGACTCGCGCATCAGCACCAGCGCCGAGGCCCCGTCGGAGATGCTGGACGAGGTGGCGGCGGTGATGCTGCCGTCTTTCTTGAATGCGGGCTTGAGGCCGGGGATCTTGTCGAGCTTGGCCTTGAAGGGCTGCTCGTCGCGGGCGATCTTGACGTCGCCACCCTTGCCCGCCACGCCGACCGGGGCGATTTCCCAGTCGAAGCTGCCGTCGGTGTTGGCCTTCAGCGCACGCTCGGTGGAAGCCACCGCGAAGGCGTCCATGGCCTCGCGCGTGAAGCCGTACTTGGACACGCAGTTCTCGGCGAACACCCCCATGGCCTTGCCGCGCTCGTAGGCGTCCTCCAGGCCATCGAGGGCCATGTGGTCGTACAGCATCGCGGCGCCGTACTTCACGCCCTTGCGCACGAAGCTGAGATGCGGCGCGTTGGTCATGCTCTCCATGCCGCCGGCCACCACCACGCCGGCGCTGCCGGCGACCAGCATGTCGTGCCCGAACATCATGGCGCGCATGCCCGAGCCGCACATCTTGGACAAGGTCACGGCGCCGGCGCTGTCGGGCAGGCCGGCCTTGCGCGCGGCCTGGCGCGCCGGGGCCTGGCCCTGGCCGGCCATCAGGCAGTTGCCCATCAGCACTTCATCGACGGCATCGCCGGGCACGCCGGCCCGCTGCACCGCGGCCTGGATGGCCACGGCCCCCAGCTCCCAAGCCTGCAATGAAGAAAAATCGCCCAGGAGGCCGCCGATGGGCGTGCGGGCTGCGGACACGATGACGATGGATTCGGCCATGATTGGTCTCCTGAATTGACGAAGGGGCGGCGCATCACGAAGGAACGAGCAAAGGCGTGCCGCGCTCCTCCTGCACGACGCGCTTGATGTAAGACTGGAACGCAGGGTCTTCACCCCGCAGCAGCAAGGGCAAGGCGCTGACGAAATTGTCGCGCCGGCACCATTCGCGCATGTAGTCGTCCCACGAATTCCAGCGCCGCCGCTCGGTGCCCGCCATGTCTTCCTTGTAGGCCACCAGGTAGGCCCGCTCGAACAGCGACACCAGCATGTCGAAGATCAGCAGCGTGCGCTCGTTCTGGTCGGGCGTGGGGCTGGGCAGCGGCGTGTTGGTGCGCAACTGCAGGTCGGAGTTGGACAGCACGACCTTGAGGAACTCGTTGTACTCGTTCGAGAGCATCTGGTAGGCCTCTTCCTCCTCGTTCTCGCGCTCGCGGCGCTGCTCGTAGAGGAACACGCCGATGGCAAAGGGCAGGCCCACCACCGTGACGACGAAGCTGGCCAGCTCCAGGGCTTCTTTCCATTCGGGGAATGTCACGCCATGCCTTTCACCGGCCAGGCCGTGGCCGTGTGCGCAAGGGAGCGCCTGCGCTGGTGCGCAAAGCGCTTCTCGGTGTCGTAGGGGAACACGTCCTGCACGTGGCCGGCGGCGATGCGGGCCTGGTGGGCCTGCCAGAACGAGGCGTCCAGCAGGTCGGCATGGTGGCGCATGAAGATCTCGCGCACCTGCGGGTTGCCCAGCAGGAAGGGCTCGAAGGTCTCGGGGAACACGTCCTTGGGACCAACCTGGTACCAGATCTCCCCGGACATTTCTTCCTCCTCGGTGCGCGGCGCCGGCACGCGGCGGAAGTTGCAGTCGGTGAGGTATTCGATCTCGTCGTAGTCGTAGAACACCACCTTGCCCTGGCGCGTGACGCCGAAGTTCTTCCACAGCATGTCGCCGGGAAAGATGTTGGCGGCGACAAGGTCCTTGATGGCATTGCCGTACTCGATGACCGCGTGCTCCACCTGCGCCGGCGTGGCCTCCTGCAGGAAGATGTTCAGCGGCACCATGCGCCGCTCGATGTAGAGGTGGCGGATCACGAGCACCTCGCCGTCGTCCTCGACCAGGCTGCCGCAGAAGTGCTTGAGTTCGGCGATCAGCTCGTCCTCGAAACGGTAGCGCGGAAACGCCACGTCACTGTATTCCAGCGTATCGGCCATGCGGCCGACACGGTCATGCTGCTTGACCAGCAGGTACTTGCTCTTGATGAGTTCGCGCGTGGTGTCCTTGGGCGCGGGGTAGAAGTCCTTGATGACCTTGAACACGTACGGGAACGACGGCAGGTCGAACACCATCATCACCATGCCCTTGATGCCGGGGGCGATGCGGAACATGTCGCCGCTGTGGCGCAGGTGGTGCAGGAAGTCGCGGTAGAACAGGTTCTTGCCGTGCTTCTGCAGGCCCAGGGCGTTGTACAGCTCGGCGCGCGGCTTGCGCGGCATCAGCGAGCGCAGGAACTGCACGTAGGCCGAGGGCGTCTCCATGTCCACCATGAAGTAGGTGTGGGCGAAGCTGAAGATGAGCTGCAGGTCATCCTCGCCGAACAGCGCCGCATCCACCGCAAGCTTCCCCTGCGGCGTGTGCACGATGGGCAGCGCGAAGGGCCGTTCGCGGAAGCCGTTGATGACCTTGCCCACCACGTAGGAGCCCTTGTTGCGGAAGAACAGCGAGCTGAGCACCTGCACCTGGAAGTTGGTGCGCAGCCGGTACTCGCCCAGTTCCTTGCGCAGCACCGCCAGCACCAGCTCCACGTCGCGGCCCAGGTCCTCGAACTCGCGTTCGAGCTGGAAGTTGGTGATGATGCGCAGGCAGGTCTCGCGCAGCGTCTCGCGGGTGGGGTAGTAGGCGCGGTAGGTGGGCAGCGACGCCGGCTCGGTGTTCTCGATGTACTCGGTGCTGACCGCCGGCCGCACGAAGATGAAGTCGTTGCGGAAGTAGTGCCGGTGCAGAATCTTGGTGGTGACCGAGTTGAAGAAGGTCTCGGCCAGCTCGGGCTGGTGGTGGTCGATCAAGAGGCCGATGTAGTGCAGCTTGACCTGCTGCCAGGTGTCGGCCGGCAGCTGCCCGGCCTGGAACTCCTGCTGCAGCCGCTCGACGGCCTCGTCCACGCGCCGGTCGTAGAACTCGATGCGCTCGCGCTGCGCGCGCTGCTGGCCATGCCAGTCGCAGGCCTCGAAGCGCTGCTTGGCGGCGCGGCTGGTGGCGCGGAACAGGCGGTAGTGCTTGTCGAAGCCATCGCGCATGGCCTGCGCGATGGCGAAGGCGCGGCCGTCGTCGAGCTGGTGGGGGAACATGGCGGGAGTTTGCCAGGGCGGGCCGGGAGGCCTACATCGTCTCCGCAAACAACTCCCGCCCGATCAGCATGCGCCGGATCTCCGAGGTCCCGGCGCCGATCTCGTACAGCTTGGCGTCGCGCCACAGCCGGCCCAGCGGGTAGTCGTTGATGTAGCCGTTGCCGCCGAAGATCTGGATGCCCTCCCCCGCCATCCAGGTGGCCTTCTCGGCGCACCAGAGGATCACGCTGGCGCAGTCCTTGCGCACCTGGCGCACGTGTTCGCTGCCCAGCTTGTCGAGGTTCTTGCCGATGGTGTAGAGGAACGAGCGCCCCGCCTGCAGCACGGTGTACATGTCGGCCAGCTTGCCCTGGATGAGCTGGAACTCGCCGATGGCCTGGCCGAACTGCTTGCGATCGTGGATGTAGGGCACCACCTCGTCCATCACGGCCTGCATCAGGCCCACGGGCCCGGCGGCCAGCACGGCGCGCTCGTAGTCCAGCCCGCTCATCAGCACCTTGGCGCCGCCGTTCAGCGCGCCCAGCACGTTGGCGGCCGGCACCTCCACGTTGTTGAACACCATCTCGCCGGTGTGGCTGCCGCGCATGCCCAGCTTGTCGAGCTTCTGCGCGGTGGAGAACCCGGGCATGCCCTTCTCGACGATGAAGGCCGTCACGCCGCGGGCGCCCAGCTGCGGCTCGGTCTTGCCGTACACCACCATCACGTCGGCGTCGGGGCCATTGGTGATCCACATCTTGGTGCCGTTGAGCACGTACACGCCGCCCCGCTCTTCGGCCTTCAGCTTCATGCCGATCACGTCGCTGCCGGCGCCCGGCT
>NZ_DASSRA010000436.1:0-9844 GCF_035702065.1 Rhizobacter sp.
AGCTTTGCCGAGCCCTTCATCGCCAACGAGCCCTCGGCCGCTGCCGCCGAGGCCGATGCCTTCCTCTACAACGGCCTGTGGTCCACGTACACCGAGGGCGTGGAGACCGCGCGCAAGCTGCCCGCCGGCAGCGTGATGGCGATGATCAACGAGCTGCCCCAGCGCCTCACGGCGGCAGGCGGCGAGGCCGCCAAGCTGGCGCTGGCCGGCAAGCTGGGCGACGGCCTCAAGACCAGGGACGAACTGCGCGAGATGATGATCGAGCGCGGCGCCAAGGACTCCGAGGGCAAGACCTTCCGCCAGGTCTCCTACGAGGGCTACCTCGCGCGCCAGAAGCCGCAGCTGCTGGGCGACGCCATCGGCGTGGTGGTGGCCGAGGGCGAGATCGTCGACGGCCCGGCGCCGGCCGGCACCGTGGGCGGCATCTCCACCGCCGAGCTGATCCGCAAGGCGCGCGACGACAAGGCCATCAAGGCCGTGGTGCTGCGCGTCAACTCGCCGGGTGGCTCGGTCTACGGCTCGGAGATGATCCGCCGCGAGCTCGAGCTCACGCGTGCCGCCGGCAAGCCGGTGGTGGTGTCGATGGGCGACGTGGCGGCCTCGGGCGGCTACTGGATCTCGATGGCCTCCGACGAAGTGCTGGCCGACGCCGGCACCATCACCGGCTCGATCGGCGTGTTCGCGCTGCTGCCCACGGCCGACAAGGCGCTCGACAAGCTGGGCGTGCACACCGCCGGCACCACCACCACCTGGCTGGGCGGCGTGGGCGACCCGCGCCTGCCGCCCAACCCGCGCTTCAACGAGCTGCTGCAGATCGCCATCAACCAGATCTACAGCGAATTCACCGGCAAGGCCGCGCAGGCGCGCAAGACCACGCCCGACAAGATCGACGCGGTGGCCCAGGGCCGTGTGTGGACGGGTGCGCAGGCCAAGGAGCGCGGGCTCGTCGACACGCTGGGCGGCTACCGCGACGCGCTCAAGGCGGCGGCCACGCGCGCCAAGTTGCCCGAGGATGCGCGCGTGGTCTTCATCCAGCCCGAGCCCGGCCGCGCCGAGCGCCTGCTCGAGCTGCTGGGCGGGGCGGCGGTGCAGCAGCTGCTGGCAAAGGTCGACCTGCAGATCGCCCCGCTGGGCGCGCCCGGCCGCGTGCTGCAGGAGGCACGGCAGGAACTGGGCTGGCTGGCGGAGATGGGTGAAGGGCGCAAGCCCTTCACCGCCATCACGCACTGCCTGTGCAAGGAACCCTGACCGTTCAGGCGGGCTGGGTCAGCACCGCGACGTGCCCTTCCTTGGGGTCGATGCGGCCGGAGACCAGCGCGTCGATCAGGTTCTGCGCGTCGCCGAAGCCGCTGTGTTCGCGCACCAGCATCCATGGCTTGGCACTGTCGCTCACGCGGCGGATGAAGGCGAGCTGCGCTTCGTTGAAGCGGCGCGTCACCTCGGCCGCGCCCCAGTCGGCGTTGCGCTTCTTGATCTGGTACGGCGCGAAGTAGGGCTGCGGCTTGGGGCCGGGCAGCGCCTGCGTGTCCTTGCTCAGGTGGTCGTGCGTTTGCGCCGAGCCGGCATAGCAATCGTGCACCAGTGACGCGCCGAAGTGCTGGTGGATGCGAGCGCGCAAGGTGGTGTCACCGGAGAAGTCGACGTACAGCGTGGGCACGGCGGGGTCGAGTGACTCGACGGCGTCGTACTTCACGCTGCGCTGGTAGCAGCCCAGGCCGTCGACGAAGCCCTGGTTGCCGGCCGAGGTGATGCCGACCAGCTCGACGCTCTTGTCACCCTGCAGGCAGAACGCCGTGCCGTAGGCCGTCTTGCTGGAGGCGCTCGACACCACCACCTGCTTGGCGCCGAAGTAGGCGTTGTCTTGCAGGAAGTCGGCCAGCATGAACGAGGTGATGAAGAGCGGGCGCAGCAGCATCTGGAAGTTCTCGTCGGCCGCGCGGTAGGCCGCGTCGGTGCTGGTGCGCTGGTACTGGTTGTAGGCCGAGGTCAGCTCCAGACGGTGCGGCGTGCCGTCGTAGAAGCCGCGCTCGCCCACGCGCACCGGCTGCATGATCACGTGGCTGGCGATGGGCCAGAAGCCGTAGTAGCGCTCGCCTTCGTTCACGCCATCGACCGTCGACCGCGCCACGGTGGCAAAGCCCCAGGCGGGCATGTGGCCCCAGCCTTCTTCGCCGGTGGGGTAGAAGCTCCAGTAGCGCAGGTGCGGCACCTCGCCGAAGGCGGCGTAGGTGATGTTGTTCGACGTGACCGCCAGGCGCTCGATGCGCAGCAGCGCCTCGCCCTCCTTCAGCGGCGGCAGGGTCGAGGTGACGAGGCGGGTGCGGTTGAGCGCGGTCTTGTCGGTTTGCAAGCGGATCAGCACGGTCATGGCGGGTCTCCTTCGTGTGGTGTGATCGGGGTGCAAAAACTGTAGGGCGATCGAGCGCCCCGCGGGTTCGGATACGCACACCATGACCACCTCACGCCCCACGCCCCCGGCCAAGCCCTTGAAGCGGCCCACGCAGGCCCGCGCCAAGGTCACGGTGCAGGCCATCTTCGACGCCTTTGTTCGGATTTGGCAGCGCGACGGCTGGGCCCGCCTGACCACCCGCGCCGTGGCGCTCGAAGCCGGCATCGCGGTGGGCACGCTGTACGACTACTTCCCCAGCAAGGCCGCGCTGCAGTCGGGCTATGTGCGGCACTGCATCGAGACACTGATCCAGACGGTGGACGAGCAGGCCGCCCGGCCCGAAGGGCTCAGCTGGCAGGAGCGCATCCACCGCCTGGTGCACCTGGCCTGCGGCGTGCACGACCCGCAGCCGGCGTGGTTCCACCCCGACATGCTGCTGCTCGAACCGCAGGTGGCCGAGCCCAAGCACCAGCGCCGCGCCAACGAGGAGCTGGGGGCCATGTGGCAGCGCGTGTTCGACGCCTGCACCGACCTGCCGCGGCGCCCCTCACCCGACACCGTGCGCTCGCTGCACCTGGCCGTGTGGGGCGGGCGCCGCTACGCGATGCTGGTGCAGCTCGATGCGGCGCAAATGCGCCAGTGGGCCGGCGAGATGGAGCGCCTCGTCGCTTTGGCCGTGACCTCAGCCGGACTGGACGCCCAGCCCCCAGGCCAACAGTGAGAAGCTGACGAAGGCCAGCACCGTGCTGGCCATGATGATGCGTGCCACGCGGCCGTTGTCCGCACCGTAGCGCTCGGCCAGCAGCGAGACGTTGCTCGCGCTCGGCAGCGCCGCCGCGAGCATCAGCACGCTCAGGCCAAACTCGGGCACCGGCACGCCGGCGGCGCGCAGCAGCAAGCCCAAGCTCAGCACCGCCAGCGGGTGGACGATGAGCTTGATCAGCGCCACCGGCAGGTACTGCGGCACCGGCGTGCGCGTGTGCACATGCTGGCCGGCGCGCCACAGCACCGAGCCGATGGTGAAGAGCGCGACCGGCGTGGCCGCGTCGCCCAGCATCTTGATGATCTGCGCCACCGGGCCGGGCAGCTGCAAGCCGCTCGCGGCGAGCCCCGCGCCCAGGCCGATGGCCCAGGGCAGCGGGTTGCTGAGCGCCCCGCGCAGCGAACGCCACAGCGCACCGTGCGAGGCTTCCGAGGCCTGCGCGAGCGCAATGCACAGCGAGCTGGTGAGGAAGAGGTCGACCAGGATGGTCCCGATCACCGGCCCGGCCGCCCGCTCGCCGAGCAGAGCCACCAGCAGCGGCACGCCCATGAAGCCGGTGTTGGGGAAGGCCGCGACCAGCGCACCGAACGCGGCGTCCTTCATGTCGACACCCTTCGCGCCTTCACCGCGGCGCAGCGTGACGGCCACGGTGAAGAAGACGATCACCAGCGCCGCCAGGGCGTAGACGCCGATCAGCGACGGGTTGATGAGCTGCGCGAAGGGCATGCTGGCGCCGAAGCGGAACAGCATGCAGGGCAGCGCGAAGAACAGCACGAAGGCGTTGAGCCCCGGGATCGCGGCCTCGGGCAGCACACGGCGCTGGGCGGCCAGGTAGCCGCACAGCACGAGTGCAAAGAAGGGGATGGTGACCGAGAGAATCGCCTGCATGGCCGGCGAGTATCGCCGCCTCTTCGCGGCGCGCAGCGTCCGGCGCCGGGCCGCCCCAAGCCGGACGGCGCCCCTTGGGGGCAGGAGCGCAGCGACTGGGGGGCCCTAGATCATCTGGCCGCCGGAAACCTCGATGCGCTGCGCGTTCACCCAGCGGCTGCCCGGCGACAGCAGGGCCGCCACCGCGCCGCCAATGTCGTCGGGCAGACCGACGCGGCCGAGCGCCGTCTGCGCAGCGATCGCCGCATTGAACTGCGCGTTGTCGCGCACCAGGCCGCCGCCGAAGTCGGTCTCGATGGCACCGGGGGCGAGGGTGTTGACGGCGATGCCGCGCGCGCCGAGCTCCTTGGCCAGGAAGCGCGTGAGCACCTCCACGCCGCCCTTCATCGCGGAGTAGGCGGCGTAGCCCGGCAAGGCGAAACGCGTGAGGCCCGACGACACGTTGACGATGCGCCCGCCATCGGCGAGCAGCGGCAGCAGCGCCTGCGTGAGGAAGAACGGGCCCTTGAGGTGCACGTTCATCAGCTCGTCGAACTGCGCCTCGGTGGTGTCGGCAAAGCTCGCCGTGTGGCCCATGCCGGCGTTGTTGACGAGAAAGTCGAAGTGCTCGCGCTGCCAGCGCTGCGCGAGCAGGCGGCGCAGCTGGGCGGCGAAGTCGCCGAAGCTGCGGCTGTCGCCCACGTCGAGCGCCAGCGCGGCGGCGCGGCGGCCCCCTTGCGTGATCTGCGCCACCACGGCGTCGGCCTCGGCGGCGTTGCGGCGGTAGGTGAGGATCACGTCGTGGCCCTGCTCGGCCAGCTTCAATGCGGCGCTCTTGCCCAGGCCGCGGCTGCCGCCGGTGATGAGTGCGATGGAGGGGGTGGTGCTCATGTGTGCCTCTGGAGGTCGGGTTGCGGTGAGGGCACTTTATTGGTCCAATCTTTTGCGATAAATACTCGCAGAAAGATTGGTTTGTTCAGCATATGAAAACAATCGAAGGCCTGCAGATCTTTGTGCGGGTGGCCGAACTGAGCAGCTTCACGCAGGCCGCCGAACAACTGGGCCTGCCCAAGGCCCGCGTCTCCACCGTGGTGCAGCAGCTCGAAGGCGGGCTCGGCACGCGCCTGCTCCACCGCACCACGCGCAAGGTGCAGCTCACGCAGGACGGGCAGGCCTTCTACGAGCGCGCCAAGGACCTGCTGGCCGACGTGGACGAGTTGCAGGGCATGTTCCAGCAAGGCGTGCAGTCGCTGCGCGGGCGGCTGCGGGTGGACATGCCCACGCTCATCGCACGCGACCAGATCGTTCCGCGCCTGCCCGACTTCCTGGCGGCCCACCCGCAGCTCGCCATCGAGCTCAGCAGCACCGACCGCCGGGTCGACGTGGTGCGCGAGGGCTTCGATTGCGTGCTGCGCGTGGGCACCCTGGTCGACTCGGGTCTGGTGGGCCGGCCACTGGGGCGGCTGCGGCAGATCAACTGCGCGAGCCCCGCCTACCTCGCGCGCCACGGCACGCCGAAGACGCTCGACGACCTGGCTCGCCACCGCCTCATCCACTACCTTCCCACGCTGGGCGCGAAACCCACCGGTTGGGAGTACCAGCACGAAGGCCGCACGCGCAGCGTCGCCATGGCCGGCGCGCTCACCGTCAACGGCACCGAGGCCTACCAGTCGGCCTGCCTCGCGGGGCTGGGCTTGATCCAGGCCCCTGCGGCCGGGTTGGTGGGCTTGATCGAGCGCGGGCTGCTGGTGGAGGTGATGCCCCGGTACCGGGCACCCTCGATGCCGGTGTCGTTTGTCTACGCCAACCGGCGCAACCTGCCCCAGCGGGTGCAGGTGTTCATGGCCTGGGCGGCCGAGGTGCTTGCGCCTTACGTCGACCCGGCGGCTTAGGGCTTGTTGAAACCGAAGGAGCCGTTTGGCCCGCGCTGCGGCACGGGCCCCAAACGCCCCCCGCGGGTGGCGGGGGGTTGAACACACTGGGGCCGGCTGAGGTGATTGCCGGCAAGCGCGCGAGTATCCGTGCCCTTTCTCACCCCCGAGAAAGAGAGGGCTTTCTACTCGGACATCTGTTGCCGACCCTCCACATCAGCGTGAACTAGTACCGCAGGCTGTCGCTAACTTGACTGCGCGCCGGGCGCGCCCACTTCCACGCTGAAACGCGCCGCGACGTTCACCGCCGAGCCCGCATCGCGCGGGTTGGCCACGGCGTAGAGACTGGCATCGAGCCGCTTGGGGCCGAGCGTGAAACCGACGTAGCCGCGCTGGTCGCTGTGCGCATAGCGCACATGCGGGTTGAGCTGGTGGGCGGTCGCAGTGCGCGACTGCGCCATGCCGTTGCTGGAGATCGAGGTGCCGCAGAACTCGGTCGCGATGACGGGCGCCTTGGGGTCGTCGAAGTCGGCCTTCAGGTCGGCCACGTAGTGCGCGTGCACGTCGCCGCCCAGCACCACCACGCCGGGCAGCTTGCGTTCGGCCACAGGGGCCAGCAGGCGCTGGCGTGCCGCGGGGTAGCCGTCCCAGCCATCGGTCCAGTAGCTGCCACCGGTGGTGGCAACGTCGGTCCAGCTCAGGCGGGCCATCAGGGTCTGCTGCGCGAGCAGGTTCCACGGCCGCTCGGTGTCCCAGCCTTGTGCCAGCCAGCGCTCCTGCTCGGCGCCGAGCAGCGTGCGCTTGGGGTCGGCGAGTTCGGGGCAGTCTTTCAGCAGCACGGTGTTCGAGCCGTTGCGGCCAGGCTTGGGGCAGGCCTGCACGTCGCGGTACTGGCGGTCGTCGAGCGCGTGGATGCGCGCGAGCGTGCCCCAGTCGTAGCGGTCGTACAGGCGCATCTCGGTGCCAAACCCGTGAAGCGGCCGCATCGCCTTCGGGAAGGGCATGTGCTCCCAGTAGGCCTGCGTGGCGGCGGCGCGGCGCTGGGCAAAGAAGGGGTCGGGCGTCTGTGGCGTGCCGGCGGCGTAGTCGTTCTCGATCTCGTGGTCGTCCCACACGGTGATCCACGGCGCCGCGGCGTGCGCAGCCTGCAGGGCCGGGTCGCTCTTGTACTGCGCGTAGCGGGCGCGGTAGTCGGCGAGCGTGCGCGTGGCGGGGCCGTCGTGCAGGCGCAGCGCGATCGGCGGCGAGGCGTATTCGTAGATGTAGTCGCCGAGGAAGAGCACGAGATCGAACTCCTGCGCGGCGGCGTGGCGCCAGGCGGCGTAGTGGCCGTGGTCCCAGCGCTGGCAGCTCGCGATGGCGAAGCGCAGCGTGCCCGCCAGCGCATCGGCCGCCGGCGCGGTGCGCGTGCGGCCGACGGCGCTGCGCTGGCCGAGCGCACTGAAGCGGTACCAGTACCAGCGCCCTGGCTCCAGGCCCGTGGGCTCGGCGTGCACGCTGTGCGCCCAGGCGGCCTCGGCCACCTCGGTGCCGCGGGCGGCGATCTGCGTGAAGGCTTCGTCGTGCGCCAGCTCCCAACGCACGTCGACGCGTTCGGGCAAGGCCTCGCCGCCGAGCCGCGTCCACAGCACCAGGCGGTCAGCACGCGGGTGGCCCGAAGCGATGCCGAGCGCGAAGCGTGGGGTGTCGGCGGCCAGTGCGTGGCGCACGAAGGCGGGCGCGAACGTGGCCGCCACGGACGCATGAAGGATCTGACGGCGGGTGATCAAGGCGCTCATGGCGCCGGGTGTAGCACAGCCGCGTGACGCCCTTTCGGCAGGCCCTCAGCGCGCCGAACTCACCACCGCCTGCGCGCACGCCGGCACGCTGGGGCCGGCCACCACGAAGGGCACGCCGCGCCACGGGCTGTTGGCCGCGCAGGGCGCGTCGGCCTTGCAGCTGCAGGCCTTGCTCTTGAGCAGCTGGTCGAGCGCGGCCGTCTCGCGCGGCGGCAGCTTGGGCAGCTTGGCGCCGAAGATCAGCTGCATGGCCTCGTCGGGCGTGGCCGCCTCGCGCGCCGGCAGGCGGCCGAGCACGGTGGGCGTGGCCTGCGCTTCGGCCCAGGCCACGGCCGGCTTGGCGCCGGCCCGCAGGCGCGTCACGTAGGCCAGCGCGATCTGCATCGCCGCATAGCCGCGCGCTGCCGAGGTGGTGAAGGGCTTCTGGAAGGCGGCCGAGTAGGTCGGCGCCACCTCGTCCCAGCGCGCCTTGTCGATGGGCAGCGTGGGGCACAGCGCGGCGTCGTACTTCTCGGAGACGCGCGGCTCCATGTCGATCCAGCACACGCTGTTGGCCGTCACACGCAGGCCCACCTCCGCACGCAGCCGTGCGGCGATGCTGTCGGCCACGCCGCTGCCGATGCGGCCGAACTGCGCCGCCGCGTCGGCCGAGGCATAGCGTTCGGCATTGCTGGAGACGTAGGCCACGCCGGCGCCCTTGAGCAGGGCCGGCACCGTGCCGACCACGCACCAGCCACCGAGCACGATGTCGACCTTGCCGTCGATGAAGGCCTGCGCCGCGGCCTGCGCACGCTTGGGGTCGCAGGCATCGTCCTTCACCTCCAGCTTGGGCACCGGGTAGCCCGGCCAGATCTTGAGCGCGAGCAGCATGCCGTTGCGGATCTCCTGCCCCTGCGCGGCACTGGGCCAGCTCTCGGGAACGATGGCGCCGATGCGGAACTCGGTGCTGTTGCCGATGTTGCTCTTGGCTGGCGGCGCGGCTTGTGCAGCCGCTGCGGCGAAGAGAGTGACCAGGGCGGAGAGAACCACTGCACGGTAGGGCATGGGTGTCCTTGGTGAGGCCTGATGGGCCTTGTCGCGATGCGGATGGTATTCACGCGGCATGCCAAGGACGATGCCGGTTGGCCCCGTGGTTCGCCAAACTTCGCACGCTCGCGGCCGATTCCTGGGCCCGAGCGGCGGAACCGCACTGGCTATGATGAGTCTGTCCGCCCCCTCTTTCGCTACACCCTTCCCCGCCTTGTCTGCCCTCCCCGCCACGCTGAATTCGGCCCAGCTCGCCGCTGTGCACCACCTCGATGGCCCCTGCCTGGTGCTCGCCGGCGCCGGCTCGGGCAAGACGCGCGTGATCACGCACAAGATCGCGCGCCTGCTGGAGGCCGGCTACGCGCCGGGGCAGATCGCCGCCATCACCTTCACCAACAAGGCCGCGCAGGAAATGCGCGAGCGCGCCAAGGCGCTGATCGGCCCGCGCGCGGCCAAGAACCTGGTGGTGAGCACCTTCCACTCGCTGGGCGTGCGCATCCTGCGCAGCGAGGGCGAGAGGCTCGGGCTCAAGCAGCAGTTCAGCATCCTCGACAGCGACGACGTGCTGGGCGTGCTGAAGGAGGCCGGCTCCACCAGCGACAACAACCTCGCGCGACGCTGGCAGTGGGCCATCAGCCTGTGGAAGAACCAGGGCCTGAGCGCCGACCGCATCGAGCCGCAGAACGACGACGAGCGCGTGGCCCAGCAAGTGATGAAGCGCTACGAGGAGCGCCTGGCCGCCTACCAGGCGGTCGACTTCGACGACCTCATCGGCCTGCCGCACAAGCTGCTGCAGCGCGACGCCGAGGTGCGCGCCAAATGGCAAGACACGCTGCGCTACCTGCTGGTCGACGAGTACCAGGACACCAACGCCATCCAGTACGAGATGCTCAAGCTGCTGGCCGGCGAGCGCGCCATGTTCACCGCCGTGGGCGACGACGACCAGTCCATCTACGGCTGGCGCGGCGCCACCATCGACAACCTGCGCCGCCTGCCGGCCGAGTACCCCACGCTGAAGGTGATCCCGCTGGAGCAGAACTACCGCTCCACCGGCCACATCCTGCGCGCGGCCAATGCGGTGATCGGCAACAACCCCAAGCTGTTCGAGAAGAAGCTGTGGAGCGACCTGGGCGACGGCGAGCCGGTGCAG
>NZ_DASSRA010000437.1:0-16522 GCF_035702065.1 Rhizobacter sp.
CGGTGTCGAACTCGCGGTAGCTCAGGCCGAAGGTGTCGCCGGTGAAGAAGCCGCGGCTCGCCGCGTCCCAGATGCAGTGGTGGTGTTTGGCGTGGCCCGGCGTGTGGAGCACCTGCAAGGGCCGCCCACCCACGTCACCCACGTGCACCGTCATGCCGTCCACGCTGACCACGACACGCTCTTGCGGCACCGGCACCACCGTGCCGTAGGAGCGCTGCACCTCCTCGGCGCCGTAGACCGCGCTCGCGCCGGCAATCAGCGCCCGCGGGTCGACCATGTGGCGCTCGCCGCGCGGATGGATCAGCAGGCGCGCGCGGGGCAGGGCCTGCATCAGCGCACCGGCACCGCCGGCGTGGTCGAGGTGCACGTGGGTGGGGATCACCCAGTCGACAGCCTCGGCCGCGAGGCCGGCCGCGTTCAGCGCCTGCAACAGGCGCGGCAGGCTGTGGCTGGTGCCGGTGTCGATGAAGGCGGCGCGGCCCTGGTGGGTGAGCAGGTAGGCCGCGTCGAAGTTCGGGCGGTGGAAGCCGGTGTCGATGACGTGGATGTCATGCGGCAACACCGTGGCCTGGGAGGTGGGGGAGGGCATGAACCATTCTAGGAGCCGGGCGGTTTGGCCGGCCCTGGAGCGGGGTCACGACGCCAGCAAGCCGCCGTCGATGGGCAGCGCGTGGCCGGTGATGAAGCTGCTCGCATCGGAGAACAGCCAGGCCACCGCCTCGGCGACTTCGGCGAGTTCGCCCACACGGCCCACCGGGTACAGCGCCTTGATCTGGGCCTCGCGCTCCTGGTCGTTGCCGAAGATCACCTCGCTCATGGTGGTCTCGTCGATGATGCCGGGGCATACCGCGTTGATGCGCAAGCCCTGGCTTGCGTACTCCAATGCCGCAGCGCGCGTGAGGCCCACCACGCCGTGCTTGCTGGCGATGTACGCCGCGCCCACGATGCGGTTGGCGAACAGCCCCGCCACCGAGGCATGGTTGACGATCACGCCACCGCCGCGCGCCAGCATCAACGGGATCTCGTGCTTCATGCACAGCCAGGTGCCCTTGAGGTTGACGTCGATCACGCGGTCCCACAGGGGTTCGGGTTGGTCGGCCGACGCGAGGAAGGTGCCGTCGAGCACACCGGCGTTGTTGAAGGCGCCGTCGATTCGGCCGTGGCGCGCGATCACCTGCTGCAGCGTGGCAGCCACCTGCACGGCATTGCACACGTCCATGGTCTCGAAGCGGGCCTCGCCGCCGGCTTGGCGGATGCGCTGTGCCACGGCTGTGCCGCCGGCTTCATCCACGTCACCGATGACCACGCGGGCGCCTTCGCGCGCCAGCACCTCGGCCGTGGCGCGGCCGATGCCCGAGCTGCCGCCGGTGACGAGGATCACCTTGTCGTTGAGCATGCCGCAGGCAGCGGCGGTGGGCTGCAGGGTGGCGCGTGTGGCGCGCAGGAGGCTGGGGGTGGCAGAGAGGTTGTTCATGAGGGCTGTCCTTGAAGAGAAGAGGGTGGCGTCAAGCCTAGGCAGCGCGTGAAGCCAAGTCCTGCGGCGCGGCTGATGGTTTGCTGATTCAGCGTCGCCTCAAGCATCAGCAAACGATCAGCGCCCGCCAAGGACAGCGGTGCCCCCTCTGCCTACGCTGAAAGCCATGGGTTCGGCACACCGTGCGCAACGGTACGAACCCCGCTCCGAGGCGACGGCGCCCACACGTGCCTCGGTGATGCACGCCCTGTGGGCCCGAGGCTTTCACGATGCACACCTACCTCGTTCGACGCGCCGGCATCGCTGCCGACGCGGCCGAACTCGACGCAGCCCTGATGCGGCTGCGCTCCTTTGAAGAGACGCCGCATGCCTTGCACGCGCAGTGGCTGCACTCCTACGTCTTGCTCGAACCCGATGGCCGTTTCGGCCTGGCCTGTGTGTTCCAGGCCGAGGGCGCGGCCACGCTGGTCGAGCACGCGCGGCGCTGCCGCCTGCCGGCGCGGGAGATCCTGCCGGTGGCGGGCCAGGAGATCGTGCGCGCCTTCGCACCGGCGCTGGTTCACCTGGTACGCCGCCGCAAGGCCTGGGCGTCGACGGCGGACCTCGAACGCGCATACGCCAGCTCGCGCCGCGTGGGCGACGAAGACATGGTGCGCCAGGTGAGCTGGCTGCGCAGCTACGCCGTCCGAGAGGACGACGGCAGCCTGGGCTCGGTGTGCCTGTACCAGGCCATCGACCCGGCTGCATTGGGCGAGCACGCGCAACGCGCTGGCGTGCCCGCCGACGAGATCCGGCCTGTCATGGGCCGCATCGTTTTCCTGGAGCCCCAGCGGGGGCAGCCCGCGGCACCCAAGGTCGCGCCGGCCTGAGCCCTTCACTTCACTTCACTTCAACCTTTCAAAGGACTGACCACCATGGCTACTTCCATCCTCAAAACCGCACTGGTTCAACTCACGCTTGCAGCCGCCACCCTGGCAGGCGGCGAAACGGCCCAGGCCCACGGCGACGTGCCGGCAAGCGACTTCAACCTGCACAAGCTGCTCGCCGACGTGCGCAAGGCCACCGCGCCGTTCAATGAGATCAACGCGGCGCTCGCCGCCAACTACGTCAAGTTCCCCGACCTGGAAGGCGACTGCGTCGCCCAGCCTGGCCAGGGCGGCATGGGCATCCACTACCTGAACGCGTCGCTGCTGGACGCCAAGCTCGACCCGCTGCGCCCGGAGATGCTGGTCTACCGCAAGAACCAGCACGGCAAGCACGAGCTGGTGGCGCTGGAGTACGTGGTCTTCGCGCCGGTGTGGGACGCACTGCACCCGCAGCCGCCGGTGCTCTTTGGCCACCCCTTCCACCTGGTGCGCACGCCCAACCGCTACGGCACCAGCATGCCCTTGTACGAGCTGCACGTGTGGCTGTGGGAGCACAACCCCAACGGCCTCTTCAACGACTGGAACCCCAGCGTCTCGTGCAACTGATCAGGAAACGATCAGCCGCCGCAGAGGACGCCAACGCCCTCGCTTCCTACGATCTCCCCATGGCTTCAACGCCACAACCGAACGGTCGCAACACCCCCGCAGCACGACCACGAGGTTCTTCATCCCCGCTGCGGGCTTCTTCAAGGCAACACACCATGAAACGCTATCTGATCGAACGCAACATCCCCGCAGTCGGCCGCATGACGTCGCAGCAGCTGAAGGACGCTTCGGCGACCTCCAATGCCGCGCTCGCCAAGCTGGCGGGCAAGGTGCAGTGGGTGCATTCCTACGTGGTCGATGACCAGACCTTCTGCATCTACCTGGCCGAGAGCGAGGCCACCGTGCAGGAGCATGCCAAGTTGAGCGGCTTCCCCGCCAACAAGGTGACCGAGGTGCGCACCATCATCGAACCGATGACCGCCATCTGAGCTCACTGCCGCGGGCCGCCCGTCTGCGCCTGCAGCAGGCGGCCCGTCTTCATCGTCTCTCCTTCCAGAGTGTTGGCCATGAAACCGAGGCTGCCCAGGTGAGTGCGTTGCTGCCCCGGCGGCCCGCCGAGTTCTGCTGGCTCGATCTCGCTGCGAGCGATGCCGCGCTGGCCCGGCGCTTCTACGCCCAGGCCTTTGGCTGGACCTTCCATGACCGCCATGCCAACGGCGGCCGGTTCACGCTGTGCCGTGCCGGCGAGCGCGACGTGGCCTCGCTCTACCCCTTGCGGCAGGCCCAGTTGGAGCTCGGCGTGCCCTCGCACTGGACGCCCTACCTGGGTGTGGGCAGCGCCGACATCTCGGCGCGGCAGGTGGTGGAGGCCGGCGGCCGCGTCGTCGTGGCGCCGTTCGACGTGCGGGGCACGGCGCGCATCGCATTGGTCGAAGACGCGGTCGGCGCACTGCTCGGGCTGTGGCAGGCCTTGCCGGGTGCGCGGAGCGATGCACCGTGAGCGCTGTGCTCTACCCGCTGCGGCACAATTCGCCCACTCCGGCAGCTGCCTCGGCAATGGTGCTTGTGACGAACGCGACGACCTTCCGTTTTGGCCCCTGCGAGCTCGACGAGGCGCGACGCTCGCTGTTCGCGCATGGGCGGGAAATCAAGCTGCAGCCACGCGTCTTCGACGTGCTGTGCTACCTGGTGCGTCACCGCGAACGCGTGGTGCCGAAGGATGAACTGCTCGATGCCTTGTGGCCGGGCACCGTGGTGGTCGACAACGCCTTGCAGCGCGTGGTGAGCCTCGCGCGCGCCGCACTGGCCGAGGTGGGCCTGGGCGAGGCGGTGCGCACCTATCCGCGGCACGGCTACCGCTTCTGTCTGGACGACGCCATCGAGCCCGGCTCGGGCGATGGCGTGGTTGCACCGGCCTGCGGCCTGGACGAGGCGCTCGCCGCCACCGATCGCCGCGACTGGGTGGCCGCGTGCGAGGCCTATGCGGCAGCCGATGCGCGCGCTGCCTTGGCGCCGGATGAAGTCGAGCAGTGGGGCCGCGCGGCCATCTGCGCCGGCCTCGGCCCGAGCGTCGTGGCGGCACTGGAGCGCGCGGTCGCGCAAAGCGATGCAGCCGGCGACGTGCTCGCCGCGGCGCGGGCCACGCTGCTGTTGGTACAGATCCGCATCGACCACAAGCAGGGCGTGCTGGCACGCGGCCTCTTGCAGCGCGCCTCGCGCTACCTCGAAGGGCGGGCCGACAGCACCGAGCGAGGCCACTTCGCGTGGATGGCCAGCCGCATGGCCATCGGCAATGGTGACGCCGGCGAGGCCCTGGCCATGGCCGATGAAGCCTGCACCCTCGGGCGCAGCCTGCGCGATCCTGACGTCGAATGCCTGGGCCTGGTGTACCGGGGCCATGCCCTCATGGCGCAGGGCGAGGTGGCTGCCGGCCTGGCGCAGCACGAAGAGGCGGCGGCCGTCATCCGGCTGGGTGGGGTGCGTTCGTGGGTGGCGGGTTGGGCGCTGTGCTCCATCCTCTACGCCGCGCGCCACCGGTGCGACTGGCTGCGCGCCGCGCAGTTCGCCGAAGCCTTCGTCGAATGGAGCCGCGCCAGCCAGATGCCTGCGTTCCCGGGCACCTGCCAGCTCCACCGCGCCGCCGTGCTGGGTGTGCAGGGTGAACTGGAGCGCGCTGCCTCCGAGGTGCGCGCCGCCGCTTCGCTGCTGGCGCGGGCTGCTCCCTGGGCCGAAGGCGATGCCTACTGCGTGCTGGGCGACATCCAGATCAGCCATGGCGACTTCGACGGCGCCGAAGCCTCGTTCCGGCAGGCCCACGCCCTTGGCTGGGACCCGCAGCCCGGCCTGGCGCGCCTGCACCTGCTCACCGGACGCGCCGAGCTCGCGCGGCGCGAACTCGAACGTGCTCTGGAAGAGACCGACTGGACCTTGCGCGAGCGCCGCGGCCAGCTGCTGTGCCTGCTGGTGCATGCCGCGGTCCTGGCCGGCGACGCGGAGCGCGCGCGCCTGGCCCTGCGCACCCTGGCCACCGATCCGCAGATGCTGCCCACCGATGCGCTCAAGGCCATGCACTGCAGCGCCGAGGCCGAGCTCGCCTTCCACGACGGCGAGTTCAAGCTGGCAGCGCAGAAGCTGCGCCAGGCCGTGCGCCACTGGCTCGAACTGAGCTCGCCCGTGGGTGAAGCCGAGGCGCGGATGCGCCTGGCCGAATGCCTGCTGCGCGATGGCGACACGGCGGGCTGCGAGATGGAGTTGCACGCGCTCGACTCCAAACTGGCGGGCGGAGTGCTCCCGCACCGGGCGCGCATCGACGCCCTGCGGGCCGGGCTGGCGCGCTGACTTGCATTCACTGACAACTGGCCCCCATCGGCGGGGGCTGTGCGCGAGGGGTGCGCCGCTAAACTGCCCCGATGAATCTCGATGTTCTCCTGACGCCCATCTCCGAGTCGGCCCCCTGCGGCGAAGACCTGTCCTTCTCCAGCGAGTTCGACGCCATTGCCGAGATGCGCCGCCAGGACGACCCCACGCTCGACCAGGGTGAGTGGGTCACCCCCCTCAAGACGGCTGACTGGGCTTCTGCACGCAGCCACAGCGCCGAGCTGCTGGCAGCGCGCTCCAAGGATCTGCGCCTGGCCATGTGGTGGGCCGAAGCCGCCACTCTGATCGACGGTTATGCGGGCCTCCAGCAAGGCCTCACCCTTTGTGCGCGCCTGTGCGAGCAGTACTGGGACGGCCTCTACCCCGAAGCCGAAGGCGGCGACATGGAACAGCGCGTGGGCAACATCGGCTGGTTCCTCGGCCGCATCGTCTCGCTGGCCACCGCGGCGCCCGTGGCGAAGGGCCGCGCCGGCGCGTTCTCGCTGCAGCAGATGCAGCAGGCTCGCTCGCTGCAGACCCTGCTCGAGCGCTCACCCGAGAAGGCCGCGCAGCAACCGGCCGATGCCGTGACGCTCGACAAGTTCAACCGCGCACTGCGCGAGACCCCCAAGGACGACCTGCGCCACACCGTGGCCAGCCTGCAGGCCAGCCAGGAGGCCCTGGCTGCATGGCAGGGTGTGATCGACGCCAAGCTGGGTGCCGAGGGACCGAGCTTCGTGCCGGCTCGCGAGGCGCTGGGGGCGGCCCTGCATGAAGTGCAGCGCCTGGCGCGCGAGGTGGGGGCGCTGGCGGGCACGCCGGCATCTGAAACGGCGGCCGCATCCGTCGGTGCCGCCGATGCCTCGACGGCCCGGCCGGTGGGCGGCCCGCTGCGCACGCGTGAACAGGCGCTGGCGCAGCTGCGCGAGGTGGCTGCCTTCTTCCGTGCCACCGAGCCGCACAGCCCGGTGGCCTACCTGGCCGACAAGGCGGTGCACTGGGGCGACATGCCCTTGCACCTGTGGCTGCGCTCGGTCATCAAGGACGGCCCGGCGCTGTCGCATCTGGAAGAGCTGCTGGGCCTGGAGCCCCCGCGCGAAGGCGCGGCGGGTTGATCCTCCGCGAAGGCGCGGCAGGCTGACTGCCGCGGCGCCTACTGTCCGAGCCGGAACTCGATGCGCCGGTTGCGCGCGCGCCCTTCGGGCGTGTCGTTGCCGGCCACCGGCCGGTCCGGCCCGGAGCCGGATGTGCTGATCAGCGAGGGCGGTACGCCTTTCCCGGCCAGATAGCTGCGCACCGCATCGGCGCGCGCCAGCGAGAGCACGATGTTCGCTTCACGCGAGCCGACGGCATCGGTGTGGCCGATGACCTCGACGTGCTTGCCGCCCATCTTCTGCAGCGTGGCCGCCATCTCGTCGAGGATGGCCTGGCCGGTCGGCCGCAGCAGGCTGCTGCCGGCTTCGAACTCGATGATGCGGTTGCCCAGCGTGGCGTCGAGCACGGCCTGCTCCTGCACAGCCACGCGCAGCGCGTTGCGCACGGCGTAGGTGGGGTTGAGCGCGGTGGCCATGTCGGCGGCCACCTGCTGGCGCTGCGCTTCGTTGGCGACCTCGCCCTTCAACTCGATGTTGTTGCCGTTGATGGCCAGCTGCCCGCGAGAGACCTGCTTGAGCTGCGGGGACACGATCTTCTGCACATAGCCGCTCCAGTTGGGCGGCGCGACGACAGCGCCCACGCCCAGTTGGTCGACCACGCGCTCGGCACCGTAGACCTCGCGCACGCGGGTCAGGATGGCATTGCGCGTGGCCTCGTCGGGCACGGTGCCGGCCACCACCACCTGGTTGGGGGCGGTGCCGGCGGCGACTTGCGCGAAGGCCGGCAGGCCAGCCAGGAACAGCAGAGCGGTCGCGAGCGGCTTCATCATTCCCCCAGAAAGGTTTCGCGGAACATGTCGACCGCGGCAGCGACCGACAGCGACGGGTCGCGCAGGTGGTTGGAGAGCTTGCGCAGGCCGTAGTCGGTGCCGATCCAGTCTTCGACCCATTCGGCTTCGGTGATGGCCACGTTGTCGGCCCGGCAGGCCTCGGGGTCGATCACCGAGCGCAGCGTGGCGGGCGAGGCGCCGTGGAAGCCCAGCACCAGCACCGGCTGCTCGCCGTGCAGGGTGACCAGGATGGCCGTCTCGGCCGGGGTGCGTTTGAAGAAGCGCGCGACGAGGTCGACCCACAGCGTAAGCACGTGCGGCAGGTGCAGTGGGTCGCGCGGCAACGGCAGCAGCAGGCCCTTGCTCAACTCGCCGTGCCCCTGCGTGAGAACCGGCTGCAGCAGCATGCCCAGCGCCAACACGGTTTGCCGGAACGAGATGGCTTGGCCCGGGGGTGAGACGGCGGACTCCAGGCGCTCCAGCGTGAAGAGCTGGGCGAAGTTCTTGTAGCTTTCGCGCAGCACCTCGTTGCGCTGTTCCAGTTCCACATCCTGCAGGCTGAGCTGGTCTTGCACCTGTGCAAAGTCGTCGGCTTGCAGTGCCTGACGCACCTGCGCGTCGAGCCGACCCCACAGCGGGCTCAGCGCCTGCGGGCTGTAGGGCAGGAAGGCGATCGGGTCGGCCACCTCGAACGAGGCTGCCATCACGAAGGGGAAGCGGCGGCCCGAGGCATCCTGGCTGGCCGCCATGTGGCCGATCAGGCCCGCGCGGCGTTGCGCTCCGAGGATGGCGAAGTGCACCGGTGCAGCGGCGTCATAGACGATCTTCCAGCGCGCTTCTTCGGCCAGCAGCTCCATGGTCTGCGACATCCACTCGTCGATGCTGCGGATCAGCGCCGAGCCCGCCGAGCTGCGCACGAAGTCGCCGCGCGAAGGCAGTTTGCCGAAGTAGAGCGCTTGCGCGGTCGCCGTCATGGCCGGGCTCCGCTCGCACCGAGGGCCGGTGTCGCCGCCAGCACGCCCACCACCTGCGCCGGCAGCTGCACGCCCTTCAGTCCGCCCGAGGCACTGGGCGTATCGGGCGATCCGGGCGCAGTGGGCGAACCCACGGCGGGGCTGGAGATCAGCCGCAGCTGCACGGTGACGGCCAGCGGCCCGTTGGCCCAGGTGAGCTCGAAGGCGCCGGTGTCGAGCTTGCGCCGCTTGGCCTTGTTGATCATCTTCTCCAAACCGTAGCCGCCGGGCTCGCTGAGGAACTCGACCGGCCGGCCATCGGTGGTGATGCCGCTGATGCGCACGCCGGGCGCGCCCTGGCCGGGCCAGACGAAGTTGGTCCAGTTGGCCATGGCGTTGCGGTAGCGCAGCTGCTGGCCATCGACCTCGATGGTGTATTCCGACAGGCCGGGCACCGGCGTGGGCAGCATCTGGAAGTGGGTCTGCTGATCTCCACCGGCCCCGCCGTTGCCAGCGGCACCACCGCCACCCGCCGCAGCCTGGCCGCCGATGGGCGCCACCCAGGCCGGGAAGCCGCTGGCGAACTCGGGCCGCAAGTGCAGGCCGATGTCGGCCCAGGTGCGCGGCGTGATGGTGTCGCCCCGGCGCACGACCAGCGAGCCGAGCGCCTCGGCGCTGAACTTGGCGACGCCGCCTTCGGGGCCGAACATCTTGGCCATCTCGCCCGCGCTGGCCTCCAGCCGCGAGGCCTTGTCGAACGGGTACTTGCCGGCCAGCGTGCGCTGGAAGGGCTCGTGGACCTGGGCCACCCACACGCGGTTGATCTCGGTCTCGGCCGCCGGCACGATGACCGCGTAGGACTGGATCAGCGGGCGCACCAGCAGCGGCCGCAGCGTGGCGCGGGCGGCATCGGTCTGGCCGTTGAGCATCTGCTCCTCGACGAGCTTGAGCGCCTCGCTCAGCTCGGAGCCGCCTTCCAGCGTCTGCTGCATCAGCTGGCGGCTGGCGGGCCCATGGTCGCCCTGGTTCTTGATCTGGTTGAAGCGCGTGCGGATCTTGGAGAGCGAGAGCAGGTAGCTGCGCAGCAGCGTGGGGTTGCTGTCGCGGCTGACCACCAGACGCGTGAGCCCCGCAAACTCCTTGCCGATGGGGCCCATGGGGATGGCGGCCTGGCCGGTGGCTAGGTCGATCTTCATCTCGACCGGGCCGGGCGACATGCGCAGGATGGACTGCTTGAACCAGTCGATGAAGCCCTTCTGTCCCTTGGCCAGCTTCTCGTTGAGCACGCCGGGGTTGTCCCAGGAGGTTTGGTCGTACAGCGTCTGGATCAGCTTGCCCACCGGCGAGGCCGCGGGGTCGCCCAGGCGGTTCATGCGAGAGACGGCCTGCTCGAAGCTGCCGAACTCCTTGACGCTCACGCCCTGCATGAACTTCTGCCACTCCTGCACGTACTCGGCCTTGTAGAGCTGCACCAGCGCCTTGCGGATCTGCTCGGGGCTGCCTTCGAGCGTGAGGTCGTCCTGCGTGGCGGTCTTGAGCACCCAGTCGTCGGCCTTGCTCTCCTTGGTGGAGGCGTCCTTGAAGGCGTCGTCGATGAAGCCGTCCCAGGCTTCGCGGGTGAAGGCGCCCGAGATGGCGTAGCTGCCGGCCACGATGTCCTTGTCGGCTTCTTCCACCAGCCGCGCCACCGTCATCGGCGGGTAGCGCGTGGCGGCGCGCGCCTTGATCTCGGCATACACGCGTTCGCGCGCCGGCATGCCCTTGACGACGCGGCGCAGGTTCTCGCGCGTGGTGTCGAGCAGGGCGAGGTTGGTCTGCGCGACGGGGAAGTCGGGGGCCGACACCTGCGTGAGCGCGAACGACAGGATGCGCTCGGCCGAGCGGATCAGCTGCTCGCGCGGCATGGAACCGCGGTTGGCCTCCAGCCAGCCGCGCCAGAAGCGCGTGAGCTGGTCACCGAGGTGGCCTGCCTCGATGCGGCTGTGGTCGCCGAGCATGACGTAGGTCTTGAGCGCGTTGTAGGCGTCGGAGACGTTGCTGGTCGACGCCGCCGAATAGACACCCAGCGCGCCCTGCGGATCGAGGTTGGCGCTGCTGCCCGATCGCGGCGGCGCGCTGCCGTCGGCCGTGCGCAGCAGCGGCTGCAGCTGGGCGGCATTGGCATTCACCTCGCTCAGGTAGCTTGCTATGGCAGCGGCGGTGGGCTTGAGCATCACCTCCTGCAGGCCGGCGAGGTAGGTGGCCCGCAGCCTCTGCTCGACGGCATCGCCCTGGTAGAGACCGAGCGTGAGCGACCAGGGGCGCTCGTCGCGGTAGCGCTGCAGCTGCTCCACGCGGTCTTGCACGATCTCCAGCGCTTCGAGGCGCGACTGCAGGTCGATGCGGCCCTCTTGCAGCTTGATGGCCTTGTTGAGGTCTGCCTGCACGTTGGCCACCAGCTGGCGGTTGCCCACGTACGACCAGGTCCACCCGGCCAGCATGGCACCCAGCAGCAGCGCACCGCCGAAGAACGCGGCATAGCGCCAGCGCAGCTTGCTGCGGCTGGTGTACTGCTGCACCAGGTTGCGGTCGGCGAAGATCACCTTGGAGAACAGGTCGCGCAGGAAGAAGCCGTTCTGCGCGACCACCGCGGCGGTGGGCGTCGACCCGGCCGCTGGCGTGAGCGCAAAGCGCTCGGCCACGCGCTGGCTGGCGCGGCCGGTGGACTGGCCCTCTTGCACCGCGCTCGTGAAGTAGAAGCCGCGGAAGACGGGACGGAACTGGTACGGGTTGTCCTCGAACAGCGTGGTGATGAAGGTGCGCAGCGGTGCCTTCAGCGCGTTGAACTCGAGCGGGAAGGTCAGCACCCCTGGCGGCAGCTTCTCGCCGCGGTGCATGGACATGCGCACGATCGAGGCTTCCTTGAGCCCGTCGTTCAGCTCGTCGAAGTGGCGCTCGAAGCTGGCCACGACGTCGCTCTTGGCGGCCGGGTCGTAGGGCAGGGTGGCGCCCCACACACGTTCGCGCTCGTCGCGGTCGCGGTCTTCGAAGAACTCGGCAAAGCCCGAGATGAGGTCGGTCTTGGTAAAGACCACGTAGACCGGCGCGAAGACTTCCAGCTTCTCGGTGAGTTCCTGCACGCGCTGGCGCAACTGCTTGGCCAGGGTGATGGCGAACTCGGGCCGGTTGTTGGCCAGCTCGGCCAGGCTGGCCGCGATGATCACGCCGTTGAGCGGCGCCTTGGGCCGGTTGCGCTTGAGCAGCGAGAGGAAGCCCAGCCATTCCGCGCGGTCTTCTTCGTGCACCGAATAGCGCCCGGCGGTATCGAGCAGGATGCCCTCGGTGGTGAAGAACCAGTCGCAGTTGCGCGTGCCGCCGATGCCCTGGATCACCGAAGAGGTCTTGTCCGACGTGTTCTTGTCGAAGAAGGGGAAGTTCAGGCCCGAGCGCACGACGGCCGTGCTCTTGCCTGCAGCCGGGTTGCCGATCACCGCGTACCAGGGAAGCTCGTAGAGAGCCGCCGAGCCCGAGGTCTGGCCGAGCTTGGAGGTCTTGATGGTCTTGACGGCCTCCTGCATGCGCGAGCGCACGGCCATCATCTCGGCGCGGCCCTCGCGGTTGGGAGCGGTCTTGATGGCGCGCTCCGCTTCGGCGTCCAAGGCGGCCTCCAGTTGCTGGCCCGCTTTGCGCGCGCGGTGGCGGCGCAGCGCCCACAGGACGAACCAGACGGTCGCCAGCGTCAGCAGCAACAGAAGCACCCAGACGGCGCCCACCTTGAGCGCATCGGCGCTCATGAAAAGCAGGGCCGCCAGGGCCAGCAGGCCGATCACGGCCAGCGTGCGTGCGTCCAGGAGGAACTGCCAGAGTCTTTGCATGGGAGTGGGGTCCGTTGGGTATCTGTCAGGCGGCCTGTGCAGCAGCTGGCTCGGGTGGTGCAGTGGCGGGTGTCAGCAGCGCGGCGAAACGCTCGAAGGCCGGGAAGGCGCCGAGCACCAGCGCGGGCTGCTGCGACCTGCTCACCTGGCCGGCCGTGAGTGCCAGGCAGGCGAGAAGGCGGGCCACGCCGAGGTCGCCGCAGCCCACCCCGAGCCGCAGTGCGTGTTCACCGGGGTCGAGGTGAGGCAACAGCGTTTGCAGCGTCTCGAAGACTTCGCCGGTGCGCGAGGCGCGGTGGTCGGTGTCGCTGGTGATGTGCTGGACTTGCACCGCCTGCCAGCCGCTGGCCCGCAGTGCGTCTTCCGCGCTTTGCAGCAGGGTCTGCGGGCTCACGCGGCCGGAGGCATCGGCCGACTTGTCGCGGCGCAGCAGGTTGGCGCGGTGCAGCTGGGCCTGCGGCGCCTCGGCATCAGGCAATGCCGGCCATGCGCTGGACGACAGCAGCAGGCCAGCGGCCCCTTCGCCCGGCACGCGCCCGCGCTGGTTGCTGCCGGAGAAGAGCTCCTGCGCCGCGGCCATGGCGGCGGCGTCGTTCTCGCCGACCAGGCTGTCGGCGGCCATCGCCCAGAGCAGGCCGGCTTCCTGGTCTCGCTGCCACTGCATCAGCTGCTGATCGAGCACCGCCCAGAAGGCCTCGGCGTCGTCCACGGGGTGCAGGTGCAATTGCACCGCCAGGCGCATGCTGTGGGCCATCGCGCGTGATTGCCCGGCGGCCTTGAGCCCGCTGTCGATGAAGGGGTCGAGCAACTGCTCGATCCATGCGCTGGCCAGCTGCTGCGTTTGTGCAGGCCACCGCGCCGGAATCGCCACGCGGATCGACACGGTGGGTGGGAGTGTGGGTGCGGAGGGTTTGCTGCGTGAAGAAGGCAGGGGCGCGCTCAGCGCGGGCCATTGCGCCTCCAGCGCGTCGCGCATGGAACTGGCCGCCATCTCCAGCGAGGCCAGCGCGCGCAACACCTCGGGTGCGGACTCGTGGTTCGCCCAGATCTCAGGTCGATCCTGCGCGAGGCGGGCCTGGAGCTCGTCCATCGCATCGCGCAGCGCATGGGTGGACAGGTCGGGCACGGGCGCGGTGAAGACGGCAATGCCGTCGTCGTCCTTGAGCTGCTCGTCGAGTTCAGGCCTGCACTCGCCCTTGGCGATGCTGGACTGTGCGTTGCTCCATTCACGGTCTGTGCGCAGGTGAACGGCGCTCGACAAGACCCGGAAGCGAGGTGCCTGCGGGCGCTCGGCCAGGGCCGGAGTCGACGCTTGGGGGGGCGCCACCGTTGCGGGTGTAGCCGGCGCCACGGCGTAGGTGCGCAGGCGACCGATCGACCAGATCACGCCGGCCAGCATCAGCGTGAGTGCGATGGGAAGCACGACGAGCGTGACAACGATGTCGCGCGTACCCGGGTCGACGTGGGCCGACTGCCAGCGCCACATCGTGGCCAGCCACACGAGCGCGGTGATCACCAGCAGCAGCGCGAGGAGCTTCCAGACTTTGGCCATGGGTTCGTACAGCAGGCGCGAAGCGCGCCATCAACGGGCGAGACGGGGTGACGCGCGGTGGCGCCGGTGGAGCGCGAGAGGCGCCTAGCAGGCGTCGGTGCTGACCGACTGCGAGGAGATGAGGGTGGCGCCGCAGGCGGTCTTGTCGCCATGCCGTGCAGCGGCCTGCCCGTCGATGACCATCGTGGGGTCACCGGAGACGATGGTGGTGGTGCCACCGTGGCCCTTCTTGGGGCAGCTGACCTTGTCGCCGATGCGTGCAATGCCTTTGCCGTGCGTGTCGGTCACCCCCGAGGCCTGGATCACTTCGCCGCCGTGGTCGGTCTTGTCGCCCAGCACGATGAAAGGACGTCCCATTTCATCCACTCCCTATGTGAATATTCTCGGCTGACGTGCCGTATGAAACAGAGCGGCCGAGTCTAAGGGCAGAGCCTGCGGTTTCAGCCCCCCGCTTTCGGGCGAGGCGTGATGGTCTTTCGCAACTCCACATGGCCCAGATCCGCGTTCTGCCAGCGTCCGCCCCAGGTCAGGCCGACACGTTGCGCAACCACTCCATACAACTCGTAACCCTTGGCAGCCCACGCGTCGCGCTCGCTGATGACGAGCTTGCCATCGCGCATGAACGCACTGTCTGCGGCCAGGCCATGCTGGTGGTAGCTCTGCCATGCGGCCGCGTTGGTCACATGCGCTCCGAGGCTTGCCAACGCGGTCTGCCGCTCGGGGCTTCGGTAGCCTTCGATCAACACCATGTCGTAGCCGTGCTCGTCACGCATCAGGCGGTGGGCCAGCAGCAGGCGCTGGCGGAAGTCGGCGTCGAGTGCGTCCCAGCGGCGGTCTGCGCTGCCAAGTTGGGGGCGCACGCTCTCCACCTCGGCGGTGGTGAACACCTCCGGCGGCAATGGCGGCGGCGGGACCAGTTGCTCACCCTGGAGCAAGGCTGTGATGACGCCGTTGTCGCTGGTCCAGGCGGTGCTGTCGTCGAAGGCGTCCAGCCTGTGCCAGCCACGCACGGAGAGCACCGCCAGCGGTGGTGCGATCAGCAACGCCATCACCACGCCTGTCCCCACCCAGTGCCGCAGCAGCCAGCGGGTGCCGTCGCTCATGGCTTGGCTGGCTTGCGCGAGACCCTGCTGCGCGTGCCGTGTCGCCTTGCGGCGGGTGTGGTGCTGCGCGTTGCTCAGCCCCTGCGAACTGCGCGCGATGCGCCGAGCGATCCGCTCGCGCAGCGACGGGAACAGCAGCAGTGCCGACAGTCCGCAGGCCAGCACGAAGTACGCCACAACGGCAATCCACATCATCTTGTAAGCAAGCTTTGCAACGTCCCCCAAGAGGGCGTTGCTGCCCCGAAGGGCGTCTCTAGAATCGCCGGCTGCTCGCGCATCCGCGCGCTTTGCCGGCCATGTGGCGGCGTTCGAACCCCGTGCTCATGAACCAGCCACAAGCTCCCGTCCCGCCCCGCGCAGCCCGGCCTCAATTGTTCAGTGCGCCCGCTGCCAAGCAGGGCAGCGGTCGAGTCAAGGGGCATGCCGACTTCGGGCCGAGCATCTTAGCCACCATTGATGGTGGGCAGGCACGCATGCCTGGAGCAAGTGACCGGCTGGCCATCAGGCGCGTGCTGCTGATGGCGGGACTGTCATTGATCGCTGCCGCGGTCTACCTGGGCGTGAAGTTCAGCGCCGCACGTGCGGCAAGTCCCTCGCATTCGACGGCGGTTGCCGCAACAGGACCGTCGGCTTTGCTGCGGCCTGTCGAGTCCGCAATGCCGCCGGCGTCGCAGGCCGCCGTTCAAGGCGTTGCTGCAATCGAAACCGTGCCTGCACCGATTGAGTCGGCGGCACTTCCCGCGGCGAATCGACCGATCAACGAGGCCGTCAGCACCAACACCATCCAGCAGGCGCTGGATCGCCCGGAGGCGGTGCCTGGCAGGAACGAAGAGAAGGTGACCAGCCAGAGTACCAAGCCGACCCGCACCGCTGCGGCGACGCACAGCCCGGCCAAACCGGCTGGCAAGGTTGCCAGGCAATCAGACACCGACGCCGAGCTGCTGGCGGCGATGCTCCCGCATCTGCGCGGCACGGGCGCTCCGAGCAGCCCTGCGTTCGAGAGACGCTGCGGGCAACTCACGGGCGATGCGCTGGGCAGTTGCAGGGCCAGGTTCTGCAACGGGCGGCAGGGTGAGGACGCGGCATGCCCCGCATCGCCGGAGTCGTCGCGCTGATCTTGGGGCGTGCCAGTTCAAGCGCGGAGATCTGCAGTCAGGTGCTTCTCGCCCGGTAGCGGGAACGAGATTTGCTGCACAGCCTGATCCCGCTGAACTCTGCAGGAAGGGGGCTCGCGCCATGAATCTGAACGCACTGATGGTTCGCTATATCGTCAATGACGTCGATCCGGGCCGCACTTCCGGAAGGGCTTGAAGATGAGGTTGCGATCCTGCGGAACGGTGGAGTTGTGCTTAGCAGCGACATCGTTCAGGCAGAGGTCGGCGCCAGATTCTTGT
>NZ_DASSRA010000438.1:0-3156 GCF_035702065.1 Rhizobacter sp.
TGTTCAGCACGTTCGACCTGCATCTCGCTCAGCAGCGCGCCCAGCACCTGCGCGAATGACGGCACACCGCGCGTCAGCGCGAGGTCGATGACGGGGGTGCCGGGCGGCACCGGCATCCCGGCGTCGGCAACCACCACTGCGTCGCCATGGCCCAGCGAAGCGACCAGTCGGGACAACTCGGCATGCAGCAGCGGGGTCTTCTTCATCACACGGCATCACCATCAAGTTCGGCACGCATCGGCATCGACGCCATCGCACCGGCTCGGGTGACGCTGAACGCCGCGGCTCTTTGCGCAAAGGCCGCTGCGGCGTCGATGTCCAGGCCTTCCTGCAGCGCCACCGCAAACGCGCCGATGAAGGTGTCGCCCGCCCCTGTGGTGTCCACCGCCTGCACGTCCGGCGCGGGGCATCGGCGCGTGCCGCGCGAGTCTGCGATGCAGATGCCAGCGCCGCCCAGCGTGATGATCACGGTGCCTGGTCCCTGCCGCAGCAGCGCCGCCGCCGCGGCAGCCGGGTCGGGCAAGGCACCGACTGCAAGCAATTCCGCCGCTTCGGTTTCGTTCGGCACCAGGATGTCCACCTCGGCCAACAGGGTGCGCGCCAGCGGCTGCACCGGCGCCGGATTCAGCAGCACCGGCACGCCATGGCGGCGCGCAATGCCGATGGCATGCCGCACCGAGGCCAGCGGGGTTTCAAGCTGGCAGACCAGCAACGACGCCTGCGCGATCGTGGCGGCCGCCTCATCGACCTGTGCGATGTCCAGGCAGGCATTCGCGCCCGCGGCGAGCGCAATGCAGTTCTGGCCCGAGCCCTCCACGAGGATCATGGCCACCCCGGTGGGCACGCCGACCCGCGCCCTCAGGTGCGCCGTGCCCATGCCGGCATGTTCCAGCGTGGCGCGCGCCGGGGCGCCAAGGGCATCGTCGCCCATGCAGCCGATGAACTCGACACGACCACCCAGCCGGGACGCGGCCACCGCCTGGTTCGCGCCCTTGCCGCCAGGCACCGTCTCGAAGTCATGGCCGTTCACTGTCTCACCGGGACGCGGCAGGCGCTCGCAGCGCAGGACGAGGTCGGCATTGACGCTGCCGAGTACAACGATGGGTCGTTTGTTCATGATCTCTCCAGCCGCGCGGCGGAGCGGCGCAGCACTAGTAATGGATGCAGGATCTCGCGCTGCAACGGCCGGCCCGGCTGGGCAATGCGTTGCATCAGCAAGTGCGCCGCCAGCTCGCCCGTCTGGTGCTTGGGCTGGGCGATGGTCGTCAACGGCGGGTTGCTGTAGGCCGCGAGGGCGATGTCGTCGAAACCGATGAGGGACAAGTCCTGCGGCACGCGCAGGCCTGCGTCCGCGGCGGCGCAGAGGGCGCCGATGGCCATCAGGTCGTTGGAGGCGAACACGGCGCTGGGACATTGCGCCAGCAGCACGCGCATCGCGTCAAAGCCGCCCGCGGCGGTGAAACCGCCCTGGGCCACGAGGCTGTCGTCGCACGCCAGACCGGCTGCCAGCAAGGCGCTGCGCCAGCCCTGCACGCGCTGCCGGGCCGGCGACAGCAGCAGCGGCCCCGCAATGCAAGCGATGCGCGCATGGCCCAGGCCCACCAGGTGCGCCACCGCGAGGCGCGCACCGCCTTCGTGGTCCACCTCCACCAGGTCGGCCGCCAGGTCGTCGATCTCACGGTCCACCACCACCTGCGGCATGGGAGCGCCGCGCAGCGTGTCCAGCAGCTCCGGGTCGCCGCCCGAGCTGAGCACGATGAGCCCATCCACCTGCTTCTCGCTCAGCACGCGCACATAAGCGGCCTGCTTGTGCGGGTCGTCGTCGGAGTTGCAGAGGATGACGTTGAAGCCGGCCGCGAAGCAGGTGTCCTCGATGCCGCGAATGATCTCGGCGAAGTACGGGTTCGAGCTGTTGGGGATCATCATCCCCACCGTGTGCGTGCGGCTGCTCTTCAAGCTGCGTGCCACCGCGCTGGGCACGTAGTTGAGCGCCGCGATGGCGGCCAGCACGCGCGCCTTGGCATCCTCGCTGACGAAGCGCGTGCCGTTGATCACGTGCGACACCGTCGTCACCGACACGTTCGCATGCTGGGCCACCTCGCGGATCGTGATCATGCGGTGGCCGCGGCACGCGCGAGCCGCGCCCGGTAGGCGTCCAGCACCACGGCGAGGATGATCACGAAGCCGGTCACCATCTGGCGCAGGAAGTCGCTCATGCCGATGAGGATGAGGCCGTTGGCCAGCACGCCGATGATGCAGGCCCCCAGCAGCGTGCCGACGATCGAGCCGCGCCCGCCTGACAGGCTGGTGCCGCCGATGATGACGGCGGCAATCGCATTGAGCTCGAAGCCGATGCCGGCGATGGGGCTGGCGATGTTGAGCCGCGTCATGTAGATCACCGCACCCACGCCCACCGCGGCGCCGGCAATCACGAAGGCGGCAATCTTGATGCGCCTCGTGGCGTGGCCCGCCAGGCGCACGGCTTCCTCGTTGTTGCCGGTGGCATAGACGAGGCGGCCGAACACGGTGCGGTTGAGCACGAACCAGCCCAGCGCCACCAGTGCCAACGCCACCAGGAAGATGGCCGGCAGCCCCAGGAAGGTGGCGCTGCCGAAGTTGTTGAACGCATCCGGCAGCTCGTAGATGGAGCGCGCCTGTGTCCACTGCAGCGCGGCGCCGCGCGCGATGTTCAACATCCCCAGCGTGACGATGAACGACGGGATGCCCCAGAACGCCGAGATGGCGCCATTGGCAAGACCGCAGAGCGCGCCCACGGCCATGCTGGCGGCCAGTGCCAGGGCCACCACTGCGCCGGTGTCCAGTCCCTCGATCTTGAGCACCGTGCCGGCGATCACCGCGCACAACGCCATCACCGAGCCCACCGAAAGATCGATGCCGCCCACCAGGATGACGAAGGTCATGCCCACGGCCAGGATCACGTTGATGGAGATTTGCGTGAAGATGTTCGTGAGGTTGCCCGGTGTCAGGAAGATCGGTGACAGCAGGGCAAACACGCCCAGCAGCACCAGCAGCGCAACACCGATGCCGGCTTCGCGCAGCACGGTGCGCGCGCCGCGGGTGAGCTTGATGGCAGAGAGAGACGGCGGATTCATCGATCCGGAATCAAGCGACGGCGGCTGCATCGGGGTGGGCTTT
>NZ_DASSRA010000439.1:0-4901 GCF_035702065.1 Rhizobacter sp.
CGCTGAAGGTGTGGTTCTGCTCAGGGTCGAGCACTTCCAGCAGCGCCGACGACGGGTCGCCACGGAAGTCCATGCCCAGCTTGTCGATCTCGTCGAGCAGGAACAGCGGATTACGCGTGCCGACCTTCGACCGGCTCTGCAGCACCTTGCCCGGCATGGAGCCGATGTAGGTGCGACGGTGGCCGCGGATCTCGGCTTCATCACGCACGCCGCCCAGCGCCATGCGGACAAACTTGCGCCCGGTGGCCCGCGCGACCGACTGGCCGAGCGAGGTCTTGCCGACGCCGGGGGGCCCGACCAGGCACAGGATCGGCGCCTTGACCTTGTCGACGCGTTGCTGCACCGCGAGGTACTCGAGGATGCGGTCCTTGACCTTCTCCAGGCCGTAGTGATCCTCGTTCAGCACGTCTTCCGCGTGGGCAAGGTCGTGCTTGATCTTGGTCTTCTTGGTCCAGGGCAGGTTGATCAGCGTGTCGATGTAGTTGCGCACCACGGTGGCCTCGGCCGACATGGGCGACATCAACTTGAGCTTCTTCAGCTCGGCATCGACCTTCTTGCGCGCGTCCTTGGGCATCTTCGCGGCAATGATCTTCTTTTCCAGCTCCTCCATGTCGGCGCCTTCTTCGCCGTCACCGAGTTCCTTCTGGATGGCCTTGACCTGCTCGTTCAGGTAGTACTCGCGCTGGCTCTTCTCCATCTGGCGTTTGACGCGGCCACGGATGCGCTTTTCAACCTGCAGGATGTCGACTTCGTGCTCGAGCTGCTCGAGCAGCTTCTCCAGCCGCTTGTCGACGGCAAAGAGGTCGAGCACCGACTGCTTGTTCTCGAGCTTGAGGGGCAAGTGCGCCGCGATGGTGTCCGCCAGGCGACCAGCATCGTCGATGCCCGCGATGGAGGTGAGGATCTCCGGCGGGATCTTCTTGTTGAGCTTGACGTACTGGTCGAACTGTTGCGTCACCGCGCGGCGAAGGGCTTCGACTTCCGGCTTGGCGTCGGTCTCGGGCGGCACAGGGCTCACCTCGGCCATGAAGTGTTCGCCGTTGTCACTGATGGACAAGGTGTTGGCGCGCTGGATGCCTTCGACCAGCACCTTCACCGTGCCGTCGGGCAGTTTGAGCATCTGCAGGATGCTGGAGACGCAGCCGACCTCGAACATGTCGTCAGGCTTGGGCTCGTCCTTGCCGGCAGCACGCTGCGCCACCAGCATGATCTGGCGACCGGCTTCCATCGCAGCTTCGAGTGCCTTGATGGACTTGGGGCGACCCACGAACAGCGGGATCACCATGTGGGGGAACACCACCACGTCGCGCAGCGGAAGCAGCGGCATCGTGATCGGTTCAGCAGGCAAAACGGGATGTCCGGACATTGGAACCTCTCTTTCTCAAGCCCACATAGGGCCCGAGCGTTCATTTGCAAGATGCCCGCGCCTTACTGCGCACGGGCCATTCAGGATCCTCAGTCTCAGCAGCGAGACGGGCTCAGGCACTGGCCTTCGCCTGTTCGCGGTACACCAACAGGGGCTTGGCGTTCTCTTCGATGGTGTGCTCGTCGAGCACCACCTTGGCCACACCGTCCAGTGTGGGCAATTCGAACATGGTGTCGATCAGGCTCAATTCCATGATCGAGCGCAGGCCGCGGGCGCCGGTCTTGCGGGCCAGCGCCTTGCGCGAGATGGCGGTCAACGCAGATGGGCGGATCTCAAGCTCCACGCCGTCCATGGCGAAGAGCTTCTGGTACTGCTTGACCAGCGCGTTCTTCGGCTCGGTGAGGATCTGCACCATCGCCTCTTCGGTCAGTTCACCCAGCGTGGCCACCACAGGCAGGCGACCGACCAGTTCGGGGATCAAGCCGAACTTGATCAGGTCTTCGGGCTCGACTTCGCGGAAGACTTCGGACACCCGCTTCTCGCTCTTGGTGTGCACCGTGGCGCCGAAGCCGATGCCCGACTTCTCGGAGCGGTTCTGGATCACCTTCTCCAGCCCGTCGAACGCACCGCCACAGATGAACAAGATGTTGGTCGTGTCGATCTGCAGGAAGTCCTGGTTGGGGTGCTTGCGGCCACCTTGCGGCGGCACGGAAGCCATGGTCCCTTCGACCAGCTTCAGCAAGGCCTGCTGCACGCCCTCGCCCGACACGTCGCGTGTGATGGAGGGGTTGTCGGCCTTGCGCGAGATCTTGTCGATCTCGTCGATGTAGACGATGCCGCGCTGCGCCTTGTCGACGTCGTAGTTGCAGTTCTGCAGCAGCTTCTGGATGATGTTTTCGACGTCCTCGCCCACGTAACCGGCTTCGGTCAGCGTGGTGGCGTCAGCGATCACGAAGGGCACGTTGAGCAGGCGCGCCAGGGTCTGCGCCAGCAAGGTCTTGCCGGAGCCCGTGGGCCCGATCAGCAGGATGTTGCTCTTGGCCAGTTCCACCTCGTCCTTGGTGGTGGCCATGTGCTTGAGGCGCTTGTAGTGGTTGTAGACGGCCACCGCGAGCGTGCGCTTGGCCGCCTCCTGGCCGATCACGTACTGATCGAGGCTCGCCTTGATGTCGCTCGGGACCGGCAGGTCGGACTTCGCAGCGCGGGCCTCGGGGGTGTCTGCTGGAACTTCATCGCGAATGATGTCGTTGCACAGCTCGATGCACTCGTCGCAGATGAAAACCGATGGGCCTGCGATGAGCTTCTTCACCTCATGCTGGCTTTTGCCGCAAAAGGAGCAGTAAAGAACTTTCTCGCTGGAGGAGCCTTTTTTTTCGGCCATGTATGGGGGGCGCTGAGGCGTAGAAGAGGCTGAGTGGATGATAGAGCAAAAGAAAACGGGGCCTAGGAGGGAAAAAAGGCCCCGTTTTGATCGCTGTTACGGGCGTTGCCCCAGTGGTTTGGTGTCAGGTGGCGGCACCCGGAACTGCGCGTCTGTTCACGACCTGGTCGATCAGCCCATAAGCCTTTGCTTCTTCCGGGTCCATGAAGAAGTCGCGTTCCATGTCGGCGCGGATCTTCTCCAGCGGCTGGCCCGTGCGCTCGGCGTAGATCTTGTTGAGCTGCTCGCGGGTCTTGAGGATCTCGCGGGCGTGGATCTCGATATCCGTGGCCTGGCCCTGCGCGCCGCCCGAAGGCTGGTGGATCATGACGCGCGCATTCGGCAATGAGAAGCGCTTGCCCTTGGCACCGGCCATCAGCAGGAAGGAGCCCATGCTGGCAGCCATGCCGACGCACATGGTGGAGACGTCGGGCTTGATGAACTCCATGGTGTCGAAGATCGACATGCCGGCCGTGACCGAACCGCCCGGCGAGTTGATGTAGAAGTGGATGTCCTTGTCGGGGTTTTCGCTCTCCAGGAAGAGCAACTGCGCCACCACCAGGCTGGCGGTTTGGTCGGTGACGGGGCCGACCAGGAAGATGATGCGCTCGCGCAGCAAGCGACTGTAGATGTCGTAGGCGCGCTCGCCGCGGCCCGACTGTTCGATGACGACGGGCACCATGCCCAAGCCTTGTGTGTCCAGCGCGCTCATGTGACGTGTCCTTGAAGAATGATCGGTACAGGTTGGGTCGGATTATGTCGCGTCAAGAGAGACGCCATGCAAACCATCACAACAAACAACAAGGGCGCCAGAGCCTTTCGGCCCGGCGCCCTCTTCGCGTGAACGAAGCGGCGATCAGCCGGCCATCAGTTCGTCGAACGGCAGCGCCTTGTCGGTCACTTTGGCCTTGGAGAGAACGTAGTCCGTGACGTTGTTCTCGATCACAACCCCCTCGACCTCGGCCATGCGGTTGCGGTCGCTCAGGTACCAGCGCACCACTTCAGCCGGCTTCTCGTAGCTCTGGGCCATCTCTTCGATGTGAGCCTGCAACTGCTCGGGCTTGGCCTGCAGGTTGTTGGCACGAACCAGCTCGGCCACCACCAGGCCCAGGCGCACGCGGCGCTCGGCTTGGGGCTTGAAGAGCTCCTCGGGGATCGGGGCCTTGTCGGCGTCCTTGATGCCGCGCTTCTTCAAGTCGGCGCGGGCGTTCTCGATCATGCGGTCGGTTTCGCCCTTGACCAGAGAGGTCGGCAGGTCGAGCTCGGCGCTCTTGGCCACCGCATCCATCACCGCGGCTTTGTTGCGTGCCAGCACGCGGAACTTCACTTCGCGCTCGAGGTTCTTCTTGATGTCGGCGCGCAGGCCTTCCACGGTGCCGTCGGCAATGCCAAGCGCCTTGGCCAGGGCTTCGTTCACCTCGGGCAGGTTCTGGGCTTCGACCTTGTTCAGCGTGACCATGAAGTCAGCTTCCTTGCCAGCCACGTCCTTGCCCTGGTAGTCCTCGGGGAACTGCAGCGGGAAGGTCTTGGAGTCGCCGGTCTTCATGCCGCGCACGGCCTTCTCGAACTGTTCCAGCATCTGGCCTTCGCCGATGATGAACTGGAAGCCTTCGGCCTTGCCGCCGTCGAAGGGCACGCCGTCGATCTTGCCTTCGAAGTCGATGGTGACGCGATCGCCCTCGCCAGCCGCTTCGGCCTGGGCGCGCTGGGCGAAGGTGCGGCGCTGCTTGCGCAGGATGTCGAGCGTCTTGTCGATGGCCGCTTCAGTCACCTCGGTGCTGACACGCTCGATCTCGGCAGTGCTCAGGTCGCCCAGCTTCACCTCGGGATAGACCTCGAAAGTGGCGTCGAAAGCCATCTGGCCCTCAGGCGCGGCTTCCTTTTCGGTGATGCGGGGCTGGCCGGCAACACGCAGGTTGGCTTCGTTGGTGGCCTGCTGGAAGGCCTGGCCGACCTTGTCGTTCATCACCTCGTACTGCACCGAGTAGCCGTAGCGCTGGGCGACGACGCTCATCGGCACCTTGCCGGGGCGGAAGCCGTCGGCGCGCACCGTCTTCGACAGCTTCTTCAGGCGCGACTCGATTTCGGACTGGATCGTCGTGGCCGGCACCGTCA
>NZ_DASSRA010000440.1:0-4702 GCF_035702065.1 Rhizobacter sp.
CACCGTGATCTCGCTTTGCTTCATCACGCGCTGGCCGTCCTCCTCGCGGTACGACGGATTGCGGCCGCCGCGCCTGACGACGTGCACGTCGTCGAGGAACAGCTCGATGCGGCTCTGGTCGAGGTCGGGGATGCCGGCGTAGCCCACGGCGGCCAGGATGCGGCCCAGGTTGGGGTCGCTGGCGAAGAAGGCAGTTTTCACCAGCGGCGAGTGCGCGATGGCGTAGGCCGCCAGGCGGCATTCGGCCTCGGTGCGGCCGCCGTAGATGCGCACGGTGATGAACTTGGTGGCGCCCTCGCCGTCGCGCACGATGGCCTGCGCCAACTGCTCGGCCACGGCGAACACGGTGTCGCTCAGCGCCCGGCCCTCGGGGCTGTCGAGTTGGGCAATGGGCGCATGGCCGGCGCGGTGCGTGGCGATCAGCACGAAGGAGTCGTTGGTGGAGGTGTCGCCGTCGATGGTGATGCGGTTGAAGGAGCGGTCGGCCGCCTCCCGCACCAGCGCATCCATCAAGTGCGGCGCGATCACCGCATCGGTGGCAATGAAGCCCAGCATGGTGGCCATGTTGGGGCGGATCATGCCGGCGCCCTTGGCGATGCCGGTCACGGTGACCGTCTGCCCGCCGATCACCACCTGGCGCGAGGCCGCCTTGGGCACGGTGTCGGTGGTCATGATGGCCTGGGCGGCCTCGGCCCAGCCGTCGGCACCCAGGCTGGCGATGGCGGCCGGCAGGCCCGCGATGATGCGCTCGCTGGGCAGCGTTTCCATGATCACGCCGGTGGAGAACGGCAGCACCTGCTCCGGCGCCACGGCCATCAGCTGGGCCAGCGCCGTGCAGGTGGCTTGCGCCCGCTGCAGGCCGTCGTCGCCCGTGCCGGCGTTGGCATTGCCGGTGTTGATGAGCAGCGCGCGCATGCCCAGCTCGGTGGCCAGGTGCCGGCGGCACAGCTGCACGGGCGCGGCACAGAAGCGGTTTTGCGTGAAGACGCCGGCCACCGCCGCGCCCACGTCCAGCGCCACCACGGTGACATCGCGCCGGTTGGCCTTGCGCACGCCGGCCATGGCCGTGCCGATGCGCACCCCCCCCACCGGATGCAGGGCTTCAGGTGGGGTGACAGTCAGGTTGACGGGCATGGAAGCCTCCGCTCGGACGGATCTCTACAAGGACAAAAGCGGGATCAGGCCAGCTTGCCGTGGCATTGCTTGTACTTCTTGCCGCTGCCGCAGGGGCAAGGGTCGTTGCGGCCCACGCGCGGCAGGCCGTCCGCGCCAGCCACCGCTGCGGCGGCCGCCCTGCTGCCCAGGCGCTGGGCCACCGCGGTGGCCACATCGCTGTCCTGCACCACGCTGCCGTCTTCCTCGGGGTGGGTGTAGGTGACGTTGCCGATGTGCTCGGCGCGTTCCTCGATGGCCTCGGCCGCGCGGGCAGCCTCCTCGTTGGTTTGGATGCGCACGGTCATCAGCATGCGCGTCACGTCCATCTTCACCACGTCGAGCAGCTGCGAAAACAGCTCGAAGGCCTCGCGCTTGTATTCCTGCTTGGGGTTCTTCTGCGCGTAGCCGCGCAGGTGGATGCCCTGGCGCAGGTAGTCCAGCGCGGCCAAGTGCTCGCGCCAGTGCGAGTCCAGCGACTGCAGCAGCACCATGCGCTCGAAGGCGGCAAACTGTTCGGCACCCACCACGGCCAGCTTCTTCTCAAAGCCCTCGTCGGCTGCCTTGACCACGCGCTCGACGATGTCCTCGTCGGTGATGGCCTCGCTCTTGTCCACCTCGGCCTTGAGCGCCACGTCCACCTGCCATTCGTCGCGCAGGGTCTTCTCCAGCGCGGCCAGCTCCCATTGCTCTTCGACGCTCTCGGCCGGCACGTAGGTGCGCACCACGTCGGTCATGGCGCCGCGGCGCAGGGGGGCCACCTGCGCCTTCAGGTCGCTGGCCTCCAGCAGCTCGTTGCGCTGCTGGTAGATGACCTTGCGCTGGTCGTTGGCCACGTCGTCGTATTCGAGCAGCTGCTTGCGCATGTCGAAGTTGCGCGCTTCCACCTTGCGCTGCGCGGTCTCGATGGAGCGGGTCACCATGCCGGCCTCGATGGCCTCGCCGTCGGGCATCTTCAGGCGCTCCATGATGGCGCGCACGCGGTCGCCCATGAAGATGCGCATCAGCGGGTCTTCCAGCGAGAGGTAGAAGCGCGACGAGCCCGGGTCGCCCTGGCGGCCGGAGCGGCCGCGCAACTGGTTGTCGATGCGGCGGCTCTCGTGCCGCTCGGTCGCGATGATGCGCAGGCCGCCGCTCTGCTTCACCTGGTCGTGCAGGCCCTGCCATTCGCTGTGCAGCTGCGCGATGCGGCGGGCCTTGTCCTCGGCCGGCACCGACTCGTCCGCCTCCAGCAACTGCTCCTGCTTCTCCACATTGCCGCCCAGCACGATGTCGGTGCCGCGGCCCGCCATGTTGGTGGCGATGGTGATCATCTTGGGCCGCCCGGCCTGGGCCACGATCTCGGCCTCGCGGGCGTGCTGCTTGGCGTTCAGCACCTGGTGCGGCAGCTTGGCCTTGTCCAGCAGGCCGGAGACCAGCTCGGAGTTCTCGATCGACGTGGTGCCCACCAGCACCGGCTGGCCGCGCTCGTAGCAGTCGCGGATGTCGGCAATGACCGCCTCGTACTTTTCCTTGGCGCTCTTGTAGACCAAGTCCAGCTCGTCGCGGCGGATCATGCTGCGGTTGGGCGGGATGACCACGGTCTCCAGGCCGTAGATCTCCTGGAACTCGTACGCCTCGGTGTCGGCCGTGCCGGTCATGCCGCCCAGCTTGCCGTACATGCGGAAGTAGTTCTGGAACGTGATGGAAGCCAGCGTCTGGTTCTCGGGCTGGATGGGCACGCGTTCCTTGGCTTCCACGGCCTGGTGCAGGCCGTCCGACCAGCGCCGGCCCGTCATCAGGCGGCCGGTGAATTCATCGACGATCACGACCTCCAGGCCACGCTCGCCCTTTTGCACCACGTAATGCTGGTCGCGGTGGTACAGGTGATGCGCCCGCAGCGAGGCGTACAGGTGGTGCATCAGCGTGATGTTGGCGGCGTCGTACAGCGAGGCGCCCTCGGCCAGCAGGCCGGCCTGGGTGAGCAGCCGCTCGGCGTTTTCGTGGCCGGCCTCAGTCAGGTAGACCTGGTGCGACTTCTCATCCGCCGTGAAGTCGCCCGGCTCGATGACGCCCTCGCCGGTGCGCGGGTCGGCCTCGCCGATCTGCTTTTTCAGTTGCGGCGAGATGGCATTGATCTTGAGGTAGACCTCGGTCTGGTCTTCGGCCTGGCCGCTGATGATGAGCGGCGTGCGGGCTTCGTCGATCAGGATTGAGTCCACCTCGTCGACGATGGCGTAGTTGAGGCCGCGCTGCACGCGGTCGGCCACTTCGTACACCATGTTGTCGCGCAGGTAGTCGAAGCCGAATTCGTTGTTGGTGCCGTAGGTCACGTCGGCGGCGTAGGCGGCCTGCTTTTCCTCGCGCGGCATGTGCGGCAGGTTCACGCCCACCGTAAGGCCCAGGAAGTTGTAGAGCCGGGCCATCCACTCGGCATCGCGCCGGGCCAGGTAATCGTTCACGGTGACGACGTGCACGCCCTTGCCGGCCAGGGCATTCAGGTACACGGGCAAGGTGGCCGCCAGGGTCTTGCCCTCGCCGGTGCGCATCTCGGCGATCTTGCCGTTGTGCAGGACCATGCCGCCCAGCATCTGCACGTCGAAGTGGCGCATCTTCAAGACGCGCTTGCCGCCCTCGCGGGCCACCGCAAAGGCCTCGGGCAGCAGGTCGTTCAGCGTGGCGCCCTTGGCCAGCCGCTCGCGGAACTCGGCGGTCTTGGCGCGCAACTGGTCGTCGCTGAGCTTTTCCAGCGATGGCTCCAGGGCAGCGATCTGCTGGACCACGTGCCGGTATTGTTTGAGCAGCCGCTCATTGCGACTGCCGAAAATCGAGGTCAGGAGCTTGGGCAACATGAGGAGTGCTGAGTCGGACCCAGCGCAGGTTTGCGCAGGAGCATCACAAACGATGCCGGGCAGATGTTGGGGCAGGCCGCCGCGGTGCAAGCCCCGTGGACACTCAGCGCGACTCGGTCTCCGCCGCGCCACCACCCGAGGCGGCGCGCGAGTCTATCACTGGCCGGCCCAGCCGGCGCCGGGCCACCCCAAGGCGGCTGAGTACCCGCCCGGCGGGTGGCACCGGTACTCCGGGGACGGGTACCCCCGGCTCAGCGGCGCTGCGAAGACGAAGCCTGCGCGGTGGAACGGTCCCGCGAACCCGGGCCGCCGGAGAGGAACTTCACCGGGTCTTGCGGCACGCCTTCCACCAGCACCTCGAAGTGCAGGTGCGGGCCGGTGGAGCGGCCGGTGGTGCCCACCTCGGCGATGAGCTGGCCGCGGCGCACCAGGTCGCCTTGCTTGACCAGGATCTTGGACGCGTGGGCATAGCGGGTCATCAGGCCGTTGCCGTGATCAAGTTCCACCATCTGGCCGTAGGCAGGGTGGCGGCTCACGTTGACCACCACGCCGCCGGCCGCCGCGCTGATGGCCGTGCCGGATTCGGCCGGGAAGTCGAGCCCGGTGTGCAAGGCGCTGTGGCCGGTGAAAGGGTCGGGCCGGAAGCCGAAGCCGGAACCCACCGGGCCGGTCACCGGCGGCGAGCTGGGCACCATCAGCGCCTGCAGCCGGCGTTCCAG
>NZ_DASSRA010000441.1:0-2438 GCF_035702065.1 Rhizobacter sp.
GCATTGGGCAAGTCGGGTGACAGCCTCGGCGCCACTGATGCGCTGACGCGAGCCGTGGTGCCGGCAGAAAGTGCTTGGCGGGCGCAGACGGCCGCGCTGCTCAAGCTCGAGGGCGAATTGAATGAAAGTTCGTACCGCCACGCCGCGTCGGTCGCACGCGGCGCGCAGGTGTTCACACTGGCTGCAGTGCTGGTCGCAGTGAGTGCCGGTGTTGTGCTCGCGGGAGCGATCTTGCGCAGCGTCTCAGGGCCGATCGAACAGGCCATCGGCATCTCGGAACGCATTGCCGACGGGGACCTCCGCACGCCGATCGACCCCGCCGGCCCGACCGAGGTGTCCCGGCTGCTGCAGAGCCTCGCAAGCATGCAGGAACAGCTTCGCAACGTGGTCTCGGGGATCTCGCAGGCTGCCGACAACATCCAGACTGCCAGCACGGAGGTGGCGGTAGGCACGTTTGACCTGAGTCAGCGGACGGAGCGCGCGGCATCGAACCTGCAACTCACCGCGGCGTCGGTGGAACGGCTCACGGGCTCCACTGTCCAATCCAAGCAGTTCTTCCATGATGCAAGCATCCTGGTGAAAAGCACCTCCGAGGCCGCATCGCGTGGCGGCGACGTCGTCGCCCGCGTGGTCGACACGATGAATGAGATATCGGGCAGTTCACGCAAGATCGCCGACATCACCGGCGTCATCGATGGCATCGCGTTCCAGACCAACATCCTCGCGCTCAATGCGGCGGTCGAAGCTGCACGCGCAGGCGAACAGGGTCGCGGCTTCGCAGTCGTTGCGTCGGAGGTCAGGTCGCTCGCGCAGCGAGCAGCAACTGCCGCGAAAGAGATCAAGAGCCTGATCGAGAAGTCATCCGGGCATGTCGATGCGGGAGCGAACCTGGTCGGCGATGCAGGCCGGACCATGGACGACATCGTCAACCTCGTTCGGAAGGTGAGTTCGATGATCGGCGAGATTTCCGAGACAGCTCAGGTGCAGGCCACCGGAATCGGCGAAATCAATGCGGCAGTCGGCGAGATCGATCACATGACGCAGCAGAACTCTGCCTTGGTCGAGCAATCCAGCGCAGCCGCCGAGCATCTCAAGGAGCAGTCACGGCTGCTGGCGGCTACTGTGTCCACATTTCGCCTGGTCTAGTGCATGGCGCCCGGCCGCCCCCTCTGGCCGCCCTCGGCGCCTGGTTGGCACATCACCCTTCCACCTCCCGGAGAAGCAAGATGAGACGCAAATTCCTGAAATCCATGGCGGCTTGTGCGGGCGCCTGCATGTTCGCGGCATCGGCTCGGGCTGAGGCACGCACCTTGCGCTTTGCCAATCAGAACGCGAAGGGCCACCCCATCGTGCTGGGGATGGAGCGCCTCGCGCAGCTGGTGGCAGCCAAGACCTCAGGACGATTGAAGATCGCGGTGACTCCCGGCGGCCAGCTCGGCAACGACCAGGCGTGCCTGGCGGCATTGCAAGGGGGATCCCTGGAGATGGCGTCAATGAATTCAGGCATCCTGGCGGGCGTGCAGCCGGAGTTTGCCGTCTTTGACCTGCCCTTCATGATCAATTCCATCGCAGAAGCCGACGCAGTTCTCAATGGCACCACGGCCGCCGCTCTGCACTCCAAACTGGCTGGGAGCGGCCTTGTGGGCCTGGGGTACTTCGAACTTGGCTTCCGTGATATCTCAAACTCCAAACGGCCCATCATCAAGGCGGAGGACCTCGAGGGCTTGAAGCTGCGCGTCATTCCCAACCCGATCAACACGGAATGGGTTGCAGCACTGGGAGCCACCGCGGTCCCGCTGCCGTTCAATGAACTACCGGCGGCGCTTTCACAGAAGACTGTCGATGGCCAGGAGAACCCGGTGGCGACCATCCTTGCCGCCAAGCTGTACGAGTCCCAACCTCACCTCGCGCTGACCCATCATCAGTACAACCCTCAGTCCGTGCTGGTCAGCGGCAAGGTGTGGGAGACCTTGTCTGCCGAGGATCGCAAGGCCATCACTGAAGCGGTCCAAGAATCGGCCACTTTCCAGCGAGCCAAGTCGCGAGAGGCGGCCTCTTCAGCCCTGGAAAGTCTGGAGAAGAACGGCGTCCAGGTCACAAAGCCGTCTGCGGACGAGTTGGCAAAGCTGCGCAACAAAGTCAAGCCCGTCATCAACAAGTACGGACGCTCCATCCATGAAACGGTCTCCCTGGTGCAGGGCGAGATCGCGGCATTGCGGAAGTAGACGACGTCAAGCTCAATCAGCACTGGAATCTGCACGCGTCGGGGCCAGGTCTCGCCTTTGCCTCCCAGCGACCTGCCCGACCGGCCCTCGCGCCCGTGCGCCAGTGCGCCCTGGCGACCCAATCCAGATCAGCACATATCCCACGGACAGGCCCTCATCCGCCCTGAGGATGCCCAGCGCAGGCGTCCGGCACACACTTCACTACACTTCCTG
>NZ_DASSRA010000442.1:0-4758 GCF_035702065.1 Rhizobacter sp.
CTTGACCTGCGGCACTTCGGCGGCAGTCACCACGCTTTCCGGCGCCACGCCGGTCAGGTGATTGGGGCAGACGTGGCCGAGCTTGCCGAACCAGAACAGCGCCATCTGCGTGAGCAGTTCGCCCTTGCCGGGAATCGGCTCGCCCATGATCACGTCGAACGCGCTCAGGCGATCCGAAGCGACCATGAGGATGCGGTCATCACCGACGGCGTAGTTGTCGCGCACCTTGCCGCGCGCGAGCAGCGGCAGGGAGGTGAGCGTCGATTGGAGCAGGGCCTGCGCCATCAGACGACCGTCTGGGCCAGTTCACCCTTCGCGTAGCGCTGCGCGACCTGCACCAGGGTCTGCGGCTTGATCTTGCCGCCCTGGCCTTCGCAGCCGAACTGCTGGTAGCGCGCCTTGCACACCGCCTTGGCGGCTTCACGGGCGGGCTTGAGCCACTCACGGGCGTCGAACTTGTCGGGGTTCTCGGCCAGGAACTTGCGCACCGCGCCGGTCATGGCCAGGCGGATGTCGGTGTCGATGTTGATCTTGCGCACGCCGAACTTGATGGCTTCCTGGATCTCTTCGATCGGCACGCCGTAGGTCTCTTTGATCTTGCCGCCGTACTGGTTGATGATGGCCAGCAGATCGGCCGGCACCGACGACGAACCGTGCATCACCAGGTGCGTGTTGGGAATGCGCTTGTGGATCTCCTTCACGCGCGAGATCGCGAGGATGTCGCCCGTGGGCTTGCGCGAGAACTTGTAGGCGCCGTGGCTGGTGCCGATGGCGATGGCGAGTGCATCGAGCTGGGTCTCGCGCACGAACACGGCCGCTTCTTCAGGGTCGGTCAGCATCTGGCTGTGGTCGAGCTTGCCTTCGGCGCCGATGCCGTCTTCTTCGCCGGCGTCACCCGTCTCCAGGTTGCCCAGGCAGCCGAGTTCACCTTCGACGGTCACACCGACCTTGTGCGCCATCTGCACCACGCGGCGGGTCACGTCGACGTTGTAGTTGAAGTCGGCCGGGGTCTTGCCGTCTTCGCGCAGCGAGCCGTCCATCATCACCGAGCCGAAGCCCAGGGTGATGGCGCCTTCGCACACCGTGGGCGTGGTGCCGTGGTCCTGGTGCATCACCAGTGGGATGTGCGGGTAGGCCTCGGTGGCGGCCTGGATCAGGTGCTTGATGAAAGGCTCGCCGGCGTACTTGCGGGCCCCGGCGCTGGCCTGCAGGATCACCGGGGCGCCGGTTTCATCGGCCGCGGCCATCACGGCCTGCACTTGCTCCAGGTTGTTGACGTTGAAAGCCGGGATGCCGTAGCCGTTTTCAGCGGCGTGGTCCAGCAGTTGGCGCATCGAAACGAGTGGCATGGTCGTGTCCGGAAGTGATGAAAACGGTGTCGGCCAGGCGCATCGCGCACGAGCCTGCAGAGCGGAACGAAACCGCACTGAAACTCCGGAGATTGTACCGAGCACGCCCCGTGAAAACCCTTTCGCGGCGATGCGTCCCGCGTCTGGGGGGCGGGGTCCGCCTTGCGGGGGAAGGCCCGGCAATTGGGCGGAAAAGGCCTTGCTTTTCCCGCTTCAGTCGGGCTCACCGCGGCCGACACTGGACGCCCATACGACGACCGGGCAACCGCCATGGCACGACTCGACCTGAACGCTCTGACGCTCACCATCACCGCTGCCGCAGTGAGCCACCCGCATGACCTGGCCCCGCACGTGATGCAGATCACGGGCGTGAGCCGCGGCACCGCGAACAAGGCGCTGCAGCGCCTCGTGCAGCTCGGCTGGCTGCAGCGCGAAGGCACGGTGCGCCGCCCCCATTTCCGCCCCGGCCTGCTGCGCCAGGTGGTCAAGCGCTACCCGCTCGCCGGGCTGCAGGAAGACCTGCCCTGGGCGCGCGACTTCGCCCCCTTCTTCACCTTGCCGACCCAAGTGCAGCGCATGGCGCAGCACACCTTCGGCGAACTGCTCAACAACGCCATCGACCACAGCGGTGGCAGCAGCGTGACGGTCTCGCTGCGCCAGACGCCCAGCCACGTGCAGCTGCTGGTATCGGACGACGGCTGCGGCGTGTTCGATCAGCTGTCGCGCTCGTTCTCGCTCACCGACCCCACGCTCGCCATGCTCGAACTCAGCAAGGGCAAGCTGACCAGCCAGCCGGCACGCCACGCCGGCCGCGGCCTCTTCTTCACCTCGCGACTGGCCGACGTGTTCGACCTGCACGCCAACGAGACAGCCTTCCAGCACCGCGAGTGGGAAGGCCAAGGCTGGCGCCCCGGCCGTGCACTCAAGCACCAGGGCACCTCCGTCTACGCCGCGATCGCGCTGGACACGACCCGAACGCTGGAATCGGTGCTGCGCGCCCACAGCCTGAGCGGCCAAGGCTTCGGCTTCGAGCGCACCGTGGTGCCGCTGCGCCTGATGGCCTCGCCGCTGGCCGGCCTCGACTCACGCGCGCAGGCCCGTCGCGTGGCGGCCCGGCTCAATGCGTTCCGCCGCGCGGAGATGGACTTCGACGGCATCGAGGCCATTGGCCACAGCTTTGCCGATGAGCTGTTCCGCGTGATGTCACCGGAACTGCGCGAACTGGATCTCGTGCCCCTGAACATGTCGCCGGCGGTGGCTGCGATGATCGACAGCGTGCGCAGCGAGCGCTGAGACGCAAGTCAGCCGATGCGTTCGGCGCGGTAGCCGGCCGCGCGCATCGCGACCAGAATCTCCTCGATGTGCTCCACGCCCTGCGTGTGCACCACCACCTCGATCTGAACCCGCTCGACCGACACCGAGCTGAAGGCGCGCTGGTGTTGCACCTCGTCGATGTTGGCGCCGAGCCGGCCCAGCAGCGTCGCCACGTCGGCCAGCGCGCCCGGCACGTCGCGCACGTCCAGCTTGAGCCGCGCCAGCCGGCCCGACTTGACCATGCCGCGCTCGATGATCTCGGCCAGCACCAGCGGGTCGATGTTGCCGCCTGACAGCACCAGGCCGACCTTGCGCCCCGCGAAGCGCTCGCGGTGCTTCATCAGCGCCGCCAGGCCCACCGCGCCCGCGCCTTCGACCACGGTCTTCTCGATCTCGAGCAGCATCACGATGGCCTGTTCGATGTCGTCTTCGCCGACCAGCAGTACCTCGTTCACGTGTTGCTGGATCAGCGGCAGCGTCAGCTCCCCCGGCGCCTTCACGCCGATGCCGTCGGCGATGGTCGCCTGCTGCACGTCGAGCGAACCGCCATGCTTGGCGTTCCAGGCCGCAGGGAAGCGCTCCGTCTGCACACCGATGACTTCGATGCCGGGCTTGAGTGCTCGCGCTGCGGTTGCAATGCCGCCGATGAGCCCGCCACCGCCGATGGCCACGACCAGCGTGTCCAACGCGGGCTGCTGCGCCAGCATCTCCAGGCCGATGGTGCCCTGCCCTGCCGCGATGGCCAGATCGTCGTACGGGTGGATGACAGTGAGGTTGCGCTCTCGCGCCAGCTCCAGGCCGAACTTGCGCGCATCGTCGAAGGTGTCGCCCTGCAGGATCACCTGGGCCCCGAAGCGGCGCGTGTTGGACACCTTCACGGGCGCTGCAAAGCGCGGCATCACGATGGTGGCGGGCAGGCCCAGGCGCTGCGCGTGATACGCCACGCCTTGCGCATGGTTGCCGGCCGAGACGGCGAGCACGCCCCGCGAGCGGGCCTCGTCGTCCAGCTGGGCAATCTTGTTGAGGGCGCCGCGCTCCTTGAAGGAGGCGGTGAACTGGAGGTTCTCGAACTTGAGGAAGACCTCGCAGCCGATCAGGCTGCTCAAGGTGCGAGAGGGCAGGCAGGGGGTTTCGAGAACATGGCCGCGCAGCCGTTGTGCGGCCGCGCGGATGTCATCAAGGGTGAGGGTGGTGTCCATGGCCCGATTGTGGCGCTGCAGGCACAGCAGCCGCTGTGCCGACCTCCACTCAGCTGACCAGGCAGACCTTCAGCATGTTGGTGCCACCGGGGTAGCCCATCGGCTCGCCGCAGGTGATGGCGTAGGTGTCGCCGGGCTTGAGCACCCCGTTGCTCACCAGCAGCGCCTCGGCGTGCTTGAGTGCCTCGTCGCGGTCGGTGAAGTTGGGCATGAGCAGCGGGCTCACGTTGCGGAACAGCGTCATGCGGCGCTGGCTGCCGAGCTGCGACGTCAGCCCGAAGATGGGCACGTGGATCTTGTGCCGGCTCATCCACAGCGCCGTCGAGCCCGACTCGGTGAGCGCGAGGATGGCCTTGCAGCCCAGGTGGTAGGCGGTAAAGAGCGCGCCCATGGCGATCGACTGGTCGATGCGGCCGAACCGTTTGTTGGTGAAGCTCGCATCGAGCGCGATCTCTTCGGCGGCTTCGGCTTCGACGCAGATGCTGGCCATCATCTCGACCGTCTCGACCGGGTACTTGCCGGCGGCCGTCTCGGCGCTCAGCATCACCGCGTCGGTGCCGTCGATCACCGCGTTGGCCACGTCGCTCACCTCGGCGCGCGTGGGCACCGGGTTGACGATCATCGACTCCATCATCTGCGTGGCGGTGATGACCACGCGGTCCATGTCGCGCGCCGCCTTGATCATGCGCTTCTGCAACGCCGGCACGGCCGCGTTGCCCACTTCCACCGCCAGGTCGCCGCGCGCCACCATGATGCCGTCGCTGGCCTTGATGATGGACTCCAGCACGGGGATCGCCTCGCTGCGCTCGATCTTGGCGATCAGCGCCGGCTTGTGGCGCCACGGCTCGCCGGCCACATTGGCCAGCTGGCGCGCCATCTCCATGTCGGTCGCGTTC
>NZ_DASSRA010000443.1:0-2042 GCF_035702065.1 Rhizobacter sp.
CCGGGCAGCCGTTGTTGCAGAACGGCGTGCCGCAGTCCATGCAGCGGGCGCTCTGGATCTTGGCTTCGTCTTCCTTCAGGCCAATGACGAATTCCTTGTAGTTCTTGACGCGCTTCTGGACGGGCTCGTAGCCCTCTTCCAAGCGCTCATACTCCATGAAGCCGGTGACTTTTCCCATGATGCTGTCTGATCCTTCGCGTCTTGTGTTCAGGCCTTGGCGCGGCTGGTCTTGCCGGCGGGCTTGTCGGTGGCCTTTGCTTTGGCAATGGTGTCGCCGGCCTGCTTGGCCGCGTTCATCTCGCCCAGGGCGCGCTTGTACTCGTTGGGGAACACCTTCACGAACTTGCCGCGTGCCTCAGCCCAGTGGTCGAGGATGTCGCGCGCGCGCAGGCTGCCCGTCCAGCGGTGGTGGTCGTTGAGAAGCTTTTTGAGGATGGCTTCGTCCGTCTCGCCGCGGTGCCACACCGCCTTGTCGGAGCTGGCTTCCTGCTCGGTGGCGCTCAGCACCTTCTCGAGCGACACCATGGAGGTGTTGCAGCGCGAAGCGAACTGGCCATCTTCGTCGTACACGTAGGCCACGCCACCGCTCATGCCGGCCGCGAAGTTGCGGCCCGTCTTGCCGAGCACGGCGACGGTGCCGCCGGTCATGTACTCGCAGCCGTGGTCGCCGGTGCCTTCGACCACCGCCGTCGCACCCGACAGGCGCACCGCGAAGCGCTCGCCACCCACGCCACGGAAGAAGGCCTCACCGCTGGTGGCACCGTAGAGCACGGTGTTGCCGACGATGATGTTGCGCGTGGCATCGCCGCGGAAGTCAATGCTCGGGCGTACCACCACGCGGCCACCCGACAAGCCCTTGCCGGTGTAATCGTTGGCGTCGCCGATCAGGTACAGCGTGATGCCCTTGGCCAGGAAGGCGCCGAAGCTCTGCCCGCCCGTGCCTTCCATCTGCATGAAGATGGTCTCGTCCGGCAGGCCCTCGGGGTGATGGCGAACCAGCTCGCCCGACAGCATGGCACCCACCGTGCGGTTGACGTTGCGCGTCTGCTCGATGATCTGCACCTTCTCGCCACGCTCGATGGCGGGCTTGCACTTCTCGATCAGCTTCACGTCGAGCGCACGGGCCAGGCCGTGGTCTTGCGTCTCGACCTGGCGGCGCGCCACCTCGGCCGGTGCGACCGGCTGATGGAAGATGCGACTGAAGTCCAGGCCCTTGGCCTTCCAGTGCGAGATGCCCTTCTTGGTGTCCAGCAGGTCGGCGCGGCCGATGAGGTCGTCGAACTTGCGAATGCCCAGCTGCGCCATGATCTGGCGCGCTTCTTCGGCAACGAAGAAGAAGTAGTTCACCACGTGCTCGGGACGGCCCTGGAACTTGGCACGCAGCACCGGGTCTTGCGTGGCCACGCCCACCGGGCAGGTGTTGAGGTGGCACTTGCGCATCATGATGCAGCCCTCGACCACCAGCGGCGCGGTGGCAAAGCCGAACTCGTCGGCACCGAGCAGCGCACCGATGACCACGTCGCGGCCCGTCTTCATCTGGCCGTCGGCCTGCACGCGCACGCGGCCGCGCAGGCGGTTGAGCACCAGGGTCTGCTGCGTCTCGGCCAGGCCCAGCTCCCACGGCGTGCCGGCGTGCTTGATGCTCGACCAGGGCGAGGCGCCGGTGCCGCCGTCGTGGCCGGCGATCACGATGTGGTCGGCCTTGGCCTTGGCCACGCCCGTCGCAATGGTGCCCACGCCCACTTCGGACACCAGCTTCACGCTGATGTCGGCGCGCTGGTTGGCGTTCTTCAGGTCGTGGATCAGCTGCGCCAGGTCTTCGATGGAGTAGATGTCGTGGTGGGGCGGCGGGCTGATGAGGCCGACACCCGGCACCGAGTAGCGCAGCTTGCCGATGTACTCGGACACCTTGCCACCCGGCAGCTGGCCACCCTCACCCGGCTTGGCGCCCTGGGCCATCTTGATCTGGATCTGGTCGGCCGAGGCGAGGTACTCGGTGGTGACACCGAAGCGGCCCGAAGCCACCTGCTTGATCTTCGAGC
>NZ_DASSRA010000444.1:0-2696 GCF_035702065.1 Rhizobacter sp.
AAGCGGCCGTGGCTCTCGAAGTAGATGTTCTCTGCCGTGGTCTGCAGGACCGGCACGTCGTCCAGCGCGAACTCGCGCATCTGCAGCCCGCCCAGTTCGCGCTCGACGATCTCGCGCACCGAGCGCGCTGCAGCGAGGTAGAGGCTGGCGTTCATGCCGATGTGGTGGCTGTCGGCGACTTGCAGGAAGACGATCTGGTCACGAAGCTGGGATTGGTCGCGGAACACGGCAGGTCTCCGGGGGCAGCGGGGTGTGCCCGTCGTGCCCATGTTCCTGCGGCCATGCCGGGGCGATGCCCGGAATAGGGGCCGATCCGGGCCGCTTCACGAGCGACCCTGCGGGGCCTGCAGGCCCGAGATTTGCTCAATCGATGGCAAGGAGGCACGCCCCATGCAGACCCTGGACGAGATGCTGGCCCGGCACCTGCTCACGGCCGACCAGCATGCCGAGATCCGCGCCTGGGTGGCCCAGGCCCGCACGCCCGAGGCCGTGATGCAGATGCGCCCGGCCCTGTGGCAGCGCCTGGAGCTGGCCAGCGTGCTGCTGGGCTTCGACGCGGGCTTGCTGCTGGCCTCGCCGGCCCACGAAAAGAGGGCGCCGTAGCGCCCTTCGAGAACCGGTTGCGAGGCGTCAGCGGCCGTCGCGGTCGGAGTCTCCGGGAATGGCCCGCTCGAGACAGGGCGCCCACCGTGGCGCCCACCGCCGCACCGATGGCGGCGCCGCCCGGCCCGGTCAAAGGGGGACGCTGTCGATGGCGAGGCAGGGGTAGAGTTCTGCGCTTCTTCCAGCCGTGCCCTGTCGTCGCCATGAACCGCTTGTCGTCCGAGTTGCAACGCCTGTACCTGCCACCTTCGGCAGAGGATCTGATCGGCCCCGACGGCGCGGTGCGCGCGCTGGTGCTGGAACTGACGCAGCCGGCGAGTTGGGAGGCGCTCGCGGCGGTGTGGCGAGGTGTCCAGACCGACCTGGAGTTGCCGGCGCCGGCGATTGCCGTGTCCGGCACCGACGGCTTGCAGCTGTGGTTCTCGCTGGCCGCGGCGGTGCCGCCGGCCGAAGGGCGTGTGTTCCTCGACGCGCTGCGCCAGCGCTACCTGGCCGAGGTGGCTGCCACGCGCGTGCGGCTGTGGCCCGCCGTGGACGGCGCAGCGCCACGGCATGCGCCGCGGGTGCCGGCCGAGCAGGGACACAGCGGCAACTGGTCGGCCTTCGTCGCGCCCGACCTGGCGCCCGTCTTCGCCGACACGCCCTGGCTCGACACCCCGCCCAACCCCGAAGGCCAGGCCGATCTGCTGAGCCACCTGGCGAGCATCTCGGCGCCGGCCTGGGCCGCGGCATGCGGCCGCTTGAAGCCGGCCGTGCCGGTGCGTGAGTCGAAGCGCAACGATGCGGCCGGCCCAGCAAGCTCCGGCCTCGATCCAAAGCGCTTCTTGCTGCAGGTGATGGGCGACGAGACGGTCGAACTGGCCCTGCGCATCGAGGCGGCCAAGGCGCTGCTGCCTTACACCGAGGGGCGATAGAAGCGCGCGTCGAGGCCGCCGCCTTCACGCGCAGCGAGTTGCAGCTGCCCTCCCAGGCCCTGGGCCAGCTGATGGGCGATGGCCAGGCCCAGCCCGGTGCCGCCGGTGCTGCGGTGGCGCGAGTCTTCGAGGCGCACGAAGGGCTGCAACACCTTCTCGATCTGGTCGACGGGGATGCCGGGGCCGCGGTCGAGCACCTGCAGGGTCCAGCCCTTCGGGTCTGAGGTGAGGCGCACCTCGGCGCTGCCGGCGAACTTGAGCGCGTTGTCGATGAGGTTGGCGAGCAGCCGGCGCAGCGCCTGCGGCCGGGTGTCGGCGAGCAGCGCGGCGGCTTCGGTGAGCTGCACGGCCAGGCCGGCATCGGTGTAGTCGAGCACGATGCTGTGCACCAGCGCCTGCAGGTCGGTGCGCTGCATCGGCTCCTGTGCGGCCTGGGCCGAGCGCGCGTAGGCGATGCCTTCTTCCACCATGGCCTGCATCTGGGCCAGGTCGGCGTGCAGCTTGTCGCGCAGCGCGCTGTCGTCCAGCAGGTCGGCGCGCAGGCGCATGCGGGTGATGGGTGTCTGCAGGTCGTGCGAGACGGCGGCGAGGATGTGCATGCGCTCGGCGAGGTGGACGTCGATGCGCTGCTGCATGCGGTTGAAGGCGGCGGCGGCGCGCGCCACTTCGCTCGGGCCGTGTTCGGTGAGCGGCGTCGCGGCTTGGTCGGGTCTGAGGCGATCGGCGGCGTCGGCGAGTTGCTTCAGCGGTGAGGTGGCGGTGCGCACGGCCCACGCGCTCAAGGCAATCAGCAGTGCCAGCTGGAGCGCGAGCGCGGCCCAGGCCCAGGGCGAGATGCGCAGCCGCGGTTCGTCGAGTTCCACCGCGAGTGGCGTGCCGTCGGCGAGGGTGAGCAGGGCGCGCAAGGCGGTGGCGGACGTGTGGCCCTCGACGACCTGGATGGGCCGTTTGGCGCCGAAGGCCTGCGACAGCTCGCGCGCCACCGAATCGGCGAGGCGCGAGCTGGCCGGGGCAGACGGCGTGACGTCGAGGCTCAACCGGTAGTTGCGCCGCGAGAGCTTGGGCAGCCACTGCGCCCGTTCCTCGGCGGGCAGGCGCTCCAGCACGGCGACCGAGCTCGCGATGTCGCTCGCAAGGTAGTTGACCATCATCCCGCGCATCACCAGGCTGCGTTCGGCC
>NZ_DASSRA010000445.1:0-26452 GCF_035702065.1 Rhizobacter sp.
GATGCAGTTCGCCACCGGCCGCTGCATGTGCCAGCCAGCGCAGCGGCATGCCTATGCGGTGAACGACGTGGTCGACCTGGTGCGTCACGTGCACGCCGACCGCGTGGTCTTCCACAGCGGCGACAGCGAACTCGCGCCTGGCGTGGAGCTGATGCTCATCGGCGGCCACACGCAGGGCCTGCAGTCGGTGCGCGTGCGCACCGCGCGCGGCTGGGTGGTGCTGGCCTCGGACGCGGCGCACTACTACGAGAACGTGGAGCGCACGCGGGCCTTCCCCATCGTCTTCGATCGTGACGCCATGCTGGCCGGCCACGGCCGCATCACCGCCGCAGCCGACTCGCCGCAGCACCTGGTGCCCGGCCACGATCCGCTGGTGATGCAGCGCTACCCGCGCCTGCCGGGTGACGAGGTCGGCGTCGTCAGCCTGCATGTGCCGCCCACGGCCTGAAGGTCCGAACTGGCGTGCCAATTGACACGATTTGCCGGGCTTGGAAACAGGCCATCCGTGCCACGATGCCACCCCATGAACCGCGGTACTCCAGCCCCCACTTTCGTCTCGCGCACGCGCCATGCCATGGCGCTCGGCCTCGGCCTCTTTCTCGGCCAGGCCGTGACGCTGATGGCCCAGCGCGAGCAGCAGGCCCCGTCACTCGGCTTTGCCATTGCCACTGTGTTCGTCACCGCCGCGTCGGTGTCGTTCGTGCTGTTCGTCCTCGGCCAGCAGCGCGGCCCGCTGCCGCGCGCGCAGCTGTGGCGGCAAGGCCGTGCTCTCGCGCTGGTGATCGGCGTCGGCCTGCTGCTGTCTCTGCGCGCCTTCGAAGCGCTGGCCTGAGGCCCCCTCTGAGGCCCACCTGGGCGCTCAGAAGTACAGCGCCACCACCTCCGACACCGCGCCGTCGCTGACCACCGGCAGCGCGGCCAGCGACACCAGCCCCGCCGCCTTGGCGGCGCTGCCCACGCCGCCGGGTTCGGTGGCAGCGTGTTCGTTGATGACCGGCACGCCGCTGGCGAAGGCCTTGCCGATGGCGCCGGCCAGCACCGTGCCGCCCTCGGAGGCACGCAGCGCGCCCTCGGTCTCGCAGAAGCCGAACACGCGCTGCAGGCCATGGCGCGAGTCGTCCGGGGCCCAGCACTCGATGCGCTTGGCAATGGGCGTCTGCGTGGTCGAGAGCAGGGCCAGCACGTAGGCGTCGCTGGTCGACGAGCTGCAGGGGACGGCCAGGCCGCGGTTGATGCCGGCCTCGGCGGCGCTGTCGGCACGCATGAACTTGGTCGTCTGGCCGAGGTCGTCGATCAGCACCGCCGCGCCCTTTTGCCAGGCCATGCCGGGCAGGCCGCTGCCGCGCGGCAGGTAGGTGTCGCGCGTGAGCGGCTCGAAGCTCTCGGCCGCGTCGCCGCCGTAGTAGCCGTCAACGAGCGTCATGTCGCTGGTGACGCGCGCGTTGTTGCGCCACAGCTCCACGGCGCCGTCGTGCAGGTTGGCCTCGGCATCGTTGCCGCCGCAGAAGAACACCACCACCGCGTTGAGCTGCTCCCCCACGAACACCGGCACCGCGATGGCGCAGCTGTAGCCCGCTTCGCGGGCGGCTTCGGCGCGGCGGAAATACGAGCCTTCGAACTGCTTGAGCACGATGGGCCGGCCGTCGAACCACGCCCGGCCGGGCAGGCCTTCGCCGCGGCCGAAGCACATGGCGCGGCTGCTTGCACCAAAACCGGTCGCGGCCCCGAACAGGCCGCCACCGAACTCGAGCAGGGTGCGGTCGGCGGTGGGCAACCAGACTTCGATGGCCTTGATGAGGGTGTTCATGGAGCGAACCTGCGAAGGGACACGATGAGCCCGAACAGCAGGTTTCGAGCCAGCCCCCAGGCCCGACTTACCATCCCTCATCGGCAAGCAAGGAGTACGGTCATGGGCAAGAAGGTGTGCGTGGTCACGGGGTCGTCGTCGGGCATTGGTGCGGCCACGGCACGGCTGTATGCGAGCCATGGCTGGAACGTGGTCGTGAACTACTCGCGCGAAGCAGGCCCGGCCGAGGCCGTGGCCGCGCAGTGCGCGGCGCTGGGGGCCGAGGTGCTGGTGGTCAAGGCCGATGTGTCGCAAGACGCGGACTGCAAGCGCCTGGCAGCCGAGGTGGCACAGCGCTTCGGCCGGGCCGATGTGCTGGTCAACAACGCCGGCACCACCAAGTTCGTCGACATCCGCAACCTCGACGGCCTGGAGGCCGAGGACTTCCACAAGATCTACGCCGTGAACGTGATCGGCGCCTACCAGATGACGCGCGCGCTGGCGCCGCTCCTGCGCAAGAGCGGCAGCGCGGGCGTGGTCAATGTGTCGTCGGTGGCCTCGATCATGGGGCGCGGCTCCTCGCTGGCTTACATGGCGTCCAAGGGTGCGCTGAATGCGATGACGGTGGGCCTGGCGCGCGCGCTGGCGCCGGAGATCCGCGTCAATGCCATCGCACCGGGCCTGGTCGAGACACCCTGGCTGCAGGAGGGCCTGGGCGCCGACACCTACCAGCGCAGCGTCGACTGGTACAAGGGCCGCGCCGCGCTGGACGCGGTGATCACCCCCGAAGACGTGGCCGAGACGGCGTGGTACCTGGGCGCGAGCGCCGCCAAGACCACCGGCGAGGTGATGCTGGTGGATGCGGGCCTGCGCATCACCAAGATCTGATCAGGGCGCGGCGGCCGGTTGCCGGCGCCGCACCACCGACCCGGGCGACACGCCCACCATGCGCTTGAAGGCGCGGCTGAAGGCGGCCTCCGACTGGTAGCCCACCCGGCCGGCCAGGCTGGCCAGCGGCTCGTCGTGCTCTTCCAGCCAGGTGCGCGCGATGTGCATGCGCCAGTGGCCCAGGTACTGCATCGGCGGTTGGCCCACCAGCTCGGTGAAGCGCGCGGCAAAGGCGGAGCGCGACATCGCCACCTCGGCCGCCAGCGACTCCAGCGTCCAGGTGCGTGCCGGGTCGCGGTGGATGGCGGCGATGGCGCGGCCGATCTGCCGGTCCTGCAGGCCGGCGAGCCAACCCGCCTGGGCCGCGGGGTCGTGCGCGATCCAGGAGCGGATGGCCTGGATCACCACGATGTCGGCCAGCCGCGTGATCACCGCCTCGCCGCCGGGTTGCAGCGCGCGGGCTTCGGCCGCCATGAAGCGCAGCGTGCTCTGCAGCCAGTCGTCGTGGGGGGAACCCAAGGGGTCGATGCAGATCACGCGCGGCAGCAGCCGCACCAGGTGGGTGGCCGCAGGGTGGCTGAAACGGACGGCGCCGCAGATGAGGCTTGTCGTCGCACCGCCGCCGCCGTGGTGGATGAGTTCGTAGCGTTCGCCTGCGCTGACGCGCGGAATGTCGAACAGCGGCTCGCAGGGCGCCCCGGCCTCGCTCAGCAGTCGGTGGCCCTGGCCGTGCGGCACCAGCGCCAGGTCACCGGCCTGCAGCGTGCGTGGCTCGGCACCGGCCACCTCGAGCCGGCAACGGCCCGCGGCGACGAAGTGGAACATCAGGAAGCTGTCCATCGCCGGCAGCGCCACGCCCCAGGGCGCGCTCAGCTCCGAGCGGCAGTAGAACGCGCCGCTCATGCGCAACGAGTGCAGGGCCTCGCCGAGCGGGTCGACCGAGGGCAGGGCGAACGGGCTGGTCATGGGCGCAGTGTGCCGAGGGGGCTGCTGATCGTCCAGCCGGTCGGGACGATCGGTCATGAGATCGAGGCGGGCAGTCATTGAGGGCGCTGCCCCGCGCCGGAACACTGGCAGGCCTGTTCAACCCTGTCGAGGAACCCGCATGAACACACCCTCATCCCCCGCCTTCCAACCCACGCTGGTGCTGGGCGGCACCGGCAAGACCGGCCGGCGCATCGCCGCGCATCTCGCCGAGCGCGGCCTGCCAGTGCGCATCGGGTCGCGCGCCGCATCGCCAGCGTTCGACTGGGAGGTGCCATCCACTTGGCCGGCCGCCTTGGAGGGGGTCGGTGCCGTTTACCTGAGTTACTACCCGGACCTGGCCGTCCCAGGCGCGGTGGACGCCGTGCAAGCCCTGGTGCGCGCCGCGGTGCAGGCCGGTGTCGGGCACATCGTGCTGCTGTCGGGGCGCGGCGAAGAAGAGGCCGAGCACGCCGAGCGCGTGGTGCAGGGCTCGGGTGTCGCCTGGACCATCCTGCGGGCGAGCTGGTTCGCGCAGAACTTCAGCGAAGGCTACCTGCAGGAGCAGGTGGCGGCGCGCGAGGTGGTGCTGCCGGTCGGTGACGTGGGCGAGCCATTCGTGGATGCCGATGACATCGCCGACGTGGCCGTGGCCGCACTCACCGACCCGCGGCATGCCGGCCAGCTCTACGAACTGAGTGGCCCGCGCCTGCTGAGCTTTGCGCAGGCGGTGCAGGAGATCGCTGACGCCACCGGGCGGCCGATCGCCTACCGGCGGGTGACGCGCGAGCAGTACCACGTGGCCCTGCAGGCCTCGGGACTGCCGCCGCCTTTCGTGTGGCTGGTCGACTACCTCTTCCACACCGTGCTGGATGGCCGCAACGCCCGCCTCGCCGATGGCGTGCAGCGTGCGCTCGGCCGGCCGCCGCGTGACTTTGCCGACTACGCCCGCGCTGCTGCAGCGGCGGGTGCGTGGTGAGGCTCGTCGCGCGCCTCACATCTTTGGCGGCACCACCGGCAGCGAACTGGACAGGCCGCCGTCCACCGGCAGCGCCTGCCCGTTCACGTACGAGGCCTCGTCCGATGCGAGGAACAGCGCCGCCTGCGCGATCTCGTGCGGCAGGCCGCCGCGGCGCAGCGGGTTGAGCTGGCCGATCTTCGCCTCGGTGCCGCGCTCGCGGGCGCGGTCGAAGATGGTTTGCGTCATGCCGGTCTCGATCAGCCCCGGGCAGATGGCGTTGATGCGGATGCCGGTGCCGCCGAACTGGTTGGCGCTGGTCTGCACCAGGCTGATCACGCCGGCCTTGCTGGCGCTGTAGGGCGGGCCGCCGGCGCCCGAGCGCAGTCCGGCCACCGAGGCGGTGCAGATGATGGCGCCGCGGCCGGCCGGCACCATCACGCGAGCCGCGTACTTGATGGCGAGGAAGGTGCCGATCAGGTTGATGCCCAGGATGCGTGTCCAGTCGTCCACCGACCAGTCGTCGAAGTCGCGCAGGCCGCCGCTCACGCCGGCGTTGGCGAACATGATGTCAAGCCCGCCGTGGGCGCGTACCGCGGTTTCGATGTAGTCGGCCACGTCGGCCTCTTGCGAGGTGTCGCGTACCAGCGCCACGGCCTGGCCGCCCTGCGCGCGGATGGCTGCGGCCGTGGCCTCGACCTCGGGTGCGCGATCGACGGCGACAACGCGGGCGCCGTGCTCGGCGAACAGCAGGCTGGTGGCGCGGCCGATGCCGCTGGCTGCGCCGGTGACGACGGCCGATTTGCCTTCAAGACGTTTCATGCAGAACTCCGTACCGAGGTTTCCAAAACCTCAAGCATAGGCCCTGCGGCGTGGCGGCGTCGCCTCAGCCCGCGAGCCGGCTGGCCGGCGCGGGCCATTGGCCGCCCAGCGTGCGTGTCGCGTTCTCGGCCGCGGTGAAGAGCAGCGAGTTCATGCGCTGCACGGCCGTGTCGGAAAAGCGCTCCAGCGGGCCCGACAGCGACAAGGCGCCGAGCAGGATGCCCGCCGGCCCGAACACCGGCGCGGCGAGCGCGCCGCACAGCGGGTCGCGTTCGCCGAAGGAGCTGTAGAGCAGCGGCGCGTCGCCTGATGCCGGCAGGCCGTTGGCAAAGGCGCTGAGCACCTTGCCGGCGGCGCCTCGGTTCAGCGGCAGCAGGTCGCCCGAGCGCACGCGGTCGAGCGTGGAGTGGTCCGAGTCGATGCGGAACAGGCACAGGCGCGCGTCCCTGCCGTGGCGGACGTGGAACGACGAGCTTTCGGTGCCCTTGCCCACCAGCCATTCGAGCACCGGCTGGATGCCTTCCTTCAGCCCGTAGGTCAGCTCGAAGGAGCGGCCGAACAGGAAGGCCAGCGGCCCGAGCGCGTAGCGCTTGTCGCTGCGGTGCACCACCAGCCCGGCGCGCGCCAGCGAGGCCAGCAGGCGCAGCAGCGTGCTCTTGTACATGCCGGTGCGGCGCGCCAGGTCGGCCAGCGTGAGCGGCGAGCTGGCCTGGGCGAGTGCGGTGGCGATGGTGAGGGCGCGGTCGACCGCGGCCACGCCGTCGGCGGGGGCGCTGCGGGTGTCGTCGGGGGTGTCGGGTGCGGTGGTGGCCATGGCAGAGGGTCTCGCGTGGGGGTGCTGCAGTGCGTGCCGTAGTTTGCACGGCTGTGCGAATGCTAAAATGAGAACACGCATTCTGTCTATCAGAACTTCACCGAAAGAGGCCCATGAGTGCAGAAACCCAATTGCTGGAAATGATCGCCACCAAGGCCGCCTACCCGGCGGCGATGCTGATGCCCTTGTTCGAGCAGCTGCGGCCCATCAGCGCGGCCGAGATCCTCGGCATGTGGCGCGGCGGCCTGTTCGACGGCGGCAAGAGCCCCGACCCGATCAGGTGGTACGGCAAGCGCTTCGTGTCGGCCAGCCACGTCGACCCGCTGATGTGCAAGGCCGAGGACGGCAGCATCTATTCGTACGACAAGATGGGCTTCGCGCAACTGCGCGAGGTGGCCTTCAACGGCAAGGTCTCAGCCTCGCTGATCTACGACAGCCAGCCGATCATGGATTACTTCCGCAAGGTCACCGACGACATCGTCATCGGGCTGGGTGACATCAAAGGCAAGCCGACCGACTTCTTCTTTCACCTGACGCGCGAATAGTTCGTCACGCCTGCACACAGCAGGCTTCTTGAAAGCGCCGCCGCCGCACCCAGTTGCAGACGTCGATCGACTGCACAAGGCGGCCCCCGTGTCCCTCTTCGTGGTGTTGGGCGCCATGCTTGTGCTGGTGCTCTGGCTGGCGGGCCAGCCGCTCTGGACCGAGTTGCGCCGTGCGCGCATCCGCCGCCGCCCCTTCCCGGCCGAATGGCGCGAGATCCTGCGCCGCCGCGTGCCGTATGTGCGCAGCCTGCCGGCCGACCTGCAGCTGCAGCTCAAGCGGCACATCCAGGTGTTCGTGGCCGAGAAGCCCTTCATCGGCTGCGCCGGGCTCGAAGTCACCGACGAGATGCGCATCAGCATCGCGGCGCAGGCTTGTCTGCTGCTGCTCAACCGCCGCCGCACGGCCTACTACCCGCAGCTGCGCCAGATCCTGCTCTACCCCGGGGCCTTCATGGTCGACCGCGTGCACACCGATGCCGCCGGTGTGCTGCAGGAGCAGCGGCGTGCCCTCTCCGGCGAGTCTTGGTCTCAGGGCCAGGTGATCCTGTCGTGGCAGGACACGCTCGATGGCGCGGCCGTCATCGACGACGGCCAGAACGTCGTCATCCACGAGTTCGCGCATCAGCTCGACCAGGAGAACGGCCCGGCCAACGGGGCGCCCCAGCTCATGGGCAAGCGCCACTACGCGCGCTGGTCGCGGGTGATGCAGGCCGAGTTCGCGCAGCTGCAGGCCGCCGCCGACAGGGGGGAGCCCACGCTGCTCAGCCCCTATGGCGCCACCAACCCGGCCGAGTTCTTTGCCGTGGCCTCGGAGGTCTTCTTCGAGCAGCCGCAGCGCCTGGCCGATGAGCTGCCGGCGCTTTACCGCGAACTGGCCCAGTTCTATCGACTGAACCCGCTGAGTTGGTAGTTTTCCTCGGTAGGAATGCGCACATGCGCAAATGTGCAAAAAGCACATTAATGGTAAGGTTGCACTTCGACCCTCCCTTGCCGTGCCATGAACGCCGATCCCCTCCCTGCCGCGCTTGCCAGCGAGGCCCACGCTGCGCTGCTGCAGGCCTGCCGGGCGCTGCTGGCGCCGCTGGCCGAGCTGGCCATCGCACGCGGCGTGCGCTACGCCGAGGTCGACGAGCTGCTGCGCAGCGCTTTCGTCCAGGCCGCCCTGGCGGCCCACCCCGAGGTCGCGCCACAGCGTGCCACCAGCCGCGTCAGCACCGCCACCGGGCTGCACCGCCGCGAGGTCAGCCGCCTCCTGCACAGCGAGACGCAAGCCGTCGCGCCCAGGCACTCGCCGGCCACCCAGGTCTTTACACGCTGGCTCAGCGACCCGATCTGGCGCAATGAAGGCCAGCCCCGGTCCTCGCTGCCGCGCAGCGGCCGGGCCAGCTTCGAGACCCTGGCCCAGTCGGTCACGAAAGACGTGCACCCGCGCAGCCTGCTCGAGGAGCTGATCCGCCTCGGCCTCGTCCGCATCGATGAAGCGAGCGACCGCGTCGAGTTGCTGCAGGAACGCTTTGCGCCCGCCGGCGACCAGCCGCGCATGCTGGGCTTCGTGGCCAGCAACGTGGGCGACCACCTGAGCGCGGCCGTGGCCAACGTGCTGGCGCAGGACGACCCGCCGCACATCGAGCAGGCGGTGTTCGCCGATGAGCTCTCGGTCGAGTCGGTGCAACGCATTCAACCGCTGGTGCGCGAGCAGTGGCGCCATGTGCTGCGCGCCATGGCGCCGGTACTGCAGAGGCTGATCGACGAAGACCGCGCCGCCCGGCGCGTGCAGAACCAGCGTGTGCGGGTGGGGCTTTACACCTATCACGAGCCCATGACCGAGCCCATGACCGAGGCCAAGGCATCCGCGCCGGCCACCGCCCCTGCGCGGCCCGAAGGAGACTGACATGAAGAACCCTCTATCGCATTGGCGAAGCCTGGCTGCGTGGCTGATGGCGGCCGCGCTCGTCGCGGCCTGCGGCGGCGTCGACAGCGGCGGCACCGGCATGACCGCCGAGACCAGTTCTTCCGGACGCATCACGGGCTTCGGCTCGGTGATCGTCAACGGCGTCCGCTTCGACGACAACCAGGCCAGCGTGGTCGACGACGACGGCACGGCGCGTTCGCGCGACGACCTGCGCCTGGGCATGGTCATCGACGTGCAGGGGCTCTCCGAACCGCACAGCGGCAACGGCGTGGCGCGCCGCATCCAGTTCGGCAACGACATCGCCGGCCCCGTGACGGCGGTCGATGCCGCGAACAGCCGCCTCACCGTGCTGGGCCAGGCGGTGCAGGTCGACCCCGACACCTTCTTCGGCGGCTACGCCCACGGCTTCGCCGATGTGTTGGCCGGCGACCTGGTGGAAGTGTTCGCCTTCTACGACCCGACCAGCGGCGTTTACGCCGCGACCCGCATCGAGCGCCAGACCGCGCTCGCAGCCTTCACGCTGCGCGGCCGCATCAGCGCGCTCGGCAGCACCAGCTTTGCCATCGGCGCGGCGGTGATCGACTACAGCGGCATCGCCCCCTCGGCCCTGCCGGCACTGAGCAACGGCCTGTCGGTGCGCGTGAGCCTGCAGACCGCTCCGGTGGCCGGCCGCTGGGTCGCCACCACGGTGCGCACGTCGCAGCGCAACTTCCCGGCCACGGGCGAAGCCGAGGTTGAAGGCTATGTGTCGGGCTTCGCGAGCCCGGCCAGCTTCTTCGTGGCCGGCGTGCCGGTGGATGCGAGCGGGCCGGCGGTGAGCTTCCGCCACGGGAGCCTCAACCAGATCGCCAACGGCGTGCGCGCCGAGGTCGAGGGCGAGATGCGCAACGGTGTGCTCGTGGCGAGCGTGGTCGACCTCAAGCAGCAGGGTGGCGGCCGCCAGGAGTTCGAGTTGCATGGCGCGATCACCTCGGTGAACGCCGCGGCCCGCAGCTTTGTGCTGCACGGCGTGACCGTGTTCCACGACAACAGCACCAACTTCACCAGCGGCAGCGCGGCCCAGCTCGCTGCGGGCACGCAGGTCGAGGTGCGCGGCGGCCCCTCGGCCGACGGTGCCGGCGTGCTGGCCACCAAGATCAAGTTCGAGCGCTGAGATGCAAACAGACACCGCCGCCTCCCGCGCCATGCTCTGGCACGAGCGCCACGACGCGCCCACCTTCGCACGGCACGATCCGCGCCCCCGCATGCTGGTGGTCGAAGACGACCCGGTGCAGGCGCTGCTGCTCACGCTGATGCTCGAACGCCTGAACGTGGCCGTCACGCTGGCGACCGATGGCCTGCAGGCGGTGCACGCCGTGCAGGCACAGCGCTACGACCTGGTGCTGATGGACTACCGCATGCCCACGCTCGACGGCATCGAAGCCACCCGGCGCATCCGCGCCTGGGAACGCTCGGCACGGCGTTTGCCCACGCCCATCGTGGCCGTGACCGCCAGCGTCATGGTCGACGAGCGCAGCCGCTACACCGAAGCTGGCATGGACGAGGTCGTCCAGAAGCCGTTTTCCGTGGAGAAGCTCTCTCAGCTGGTAGCGCGCCACGGCGCGCGTGCAGCACTCGCCCCTTCATTCATCACCCAAGGAGTACCGTCATGAAACCCATCCACGCCATCGCGTTCGCGGCCTTGCTGGCTGCCGGTGCAGCCTCGGCACAGACCAGCGTGGGCGTGTCCGTCAGCGTCGTCCAGCCGGGCGTCTACGGCCGCATCGACATCGGCAACGTCCCGCCGCCGGTGATCTATTCGCAGCCCGTCATCTACGCGCCCATGCCGACGGTGGTGCACCAGCAACCTGTCTACCTCTACGTGCCGCCGGGCCACCAGAAGAAGTGGGGCAAGCACTGCGCCAAGTACAACGCGTGCGGCCAGCCGGTCTACTTCGTCAAGGAGAGCTGGGTTCAGCAGCGCTACGACGAAGATCATGGCCACGGCAAGGGCCATGGCAAAGGCCATGGCAAGGACCACAAGCGCTGAGCCAGGCGCCGGGCGCCGTCGCCCGCGCGGTCAGCCGACGAGGCGGCCGTAGCGGTCGATGGCGATCAGGTCGACGTACTGCGAGCCCTGCGTCACGCCGGGCGCGAACTCCACGCGGTAGCCGCCCAGGTCGGTCTTGAGGGCGGCCAGCGATTCCTTCATGCGCGCGCGGCTGATGCGCTCGCCGCCGCTCACCTTGAGCGCGGCGCGCGCCGCCTCCACCGCGGTGCGGCCGGCGATGTAGCCCTCCAGCGTGGTCATGCCGAGCTTGACCTCGGGGCCCACGGCGGCGAGGTCCTGCTTGGCGCGGCTCACCACGTTGGCCGTGCCCGAGTTCGGGCGCGGCACCACCATGCTCATGATGCAGCTCTGCTTCTTGGCGGTGAGCGTGTCGATCAGCTCCTGCCCGGCGAACGACGACGCATAGAAGAGGCCCGGGTAACGCGCCTGCGTCATCTGGTCGACGATGGCGGTGACGGGTTTGGCGTTGGTGGAGAACAGCACGCAGTCGAGCTTGGCGGCGAGCAGCTTGTCGCCCACCTCGGTGTACGAGGCGGCATTGCGGTCGATCGCGATGGTCTCCAGCGGCACGATAGCCAAGCTGGACAGCGCCTGGTTCATCGCCTGGAGATTGGCCTTGGAGGTGTCCTGCAGGTACACCACGCCGATGCGGCGCATGCCGAAGTCCTTGATGTAGTTGGCCATGCGCTTGTATTCGAGGTCGTAGCCGGCGCGCACGTGATAAGCGCCATTGCCGCCGCCGCTGCGGATGCCCATGTTGCCGCTGGCCGTGCCCAGCAGCGCGATCTGGCTGCTGTTGATCACCGGCATGCAGGCTTCGGCGCCGGCCCCGCTGGTCAGGCCGATGATGGCCGACACGCCGCCTTCGATCAGCGTGCTTACGTTCTGCTGGCAGCGGTCCTTCACGCCACCGTCGTCCAGCGTCACCAGCTCGAAGCGCGGGCTGCCCGGCTGCGCCGAGGCCGCGGCGAAGGCCGCCATGATGCCGTCGCGCACGTCGCGGCCGTAACCCGCCTGCCCACCACTGAGCGAGGCCGACTGGCCGAACTTGATCACGTTGCTCGAGTTGGCGTTGGCGTGCCAGCCGAGCATGCTGCTGCCGATGAAGGCGGGCGTTGCGAGGATCAGGTTTCTGCGTTTCATGGTGAACACTCCTTGAGACCGAGTCGATGGAACACGGCGGCTTGTGGTGCGCTCCCTGCGCACGCTTGGTGTCGAGCCGCCATCAGTCGGTCTTCGGGCGCGCGTGTCCCGGACTTGATGCTTTCGTACAGATTGATACGTCCGTGCGGCTTGGTTGCAGCTTGGCCAGCAACGGGCGACGTTTCTTGTCACGACTGGGGCGATGGAAGCGCGACTTTGTGCGCGGGAGGAAGTCACCACCCCGGTGGTTAACGAATTGACACACTCTGCCCGTGCCCGAGACACTGACCTCACTCCGCAACACCCGAGGACAGCGCCCATGAACTCACTGCTCCGCACCGCCGCCCGCCTCTCCTTCGTCGCCGGGCTGGGCCTCGCGGCCCTGGGTGTCCAGGCGTTCGAACTGCGCGGCTTCCGCGGCGTGTCCTGGGGCGAGGGCGCCGAGGCCCTGGGCGAGGCCCACGCCGTGCACAAGCAGGGCGAGGTCACCTGCTATCAGCGCGACCGCGAGAACCTCGTCTTCGGCGACAGCGCGCTGCAGGGCGTGCAGTACTGCTTCCACCAGGACCGCCTGTTCATGGTGGTGCTCGATGCGGCGGTCTCGCAGAAGGCCTTGATTGCCGAGTTCCAGCGCACCTATGGCGCGCCGACCTCGCGCATGGGCCAGAGCGTGGCCTGGGGCGGCCCGGCCTCGGGCACGCAGGCCGAGCTCGCACCGCGTGCCGCCAACACCGCGCGTCTGGCGATCTACTCCAACAAGATCGAACCCGCCGTCGCTCGCCGCATGCAAAAGCCCAACCCGGCCGAAGTGACGCGCGAGCTCGCCGCCGCGTACTGACGACGCAGCGCGTCGCCGCCATCTGCAACCGGATACATCTTGGGTATCGGTTGGTAAGGTTCTTCAAGCCAAGCTGAATCGCGGTCGATGACCGGACACGTGCTGCTGCAGCCGCAGCCAGTGCGTGTGCTGGAGCATCGACATGTTGAACCGCAGAAGCCTTCTTCTGGCCGCCCCGTCCCTGGTGGGGGGCACCACTTTCTCTACCTTCTCTTCACTCGCCGCCGCGGCCGCGCCGCCACCGGTGGGCACCATCCGCTTCGGCCAATCGGCGTCGCTCAGCGGCGGCCAGGCCGAGTACGGCCGTGGCGTGCGTGACGGCATCGTCGCGGCCTTCGCCGCCGCGCCGCTGCGCCACCCGGGCAGCCCGCGCTTCGAGCTGGTCTCGCTCGACGACGGGGGCGACAAGGAGCGCTGCAAGCAGAACGCCAAGGCGTTGATCGAGGGGGGCTGCAGCGGCCTCATCGGCTTCACCAGCGGCGCGGCCACCGAGGCCTCGCTGTCGCTGATCGAAGAGGCGCAGATGCCGCTCGTCGGCACGGCCAGCGGCAACATGGGCATCCGCAGCAGCCAGCTGACGATGCAATACCACGTGCGTGCCGGCTACGACACCGAGTTCAAGCGCATGGTCGCCTACGTCAAGGACTTCGGCATGCGCCGCGTGGGCTACGTCTACCTCAAGGACACCTCGGCCGCCAACCTCGGCGCGATGACGGCCGCGCTGGAGTCGGTGGGCGTGAAGCTCACCGAATCGGTGGGCCTGGACCGCAACGCCAAGTCCTTCGAGGCCGAGGCGAAGAAGCTGCTCGCCGCCAAGCTCGACTGCGTGCTCTTCACCACCAACGCCGCGCCCATCGCCGGCATCGTCGACCACATGGTGGCGGGCCAGTACCGCGGGCTGTACTTCTCGTCGTCCTTCGCCGGCCAGGCGCTCATCGACGCGATGGCGCAGAAGGGCCAGAGCGTGATCATGACCCAGGTGGTGCCGCGCCCGAACGCGATGGGGTTGTCGGTGGTCTCGCGCGCCAAGCAAGACCTGGCGGCGCTGGGCACCGGCACGCGCATGGGCTTTACCGCGCTCGAGGGCTATGTCGCCGGCCTGGTGGCGGTGGAAGCGGCACGCAGCGGCCTGCGCCGCGACGGTGTCTTGTCCAAGACGCGCTTCCGCGACGCGCTGGCCGGGCTGCGCATCGACCTCGGTGGCTACAAGGTCGACTTCGCCAGCGGCAGCACCCAGGGCTCGAACTTCGTCGAGGTCGTGGCGGTGGATCGCCACGGCCGAATCATCGGCTGACCCACCCGGCCCTCTTCCTTCGTCCTTCTTCCCTCTCTTTCGTTTCAGCAGGAGCCCACCATGCTTCGTCACCCGCTCGCTCATGCCGCGCTCGCCGTGGCCGGTCTGTTCTCCACCGCCTGCTTCGCCCAGCAAACCCCCGCCGCGCTGGCGCGTGCCCAACAGGTGGCCGCCGGTCTCGCGAGCGAACTCTCCGCCCAGTGCCCCGTGGTGGCCCCCGGCGACCAGGAGGCCTTCAATGCCTGCCGGCAGAGCCTGTTCCAGCCCGGCTCGGCGCTGCGCCAGGCCCTGCCCGACTTCGTGCTGTGGGGGCGCCAGCGCGACCCCAAGGCCACGCTGAAGGACACCAACCTCACCCAGTTCGGCCCCGACGTGCTGGCCGGCATGTACCTGCCGCTCTTCATGTTCAACGGCGCCCACACGGTGCGCTACGTCGAGAGCGAAGACCTGTACCAGATCCGCCTGCGCGTGGCCTTCCGCAACCGGCTGGCGCCGGGGCAGTTCCCGTACCCGTTCTGGCACGAGGCCGAGAAGTGGGACATGTACCAGCACGCCAAGGAAGTGCTGATGTGGTGGGACGCGAAGAAGGGCCGCGTCGCGGTGGCCCAGTTCAGCCCGCACGGGGCGGTGGAGCCGCTGGTGGCGGTGGAGCCGGTGGCGCCCTACCAGTTCAGCGGGCAATGGATGTGGACCGACGCGGCCGGCCAGACGCAGCCCAAGGTGACGGTCTTCGATGGCTTGTTCCGCGCCGACAACCCCTACCTCGGCTCGCTCGACGAGGCCTACAAGACCCTCGCGCTGCGCCTGCGCGAAGGCCAGTGCAACGAGTGCCACGTGCCCAACAACCCCGACAAGATGAAGCGCCTGGTGCTGCTGCAGACGCCCGCGCACGCCGGCGCCGAGATCAAGCGGCTGATCGAGTCGGTGCGCAAGGACCGCATGCCGCGCGACGAGACCGGCATCGAGCAGCCGCTGCCGGAGCACACCAAGCAGGCCCTGCTGCGCGACAGCCTGGCCTTCGACAAGCTCTACGACGCCGCCAAGCAGTGGGAGGCCTCGCAGCCGCTGCGCAGCACGCTGGCCGCCAAGCGCGGGCCCGAGGCCGTCGGGCGCTGACCGGCACGCAGCGCTTCAGCCGCGCGCGAAGCGCAGGCGGTAGCAGCTGCGAAAGCCGTCGGGTGGCGCGGGCGTGCTGAAGCTCGCGTCGTGGATGGCCGCGATCTTGTCCACCACCTGGTGGCCCAGGCCCAGGCCGGCGCTGAAGCCGCTGGGCGCAGGCGCAGCGTCGGGCTGCCCGGTGTCGCACACCTGCAGCCAGCGCGCTTGCGCATCGAGCTGCACTTCGATCAGCGTGCCGCGTGGCGTGTGGCTGAGCGCGTTCTCGATCAGGTTGCGCAAGGCCAGCTCCAGCAGCACCGCATGGCCGTCGAGGCGGAACTGCTCGTCGCCCGAGAGCGCCAGCTCGTGCCCGCTGGCCAGGGCCGCGGAGGCGTAGTCGCCCACCACGCGGCGCGCCAGCTCGGCCAGGTCGAGCGGCTGCGCCGCCTCGGCCATCTCGGCGCGGCTGGCACGGGCCAGGGCCAGCAGGTGCGATACCACGTGGTTGGCGCGCTGCGCGTCGTGCTCGATGCGCGCGATCACCTGCGCGCGTTCGGCGTCGTCGTGTGCCCCGCGCAGCAGGCCGGCGTGCAGCGCGAGTGAGGCGAGCGGCGTGCGCAGCTCGTGCGCCAGCTCGCTGCTCAGCGCACGCTCGCGCACCAGTGCTGCGTGCTGTCGCTCCACCAGCGTGTTGATCGAGTCGACCACCGCCTTGAACTCCTGGTGCGGCTGCGTGCGCAGCGGCGTCGCCTCGTGCACGTCGAGCGCAGCCACGTCGCGCGAGAGGCTGTGCAGCGGGCGCAGGCCACGCCAGATCGCCCAGCCCAGCGCGAGCGCCACCACCGGCAGCAGCCAGAAGCCGGGCTCGGCCACCTGGGCGGCGATGTCTTCGGCCAGGTCGTCGCGCTCCTGCACGCTCAGCAGCACCATCACCTTGCGGCTGTGGTCCGCCGGATCCCAGCGCGAGAAGGCGCGCCAGGCGGTGGGTGGCACGCCGAGCGAGAGGTCGGCAAAGCCTTCGTCGGGCGTGAAGGGCGGCGTGGGAGCGCTGCCGGTCTGGGTGAGCACCTGGCCGTTGGCGTCCCACTCGATCACGCTCATCGACTGCTGGTAGTCGTGGCTGCGCATGCCGGCGATCGCCCCGGGCGGGACATCGGTGTCGGCGCGGTCGCTGGCGTCGAACGCGCCGTTGTGCTGGCTCAGCAGCAGGTGGGCCATGCTGGCCAGGTGGCCATCGGTCAGCTCGTCGGCCTCGTGCACGCCGGTGTTGTAGCCCACCACCACGAAGCTGGCCCACACCAGCACCAGCGCACCCAGCACCCAGGCCAGCAGGTGGCGCAGCAGCGACTTGCCGCGCATCAGACCGCGTCCTCCGCCGGCACGAAGTAGCCCACGCCGCGCAGCGTGCGGATCACGCCTTCGCCGAGCTTCTTGCGCAAGTGGTGCACGTGCACCTCGACGGCATTGCTCTCGATCGCGTTGCCCCAGTCGTACAGCCGTTCCTCGAGCTGGCTGCGCGAGAGCACGCGTGGGCGCGCCTCCACCAGCGCCAGCAGCACGGCGAACTCGCGCGCCGACAGCTCCACCGGCTGGCCGCTGCGCTGCACCTGGCGTGCCGCGGGGTTGATCTCCACGTCGCCGCAGCGCAGCGTGGGCTCGGCCTGGCCGGCGGCCCGGCGGCGCAGCGCGCGCATGCGCGCCGCCAGCTCGCCGGCGTCGAAGGGCTTGGTGAGGTAGTCGTCGGCACCGCGGTCGAGCGCGCCGATGCGCGAGGCCACCTCGTCGCGCGCCGTCATGATGAGCACCGGCATCTTCGCGTCGGGCAGCCGGCCGCGCGGGGCCTGGCGCAGGCGGTGCAGCAGCTCGTGGCCGTCGCCGTCGGGCAGGCCGAGGTCGAGCAGCAGCATGTCGAAGTGCTCGCTGCACAGCGCCGCCCACGCACCGGCCAGGGTGCCCACCACGTCCACCGCATCGCCCTGCTGGCGCAGGTGGCCCTGCAGCCCGGCGGCAATGCCTTCATCGTCTTCGACCACCAGTACGCGCATGCCGGGCATTGTGCGGCGGCGCGCGCGCCTTGGGCTTAAGACTGTCTTAAGCACCGGCCCGCAGAGTGCGCGCCAGATGTCATCCCACCCTCCTCTGCGCCGCCTCGTTGTCGTCACCCTGTGGCTGCTGCCCGTGCTGATCGCCTGGGACGCGAGCGGGCTCGACATGGCCCTGGCCCATGCCTTCGGCGGGCCGCAGGGCTTTCCCCTCACCGAGAACTGGTGGCTCACCGAGGTGCTGCACGACGGCGGCCGGCGTGCGTCGTGGCTGGTCGCCGTGCTGCTCACGCTCGCCGTGTGGTGGCCGGTCGGCCCGCTGCGCCGGCTCGACACGCCTGAGCGCGTGCAGCTGATCGGGGTGGCGCTGCTGTCGGTGCTGTCGATCTCGCTGCTCAAGGCGGCCAGCCCCACCAGCTGCCCCTGGGACCTGGCCGAGTTCGGCGGCACGGCGCGCCACGTCTCGCACTGGGCCTGGCTGCACGACGGCGGCAGCGGCCGCTGCTTCCCGGCCGGACATGCCTCCTCGGGCTTCGCCTTCGTCGGCGGCTTCTTCGTGTGGCGCCGCCGTGCACCGCGCATCGCCGCCCTGTGGCTGGCCGCTGCGGTGGTGGTCGGCTTCGGCCTCGGGCTCGCGCAGCAGGTGCGCGGCGCGCACTTCATGAGCCACACGCTGTGGACGGGCTGGCTGTGCTGGAGCCTGGCCCTGGGCCTCGAGCTGCTGCTCTGGCGCCTCAGCCCGGACCGCGTTCGACCCGAGCTGCCACCGCCAGCGCCTGCTCGTCGCCCCGCCCGCGCAGCCCGCGTGCCACGCCTTCGCGGTTGGCTGACGCGTGGTTCTGGCTCATCTTCCACTTCCCGGTGAGCGACGTGACCGGGATCTCGATGCCGACGATGGCGCGCAGCATCGCCTCGATGTAGTCGGGCGGCGCATCGCTCAGCTGCCACGGCTTCGCCTGCGTGGCCTCGTGGCGCTGCGTGAGCCGGGTGACGAAGGCGCGCAGCCATTCGGCGTCGTCGCGCACGACCAGGGAGCCACGTGCTTGCACGGTGATGTAGTTCCAGGTCGGCACCGCCTTGCCGTTCTCGGCCTTGCTCGGGTACCAGTTGGGCGTGATGTAGGCCTGCGGGCCCTGGAACACCACCAGCGAGTCCGCGTCGGTGCGCGCTTCGCGCCACACCGGGTTGGCGCGCGCCACGTGGGCGCGCAGCACCACGCGGCCGTCGGCCTCGGTGTCGAGCAGGAAGGGGATGGCATCGGCCTCCAGCGCGCCGCTGGCGCCCTGGGTGATCAGCAGGCCCAGCGGGTGCTCGCGCACCAGCTGGTGCAGGGCCTCGGGCCGCTCTTCCTTGAAGTGGGTGGGGTTGTACTGGCTCATGCGGGTTGGGGCTCGCAGCGGACCTCGCTCTTCACCGAGTTGGCGATGAAGCACTCTTCGTGGGCGCGGTGGTGCAGGTGCTCGAGCTCCTCGCGCGTGGGCTGCTTGCCGCTGAAGCGCACGGCGGGGCGCAGCGTCACCAGGGTCACGGCCATCTGGCCTTGGGCGTTGCGGTCCATCACGCCGACCACCTCGTCGCGGTAGTCGTCGACCACCCAGCCGGCGCGGCAGGCGATGTCGAGGAACCACAGCATGTGGCAGCTGGAGATGGAGGCGATGAAGCCTTCTTCGGGGTCGACCGCGGCCGGGTCGGAGTAGGGCACGCGCACCGACAGCGGCGACGAAGACGCCGGCATCACGTGCCCGCCATCGAAGCGGATCTCGTGGCGGCGGCTGTAGCGTTTGTCGCTGAAGGGCTGGTCGCCGCGGGCCCAGTGGGTGGTGGCGGTGTAGGTGTGGTCGCTCATGACGATCAAGGCTTCTTGAGGTAGTCGAAGGTGCCGTGTTCCTTCACCTCGGTGGCCGCGGCCAGCACCGCGCGCATCGCGGCACGGTAGAACGAGGTGGCAAAGCTGATGCGCTTGACGCCGGCCGCTTCGAGCTCGGCGACGCTGAACGACTTGCCCGGGATGCCGACCATGAAGCTGAAGGGCTTGGTGAGCGACGCGCACACGGTGCGCACCGATGCGAGGTCGGGCAGCGCCGGCGCGAACAGCACGTCGGCCCCCGCCTTCTCGAAGGCCTGCAGGCGGCGGATGGTGTCGTCGAGGTCGGGCTTGCCGCGCAGGTAGTTCTCGGTGCGCGCGGTCAGCGTGAAGGGGCGGCCGAGGGCACGTGCGGCTTCCACCGCCGCGGCCCCGCGCTCCACCGCATGGTGGAAGTCGTAGGGTGCGGCCTCGGCGGGCGAGTCTTCGATCGAGCCGCCCGCGAGGCCGATGGAACCGGCCAGCCGAACGGTCTCGGCGGCCATCGTCGGCTCGGGGCCGAAACCGTTCTCCAGGTCGGCCGACACCGGCACGTCAACCGCCTCGGCAATGGCGCGCGCATGGGCCAGGGCTTCGTCGCGCGTGAGCTGGCCGTCCTTGCGGCCCAGCACCGCCGCGGCGGCGCCGCTGGAGGTGGCGAGTGCCGGGAAGCCGGCGCCTGCAATCAGCTTGGCCGAGCCTGCGTCCCAGGCGTTGGGCATCAGCAGCGCGCGGTCCTGCTGGTGCAGACGGCGGAACTGGTGGGCTTTGTCGGTGATGGTGCTGGTCATGCGTTCTCCTGAAGAGGCAGGTCGTAGCGGATGAAGCCGTGGAACTGTGCCACCTTGTCGTACAGCGTGCGCGCCGTGGTGTTGCTCTCGTGGGTGAGCCAGTAGCAGCGTGTGGACTGTGCGGCACGGGCCGCCTCGCCCACCGCCAGGATGAGCGCGCGCGCCACGCCGCGGCCGCGCAGCTCGGGGGCGGTGAACAGGTCTTGCAGGTAGCACAGCCGCGGTGACCAGGTGCTGGTGTGGAAGAGGTAGTGCGCGATGCCGACCAGCCGGCCGTCGACGTGCGCGCCCAGGCCGAAGACGCCGTCGTTCGCCAGCAAGCGCTGCCACGTGGTCTCGTAGCCGGCGGGCGAGACCTCGGTCTTGTAGAAGGCCTTGTAGCCGCGCGCCAGCAGCTCCCAGGCGGCGCGGTCTTCGGGGCGGAGCGGAGCGATGGTCGTCGTCATGGCGGGCGGGAATAATTGGTTCTTCATCGTAGAAGCGTTGTGCATTGCACAAGGGGCCAATTCCAGATGGATGTCAGAACCAATCCGGCCACGCTGCGCCAGCAGGTCTACCTGCGCTTGCGCACGGCCATCGAGCAAGGCACCTTCGCACCGGGCAGCAAGTTGCCGCCCTCGCGCGAGCACGCGCAGGTGCTGGGCGTGGCGCGCAACACCGTGCTGTGGGCGCTGGAGCGCCTGCAGGCCGAGGGCTACGTGGTGGCGCGCGTGGGCGACGGCAGCTACGTGGCACCCGACGTGGCCGGCCTGGGCGCGCCGGGCCGGCGCAAGGCGAGCGTGCCTGTGCTGCCGGCCGGCGGGCTGTCGCAGCGTGGCCGGCTGATCGCCGAGACGGCGCTGCGCTGGCGTCCGCCGACGAGCGCCATCACCGCCTACCGCATCGGCACGCCGGCGGTCGACGCCTTTCCCTTCGCGCTGTGGTCGCGCCTGGAACGTGCCTTGCCGGCACGGGTGCGCCAGCACACGGCGCAGTACCTCTCGGCCGCTGGCCACCCGCCCTTGCGCGAGGCGATTGCGCAGTGGCTGCTGGTGTCGCGCGGCATCCGCTGCGAGGCGGCGCAGGTGGCGGTGACCTCGGGCTCGCAGCAGGCCATCGACCTCATCGCGCGCCTGCTGCTCGACCCGGGCGAGCAGGTGCTGGTGGAAGACCCGGGCTACCTGGGCATCCGCGCCTGCCTGGTGAGCCATGGCGTGGAGGCCTGCCCGGTGCCGGTGGATGCGCAGGGCCTGGACATCGCCCACGGCGCCGCGCGCTGGCCCGAGGCGCGCATGGCGGTGGTGACGCCCACGCACCAGTTCCCGCTCGGCGTGCACATGGGCCTCACGCGCCGCCTCGAGATGCTCGAATGGGCGCGCACGAACCGCAGCTGGGTGGTGGAAGACGACTACGACGGCGAGTTCCAGTACGGCGCGCACCGCATCCCCGCGCTGTGCAGCCTGCCCGGCAGCGAGCGCGTGCTCTACGTGGGCACCTTCTCCAAGACGCTGCACCCCGGCTTGCGCCTGGGCTTCATCGTGCTGCCCGCTGCACTGGTGGATGCCTTCGCCAGCGCCAAGAGCCTGAGCGACCGCCACAGCCCCGGTGCGGCGCAGGAGGTGCTGGCGCGCTTCATCGCCGACGGCCATCTGCTGCGCCACCTGCGCCGCATGCGCGAGCTGTACCAGCAGCGCCAGGGCGTGATGATCGAGTCCTTGCACAAGGCGAGCGGCGGCGTCTTGTTGCTGCAGCCCGCGGCCCAAGGCATGCACCTCGTGCACGAGCTGGGCGAGCGCGCCGACGACAACCGCCTGAGCCGGCGTGCGGCCGAACTGGGCGTGTACCTCGCGCCGCTGTCGCTGTACTGCGTGGCGGCCCGCCGCCGCGGCTGGGTGTTCGGCTACGCGGGCTTCGATGATGCGGCCTTGCGTCACGCGGCGCGCACCCTCGGCCCCCTGCTGCGTTGACCGGGCCGCGCAAGCGTGGAAACATGGGTCGCATGACCTCCGCGGCCGAGCTCGTCCTGACCACCGACCCCGCGCAACGCCTGCGCCTGAACGCCTGGATGTTCGCCACAGGGTGCTACGTGGCCTATGCCGCGCTGGCCTTCGTGCAGGTGGGTCTGGGCTTGTCGCCGCTTGTGCCCACGCTGTGGCTGAGCGTGGCGGTGGTGTTCACCAGCTCAGCCTTCTACCTGGCCCTGCGCAGCGGCTGGAACCTGCGCTTCAAGAACGACCCTTCGCTCTCGCTCGCCCAGCTGGTGGTGGGCATGATGTATTTCTACTGGATGTATGCGCTGGCCGGGCAGGCCTCGGGCGCGGCGCTCATCATCACCGCCACCCACATCACGTACTCGATGTTCGGCATGACGGTGAAGCAGGTGCATCGCCTGGTGGCCGTCTCGCTCGTGCTGCTGGGCACGTGGATTGCCCTGTGCATCTGGGTGGCGCCCGAGCGCTTTGCGTGGCGCATCCAGTTCGTCACCTTTCTCTATGCCTGCCTGGTGCTGCCCCTGATCGCGCGCCTGGCCTCGCACGTGGCCAGCCTGCACGAGCGCATGCGCGCGCAGCGCAGCGAACTCAAGGAGGCGCTGGCGCGCGTGCAAGACCTCGCCATCTGGGACGACCTGACCCAGGTGCACAACCGCCGCCACCTGATGGAGCAGATGCAGACCGAGCACCGCAAGCTCGCGCGCAAGCCGCTGCCTGTGTGCCTGGCGCTGCTCGACATCGACCACTTCAAGAACGTGAACGACCAGCTCGGCCACGCGGCCGGCGACCAGGTGCTGCGCCGCTTCTCGGGCGCGACCCAGGCCATCGTGCGCAACACCGATCTGCTGGGCCGCTGGGGCGGCGAGGAGTTCATGGTGATGTTCCCCGACACGCCGATCCGGCAAGCCGAGGTGGCGCTGCTGCGCCTGCGCGGCCACCTCGCGCGCATGGCGCTGGACGACATTGCGCCGGGGCTGAAGGTGACGTTCTCGGCGGGGCTGGTGGAGCTGGCGCCGGGCGAGGTGCTGGAGGCCGCCATCGAGCGTGCGGACCAGGCGATGTACCGGGCCAAGAAGGCAGGGCGCAACCGGACTGAGATGGGTTAGAGGCCGTGCAGGTCTGAGCGAGCCTTCGATACCTCAGGCTGAGCGGACTAAACAGTGCAAGCGCGGCGAAGCACCGCTCGGGCACGCCCGCGGAGCCGGCTTTGCCGGTCCGCCAGGCGGCGCCCCTCGGGGGCAGGAGCGCAGCGACTGGGGGGCCGTCAGTGCAGCGTGACGTTGGCGTTGCTTTCGCCCTTGAGGGTCGTTGCGGCCTGGCGCATGGTCCAGCCGGCCGACCAGGGCACGAACTCGGTCGAGGGCATGGGCTTGCCCATGTGGAAGCCCTGCGCCTCGTCGCATGACAGGCTGCGCAGCAGCTCCCACACCTGTGCGTTCTCCACGCCTTCGGCCACCACCGACAGGCCCAGGCCGTGGGCGAGGTCGATGGTCGAACGCACGATGCGCGCGTCGTTGCTGTCCTTGGCCATGCCGAGCACGAAGCTCTTGTCGATCTTCAGCTCGTCCACCGGCAGGCGCTTGAGGTAGGCGAGCGAGGAGTAGCCGGTGCCGAAGTCGTCGATCGACAGGCGAAAGCCCAGCCCCGACAGCCGCTCCAGCGTGGCCATGGCGCGCTGCGGGTCGTCCATGATCGCGCTCTCGGTGATCTCCAGGCAGAAGGCCTCGGCCGGCACGATGTGCTTGACCAGCAGGGCCTCGAACTTCTGCGGCAGCTCGGTGTCGAGCAGGTCGCGCGTCGAGAGGTTGATCGAGATCACCAGGCGCAGGCCGCCTTCGTTGAGCACGCGCCACATGCGCGCCGACTCCTCGAACACCCACATCGTCAACACGCGGATGAAGCCCGTCTGCTCGGCAAAGGGGATGAAGCTCATCGGCGGCACCAGGCCGCGCTGCGGGTGCTGCCAGCGCAGCAGCGCCTCGGCGCCCACCACGCGGCCGCTCTCGAGGGCCAGCTTGGGCTGCAGGAAGAGGCGCAGCTCGTGGTGGTCGACCGCATGGCGCAACTCGCTCAGCAGCGAGAGGGTCTGGGTGCTGGCGGCGTCGATCGACGGGTCGTAGAGCATCGGCCCCTCGCTGCGGCGCTTGGCGGTGTACATGGCCACCTCGGCGCGGCTGAGCAAGGTGTCGGCGTCGGGCGCGTGCGATGGCCACACCGCCATGCCGAAGCTCGCGCTCATGTCGACGGTGTGGTCCTCGAGCGTCATCACGTCGGCAAAGGCCTGGTGCAGGCGCTGCGCCACCGTGTTGGCGTGGGCCAGGGCGCTGGCGGGCTCCAGGTCGGCCAGCAGCACGGCGAACTCGTCGCCGCCGAGCCGGGCCACCAGGTCGCCGTTGCGCACGGCCTGCTGCGACAGGCGCTCGGCCACGCCCTTGAGCATGAGGTCGCCGAAGCGGTAGCCGAGCACGTCGTTCACGTGCTTGAAGCGGTCGAGGTCGAGCATCACCACCGCCACGGCGCGGCCATCGGCGCGGGCGAGGGCGATGGCCTCCAGCGTGGCGTTGCGGAACTGCACGCGGTTGGACAGGCCGGTGAGGCTGTCCCAGTAGGCGAGCTTGAGGATCTCTTCCTGCTGGCCGGCCACGTTGATGCGCATGCGCTCGAAGCTTTGCGCCAGGTCGCCGATCTCGTCGCGCCGGCGCTGGCCGCCGAGCGGCGTGGCGTAGTCGCCCGCGCCCAGGCGCTCGGCGGCGGCCGCGAGCTTGCGCAGCGGCGTGGTCACGCGGCGCGCAGTGAGCACGCTGCCCACGCCGAACACCGCCACGCTGAGCACGGTCAGCACGGCCAGGCCGAGCTGCAGCTGCTGGAAGGGCGCCACGGCTTCGTCCACCGAGCGCATCAGCACGGCCGAGACGTCGGCGCCGCCGGGTTCGGTGAGCGCCACGGAGCGTGCGGTGTACTCGCCGTCGGGCAGCGCCAGGCGCATCGCCGGGTTGCCGGGCAGGAAGATGTTCTGGCGGTCGAGCGCCTGGCGCGCGGCCAGTGGCAGCGTGGAGACGGTGGTCTGCCAGGGCGACTGCGCATCGCGCCGCACGTCCAGCGCCACATGCAGCGACGAGACGCTGCGCATCTCGTCGACCAGGCGCTGATCGACCGGAAAGCCCATCAGCACCCAGCCCACCAGCACTGGCGCGCGCAGCGGCACCATCACGAACTGGAAGGGCTTGTTGTCGATCACCACCACGTCGGCGCTGCGCTTGGCGCTGCCGCCGTGGGCCGCCAGGCGCGCCAGCACAGGCTGCAGGGCGGCCGTGTCGGACTGGGCCGCGGCGCGCAGGTTGAAGCGGGTGTCGAGCAGGGCCGACACGCTGGCGCCGATGCGCTCGCCGTGGTTGGCCAGCACCGAGCTGATGGTGGCGGCGTCGTTGCTGCCCACCGCGGAGCGGAAGCCGTAGTCGGCGGCCAGCAGGGTGGCGCCTTCGCTGAGCTTGTTGGCGTGCTGCTCCAGCAGGCGCTTGAGCAGGCGCTCGCCCACCTCCAGGTCCTGCCCGATGGCGCTGCGCGCGTTGCGGTCGATGGTGGCGCGGATGGCCACGAAGCTCAGGCCCTGCACCAGCAGCAAGAGGCCGAGGAACAGCAGCACGATGCGCGCCGCGAGCGACTTGCGCATCCACACCTGCAGGTTGACCAGCCGGCGCTTCATGGCGCGGTCCCCACGGGCAGCGTGAGCTGGGCCTGCAGGTCGGCGGCCGCCACATTCAGGGCGACGGGCGCGGGCTCCTTGCCGGCCGGCACGCCGGCATGCCAGGCGCGCAGGCGGTAGCTGCCGGCGGCGATGCCGTCGATCTGCGCCCGGCCATCGGCGCCTGTGCGCGCGTAATGGGGTGTGTCGACCACCACCACCCAGGCGGCCATCCTGTCGTGGATGTTGCAGCCGAGCACGGCCTCGCCGGGCTTGTCGAACACGATGGGCTTGGAGGGCACACCGCTGTAGAGCTTGAGCTCGAAGGTCTTGATGGGTGAGAACGAGTAGACGTGGTGGCGCACGGTGTCGAAGTTGGGCAGGCTGACCGGCGTGCCGACCGTCACCACCGTGAGCTGTGGCGTGAACTGGCGCTGGCGCTGGGCGATCTCGACCTGGGCCAGCGGCTTGACGGGCAACTTGCCATTGGCCGGTTCCAGCATCACCACCGCGTCGAGCAGCGGCTTGCCGGCGTCGTCGGTGACCAGCACCGAAAGATGGGCAGCCGAACTCAGGGCCGGCGCCAGGAGGCACAGGGCGGCAAGGCGGACGAGGGCGGGGGACGGCATGGGTGGCAGGTCGGACAGGAGAGGCTGGCCCCCGGGGTGGAGGCGCTCTTCGGTCTATCGGCTTGCGCGGCCCTGACTTGAATCAGGGTTGGCCACCCGCGCCTGTGGCGGACTTCACGGAAAGCCGCGTGGCGTCAGCGCGCGGCCGGCTCCGGCACGGCCGCCGTCGCCGCGGCGATCACGCCGCCACCCAGGCAGACCTCGCCGTCGTAGACCACCGCCGACTGACCCGGCGTGACCGCCCACTGCGGCTGCATGAAGCGCAGCGTCAAGCGCTCGCCGGCCTGCGCGACCTGGCAGGCCGCGTCGGCCTGGCGGTAGCGCGTCTTGGCGGCGACGGCGCCGTCGGCCGGCGGGTGGCCGGCCACCCAGCTGAGGTCGTCG
>NZ_DASSRA010000446.1:0-2545 GCF_035702065.1 Rhizobacter sp.
CGGGTCTTCCAGATTGGCGCGGGCGGTGCGCACACGCTGTGCGACGGCAGCCAGCGCATGGTCCTGGCCGATGAGGCGCTCGCGCAGCGTGGGCAGCAGGCCCAGCACGGTCTTGATCTCGTCCTTCACCATCTTGCCCAGGGGGATGCCCGTCCAGGCGGCGACGATCTCGGCCACCACGGTGCCGTCGACCTGCATCGGCACCATCGGGCTCTCGCCCTGCAGCGAAGCAAGTTCGGCCAGCTTGGCTTGCAACGCAGCCTGCTCCGGCGACGCGGCCACGCCCTTGGCCTTGCCATTCCTGGCGGCGGCCGGCTTGGCAAGGTCCGGGGCCGCGGGGTGGGCTTCGAGGCCGGCACGCATGGTGCGGATCTCGTCAACCAGCACCTTTTCCTGCTCCCAACGCGACTTGAGCGCACCCAGCGTGTCGCCGAGCTGTTGCCGCTGGTCGTTGAGTTCGGACAGACGCGCGCCATGATCGGAACCCACGGCCGCTTCGCGTTCGAGTGCACGGCGCTCGGCAGCCAGCCGTTCCAGCTGGCGCTGCGTGTCTTCGATGGCGGCCGGCGTGGCGCTCTGGCCCAGCGCGACCTGGGCGCAGGCCGTGTCGAGCACGCTAATGGCCTTGTCGGGCAGCTGGCGTCCGCTGATGTAGCGCGCCGACAGGCGCACGGCTTCGGTGATGGCTTCGTCGAAGAGGCGCACGTTGAAGTGCTTCTCCATCAGCGGTGCCATGCCGCGCAGCATCGCGGCGGCCAGAGGCTCGCTGGGCTCTTCGACCTTCACCACCTGGAAGCGGCGGGCCAGTGCGGCGTCTTTCTCGAAGTACTTCTTGTACTCGCCCCAGGTGGTGGCGGCCACGGTGCGCAGCTCACCGCGCGCCAGTGCGGGCTTGAGCAGGTTGGCCGCGTCGTTCTGCCCGGCCTGGCCGCCGGCACCGATCATGGTGTGGGCCTCGTCGATGAAGAGGATGATCGGGTGCGGGCTCTTCTTCACCTCGTCGATCACGTTCTTCAGGCGGTTCTCGAACTCGCCCTTCACCGAGGCTCCGGCTTGCAGGAGGCCCATGTCGAGCGTGTGCAGCTCCACGCCCTGCAGGGGTGGCGGCACGTCACCCTGGGCAATGCGCAGCGCCAGGCCTTCGACCACGGCGGTCTTGCCCACACCGGCCTCGCCGGTGAGGATGGGGTTGTTCTGGCGCCGGCGCATCAGGATGTCGATGCATTGGCGGATCTCGGCATCACGGCCGATGACGGGGTCGACCTTGCCTTCGCGTGCACGCTGCGTGAGCCGGGTGGTGAACTGGTCGAGTGCAGGCGTCTTGCCGGGCGCGGCCATCTGCGCGGCCTGCTCTTCGTCGCCGCCCGGCGCAGGCGCATCGGCGGCCCGCAGGGTTTCAGCGGCCTCCTGCGAGCCTTGCGTGAGTTCAGGGAGCTTGTGCTTCAGCTCGTCGAGCTTGAACTTCACGAAGAGCTTGGAGCCCCGGTAGGCCAGCTGGCTCAGGCCGGGCTCGGCGAGCAAGGCCAGAAGCAGGTGGGCACCACGAATGCGCACCGTGTGCGATTCCAGCGAGGCGATCAGCCAGGCATGCTCCAGCAACACCGGCAGGTGCTGCGAGAACACCGGCGTACGCGTGTTGCCTGTCTTGAAGCGGCCAATCTCGTTCTCCAGGTCGCGCTGCAGCTCGCTGACGGCAATGCCCGACTTCTTGCACAGCAGCGCCAGGTCGCCTTGCGGGTTCTCCAGCAAGGCCAGGAACAGGTGCTCCAGGTCGACTTCGTAGTTGCCACGCGCCATGCACAGGCTGGCGGCTCGCTCGGCCGCACGCCGCGTGGTGTCGTTGAGCTTGGAGATGAGCGTCTTGAGGTTGTTCGACATGGGAGACGTGACGGTGATGACAGCGATGTTTTACTGGGGGTCGATCTAGTGAATGTCGTAGCGGACGTCGCATCGGTCTGCCTGCTGCGGCCGCGTCTGGACATAGGTGTCCCAGCCCAGGCGGCCGGCCAGCGGCGAGCGGCGCGAATCGAGCCTGCTGCTCTCCACCGCGTCAGCGCGCAGGGTGAGGTTGATCTCGTATTCGAGGCTGGCCCCGCTGAGCAAGGTGAGCAGCTCGCGCAAGGCGGTGGCACCCGGCGCTCCCGGAAGGAAGCGCTGGAACAGCGAATGCGTGAGCGGCCCCAGCACGAGCCTGACGCGCAGGTCGCGCTGCCACACCCGCTCGCCGGACAAGGCGCTCTTGCCCAGCACGCCGTTGCCCAGACCCAGGTGCGTGCGCGCCGACGGCGGCAAGGCATACCAGCGGCCACAGAACTGCTCGATGCGCACAGGCACCCGCAGGTAGCGCGCCAGCAGTTGCTGCAGCTGCGGCGCCGACAGAGACCGTTGCTGCAAGGCCCCAGCGAAGAAGGCCAGGCTTTCGTCGTCGACACCACCTGAGCGTGGCAGCAGCCGGTCGTTCAGCGACTTCTGCCCCACGCCTGCCAGCGCCAGCACCATGGGGGCGAAGCGGTTGCTGCGGTCGGCCTCGTACTGCAGGTGCAAG
>NZ_DASSRA010000447.1:0-7690 GCF_035702065.1 Rhizobacter sp.
GCCGACGAGCCCGAGCGTCGTCGGCGCCGCCACACGCACCGTGCAGGCGGTGTCGACGCTCTCGTCGTGCAGCGCCTGCAGCAGGCGGTCGCCGAGAAAGCCATCGGACAGCGCGCCGAAGAACGCCACCGGCTGGCCCAGCCGCGCCAGCCCGATTGCCACGTTCAGTGGCGAGCCGCCGATGCGGGCGTCCAAGGCCATGCCCGTGGGCGTGCTGGCGGTGGCAAAGACGTCCATCAGGGCTTCGCCGCAAACCACGAACATCACGCCTCCTCGGAGCTGCCGCAAGCGGCCGATGTCGCCATCATGTGCGTGCTCGGGCTTTCACGCCCTCCGGGTTTTCCATTAATCAATCGCCTTGATTTATTTATCGGCGCCGACCAGAATGAAGCCAGCCGGCACCGAACCGGCCACCCTCTCACCATCCCCTGCCAGGAGACATCGATGCTGAAGAACCCCAACATGCTGCCGGCCCTTTCCGCACTCACGGGCGCCCTGCTGCTGGCTGCCTCCGGGGTGGCCGTCGCCGCCGAGCCGGTGATCGGCCTCATCACCAAGACCGAGACCAACCCCTTCTTCGTGAAGATGAAGGAAGGCGCTGCCGAAGCCGCCAAGGCCAAGGGCGCCAAGCTGCTCAGCGGTGCTGGCAAGACCGACGGCGACAACGCCGGCCAGGTCACGGCGATGGAGAACATGATTGCCGCCGGCGCCAAGACCATCCTGATCACGCCCAGCGACAGCAAGGCCATCATCCCCGCCATCAAGAAGGCCCAGGCCAAGGGCGTGATGATCATCGCGCTCGACAGCCCGACCGACCCCGCGGACGCCACCGACGCCCTCTTCGCCACCGACAACTACAAGGCCGGCGTGCTGATCGGGCAGTACGCCAAGGTCGCCCTCGGCGGCAAGCCCGCGAAGATCGCCACGCTGGATCTCTTCCCCGGCCACCCGGTGGGCGCGCAGCGCCACAACGGTTTCCTGAAGGGCTTTGGCCTGAACGCGCCGGACGCCAAGAGCAACGACCTCGGCAGCGCGGCTGAAGTGGTCTGCATGGCCGACAGCTTCGGCGACCGTGCCAAGGGCCAGACGGCGATGGAGAACTGCCTCCAGAAGAACCCGGACATCAACCTCGTCTACACGATCAACGAACCCGCCGCGGCCGGTGCGTACAAGGCGCTGAAGACCGCCGGCAAGGAAAAGGGCGTGATCATCGTCTCGGTCGACGGCGGCTGCGACGGCATCAAGGACGTCGCCGGTGGCGTGATTGCAGCAACCTCGCAGCAGTACCCGCTGAAGATGGCTGCGATGGGCGTCGAAGCGGGCGTGGAGTACGCCAAGACCGGCAAGAAGGTCAGCGGCTACACCGACACCGGCGTCACGCTGATCGCGGCCAAGCCCGTGCCCGGCGTCGACAGCAAGGACACCAAGACGGGCACCGACCTGTGCTGGGGCAAGAAGTAAACCCGGCGCACTGAACCGCGCGCGCCCTGTCTGACCCACCCCGCAACGCGGGGCGCGTCAGAGGAGGCGCACTCCTTCGAGCGGCCCCCTGGCCTGAAAGAGAGTCACCTCCATGAGCACGTCCCCGCGCCGCCTGCCGTCCATCGGCACGCTCGGCCCCTTCATTGCGCTGCTGATCGCCTGCGGCTTCTTCGCCACCCAGAACGATCGCTTCCTCACCAGCGAGAACTTCGCCCTGATCCTGCAGCAGGTGATGGTGGTGGGTGTCATTGCCATCGGCCAGACGCTGATCATCCTCACCGCCGGCATCGACCTGTCGTGCGGCATGGTGATGGCCCTGGGCAGCATCGTGATGACCAAGTTCGCGGCCGACTTCGGCCTGCCCGCCTGGCTCGCCATCCTCTGCGGCATGGCCGTGACCGCGAGCTTCGGGCTGGTCAACGGCTTGCTGGTCACGCGCATCAAGCTGCCGCCCTTCATCGTCACCCTGGGCACGCTGAACATCGCCTTCGCGATCACGCAGCTCTACTCCAACGCGCAGACCGTCACCGACGTGCCGGCGGGCATGACCTGGCTCGGCAACAGCGTGCAGGTTGGCGGCACCGCCGTCGGCTACGGCTCGCTGCTGATGCTGCTGCTGTACCTGGGCGTCTGGTTCTACTTGCGCGAGACCGCCGCCGGCCGCCATGTGTACGCGGTCGGCAACAACCCCGAGGCGACGCGGCTCACGGGCATCCCGACCGAGCGCGTGATCCTCGGCGTCTACGTGCTCGCCGGCATCTTCTACGGCATTGCCTCGCTGCTGTCGGTGGCGAGCACCGGCGTGGGCGACCCCAACGCCGGCCAGACCGAGAACCTCGACGCCATCACCGCCGTGGTGCTCGGCGGCACCAGCCTGTTCGGCGGGCGCGGCGTGATCCTCGGCTCGCTGATCGGCGCGGTCATCGTCGGCGTGCTGCGCAACGGCCTCACGCTGATGGGCGTGCAGAGCGTGTACCAGGTGCTGATCACCGGCATCCTCGTCATCCTGGCGGTCGCCATCGACCAACTCTCACGCAAAGGGGGGCGCTGAAATGAGCTCGCACAAACTGGTCATGAACGCCAAGGGCCTGGTCAAGCGCTACGGCCAGGTGACCGCACTCGACGGCGCCGACTTCGAGCTGCGCGCCGGCGAGATCCTCGCCGTCATCGGCGACAACGGCGCCGGCAAATCCAGCCTCATCAAGGCGCTGTCGGGCGCGACCATTCCCGATGAGGGCACGATCGAACTCGACGGCCAGCGCATCCAGTTCAAGAGCCCGATGGACGCCCGCCGCGTCGGCATCGAGACCGTCTACCAGGACCTGGCGGTCGCACCGGCGATGACCATCGCCGAGAACCTCTTCCTCGGCCGCGAGCTGCGCCGCCCGGGCGTCCTGGGCAGCACGCTGCGCATGCTCGACAAGAAGCGGATGCTCGAGCAGAGCATCGCGCGCATGAACGACCTCAAGGTCGGCATCCGCTCGATGACGCAGGCCGTCGAGACGCTGTCGGGCGGCCAGCGCCAGTGCGTGGCGGTGGCGCGCGCGGCGGCCTTCGCCGAGCACGTGGTCATCCTCGACGAGCCGACCGCCGCGCTCGGCGTCAAGGAAGGCAACATGGTGCTCGAGCTGATCCGGCGCGTGCGCGACAAGGGCTTGCCGGTGATCCTGATCAGCCACAACATGCCGCACGTGTTCGAGATCGCCGACCGCATCCACGTCGCCCGCCTCGGCCGCCGCGCCGCGGTCCTCAACCCGAAGAAGATCAGCATGAGCGACACCGTGGCCGTGATGACCGGCGCGATGCCCCCCGAGCAGATCCCCGCGGAGTGCCTGGCATGAACCCGGCCCGCCACCTGCGAAGACACACACCATGCTGAAAGGCATCGACCCCCTGCTCACCCCCGAGCTGCTGCACGCGCTCGCCGAGATGGGCCACGGCGACGAGATCGTCATCGCCGACGCCAACTTCACCGCCACCACGCTGGGCCGCGGCAAGGTGCTGATCCGCCTGCCCGGCGCCGACGTGCAGCGCAGCTGCGAGGCGGTCCTGAGCCTGCTGCCGCTGGACGCCGCCGTGGCGCAGCCCGTGGCCTGCATGCAGGTCAGCGACACGCCGGCCGGCTACCGCAGCGCCGTGCAGCGGCGTGTGCTGGCTCGCCTGGACGAAGCCGGCTGGGCCCGGCCCGACCAATGCGAGGCCATTGAGCGCTTTGCCTTCTACGACCGGGTGCAGCGCGCCCATGCGATCGTGCAAACTGGCGAGATGCAGCCCTACGCCAATTTCATCTTCAAGAAGGGCGTGATCGCCGACGCGATCGAGCCGTGAGCCATTCATCCGACCCCATTGAACGCTCGCGGCTGAAGCCGCGCGGCTCCAGCCAAGGCGGCCTGGCGCAGTACAACGAACGCGTCGTGCTGCAGGCGGTCCGCCTGCACGGCCCGCTGCCCGGCGCCGAGATCGCACGGCTCACGCAACTCACCGCGCAGACCATCTCGCTGATCACCAAGCGCCTGCTCGAAGACGGCCTGCTGAAGAAGGGCGCGCCGCAGCGCGGCAAGGTTGGCCAGCCCTCGGTGCCGCTGTCGCTCGACCCCGATGGCGCCTACGCCATCGGCGTCAAGGTCGGCCGCCGCAGCCTGGACGTGCTGCTGGTCGACTTCACCGGCCAGGTCCGCCAGCGCTGGACACTCGACTACCCCTACGCCGACCCCGAGCGCCTGGTGGCCGAGATCGCGCAGCGCCTGAAGGAGCTGCGGCGCAAGCTGGCACCCGCCCAGCGCGACCGCGTGCAGGGCATCGGCATCGCCGCGCCGCTTTCGCTGGGCGGCTGGCAGCAGCTGCTGGGCCTCGACCCGAAGGTGGCCGACAACTGGCAGCACTTCGATCTGCGCGCCGAGGTCGCACGCCTCACCGAGCTGCCGGTGGAGATGATCAAGGACACCGCGGCCGCCTGCGTGGCCGAGCTGGTGGCCGGCCGCGGCCGCAGCATGAAGAGCTTTCTCTACGTCTTCGTCGACACCTTCATCGGCGGTGGGCTGGTGCTCGACAGCCACCTGCGCAGCGGCGTCAGCGGCAACGCCGGCGCCATCGGCTCGCTGCCGCTGTGGCCGGCCGGCGTCGACGGTGCAGGCGCACCGGCGCAGCTGCTCAGCGTGGCCTCGCTCATCACGCTGGAGCGGCTGTATGCCGCTGCCGGCCTCGATACCGGGGCCGTGACCGACGAACGCGCGCTGCAGGCGCCTTGGCTGCCGAGCACACAGGCTTGGTTGTCGCAGGCCGGCCCGGCCATCGCCAACGCGGTCAACACGGCGGCTTGCCTGCTCGACCTGGAAGGCGTGATCGTCGACGGTTCGTTCAGCCGCGAGCTGCTGGCCGCCCTGCTGGACAGCACCACGCAAGCACTGGCGCGCTACGACTGGGAAGGCGTGGCCCAGCCGCAGCTGCTCGCCGGCTCCATCGGCAGCGACGCACGTGCCCTGGGGGGCGCTTGGTTGCCGCTGTATGCCAACTTCGCGCCCGACCGCGACCTGTTCCTGAAGGGGCCGGCGTAGTTGCCGTCGTTGCCGATTGCGCTTGCGCGCGGAGGCTCATGCGTCCCAGCGCACACACCAGTCAGCCCGGTGGCGGCACGCGGCGATGCGCCGCGCGTTGGGCTCATCGGTCTGCTCGACCCAGGCCTCGGCCGCTTCGATGCTGCGACCGAAAGCCTGGTGGCGCGCGACCAGGCGGCGTCGGCGCAGGGCGTCGTCGACATCAATGAACCAGACCTCATCGAGCAGGGCGGCCACGGGCTTCCAGGGGTCGTCGTCGAGCAAGAGGTAGTTGCCCTCGACGATCAGCAAGCGGGTGTCGTGCCGTAGCGCAATCGCACCGGCCACCGGTTCTTCAATCTCGCGGCGGTACTCCGGTGCGTAGACGATTTCTCCCGGCGCCTGCTCGCGCAAGCGACGCAGCAGAACGGCAAACCCCGCTGCATCGAAGGTATCCGGCGCGCCCTTGCGGTCGGCTCGGCCCAGCCGGGCCAGCTCGATGTTGGCAAGATGAAAGCCATCCATCGGGACCACCTGCGACGACTCAGGCCGCGCCGCCTGCAGCGCCGCCGCCAGTGTCGACTTGCCGGCACCCGGCGGGCCGACCAACCCGAGCATGCAACGCCGCCCGGCGGCGGCCAACGCAGACAGCCGCTCCAGCGCATCGGCGGGCGGCGAAAGCGGATTCGGAAGTTCAGCAGTCTGATGCGGCACGATCACTCGACCGTCACGCTCTTGGCCAAGTTCCGCGGCTTGTCCACGTCCGTCCCCCGCGCGCACGCGGTGTGGTACGCCAGCAGCTGCAGCGGAATCACGTGCAGGATGGGCGACAGCGCACCGTAGTGCTCCGGCATGCGGATCACGTGCAGGCCTTCGCCGGATTCGATGTGCGAATCGGCGTCGGCGAACACGAACAGCTCGCCGCCGCGGGCGCGCACCTCCTGCAGGTTGCTCTTGAGCTTTTCGAGCAGCGCGTCGTTGGGTGCGACCGTCACCACCGGCATCTCGGCCGTCACCAGTGCGAGCGGGCCGTGCTTCAGCTCGCCGGCCGGGTAGGCCTCGGCGTGGATGTAGCTGATCTCCTTGAGCTTGAGCGCGCCTTCGCAGGCGATGGGGTAGTGCAAACCGCGGCCGAGGAAGAGTGCGTTCTCCTTGCGCGCGAAGATCTCCGACCAGGCAATGACCTGCGGCTCCAGCGCGAGCACGGCCTGCACCGCCACGGGCAGGTGGCGCAGGGCCTTGAGGTGAGCAAGTTCCTGCGATTCGGTGAGGTGGCCTCGCACCTGGGCGAGTGCGAGCGTGAGCAGGAACAGGCCGACGAGCTGGGTGCTGAAGGCCTTGGTCGAGGCCACGCCGATCTCGGCGCCGGCGCGGGTGATGTAGGCCAACTCGCACTCGCGCACCATCGCGCTCGTGGCCACGTTGCAGATGGTCAGCGTGTGCTTCATGCCCAGGCCACGCGCGTGCTTGAGGGCAGCGAGCGTGTCGGCCGTCTCGCCGCTTTGCGTGATGGTGACCACCAGCGTGCGCGGGTTGGGCACGCTGTCGCGGTAGCGGTACTCGCTGGCCACCTCCACGCTCACCGGGATCTTGGCGATGCTCTCCAGCCAGTACTTGGCCACCGAGCCGCTGTAGTAGCTGGTGCCGCAGGCGAGGATGAGCACGCTGTCCACGTCCTTGAAGACGCGGTAGGCCCCGTCACCAAAGAGCTCGGGTGAGATGCTCTCCACCGCATCGAGCGTGTCGGCAATGGCGCGCGGTTGCTCGAAGATCTCTTTTTGCATGTAGTGGCGGTAAGGGCCGAGCTCGGCCGCGCCGGTGTGCACGAGCACTGTGCGCACCTCGCGTTCCACAGGCTTGAAGGTGAACGCACCGGGCGCGCGGGTGGTGATCCACACCTTGCCGAGCTGCAGGTCGACCACGTCGCCTTCTTCCAGGTAGGCGATCTGGTCGGTCACGCCGGCGAGCGCCATCGCATCGGAGGCGAGGAAGAACTCGCCTTGCCGGTCTTGCGTGCCGACGCCCAGCACCAGCGGCGAGCCTTCGCGCGCGCCGATCACGCGGTGCGGCTCGTCGCGGCAGAACACGGCGATGGCGTAGGCCCCGCGCAGGCGCAGCGTGGCCTGCTGCACGGCGGCGAGCAGGTCGCCTTCATAGAGGTGATCGACGAGGTGGGCGATGACCTCGGTGTCGGTCTGGCTGTCGAAGTGGTAGCCGCGGGTCTTGAGTTCGTTGCGCAGCTCGTCGTGGTTCTCGATGATGCCGTTGTGCACCAGGGCCACGCGGCCGGAGGAAGCTGCCTTGGAGGCGGGGCCCGACGAAAAGTGCGGGTGCGCGTTGCGCTCGGACGGCACGCCGTGCGTGGCCCAGCGCGTGTGCGCGATGCCGACCGGACCGTAAGTCGGATCCGCGTCGATCGCATCCTGGAGCACCTTCACCTTGCCGACGGTGCGGACGCGCTTGAGCTTGTTCGTTCCGTTGAGGACCGCGATGCCGGCGGAGTCGTAGCCGCGATATTCGAGACGGCGCAGCCCCTCCATGAGGATGGGGACGACGTTTCGTTCAGCGATGGCTCCGACAATGCCGCACATTTAACAGTGCTCCCGGATTCGAGGGGGGCGCTAGTTTGCCCCAGCGAAAGTCCGTATCGAAGCCGTAATCGCCACCCCGTAAGC
>NZ_DASSRA010000448.1:0-7965 GCF_035702065.1 Rhizobacter sp.
CGAGGAAGTGGCCTCGTCCAGGATCAGGATGGCCGGGTCGATCAGCAGAGCCCGCGCGATGCTGATCCGCTGCCGCTCGCCGCCGGACAGCGCCTGCCCCCGCTCGCCCACCAGCGAGTCGTAGCCGTCGGGGAGACGCAGGATGAAGTCGTGGGCGCGCGCCGCACGGGCCGCGGCGATGATCTCGCTGCGGTCGGCGTCGGGCCGGCCGTAGGCGATGTTCTCGGCGATCGTGCCGTAGAAGAGGAATGGTTCCTGCAGCACGATCCCGATGTGGCGGCGGTAGTCGGAGACGGCGTAGGACCGGACGTCCACGCCGTCGACCAGGATGCGGCCGTCCGTCACGTCGTAGAAGCGGCAGATGAGGTTGACCAGCGTGCTCTTGCCCGAGCCGCTGTGGCCGACCAGGCCGATCATCTCGCCGGGCTTCACTTCGAGATCGAGCCCGCGGATCACCGCGCGGCTGCCGTAGCGGAAGCCCACGCCCTGCAGCGTGAGCCGCCCTTCGAGCCGCTCGATGGGCACCGGCTGCGCCGGCTCGGGCACGTTGCTCACGTGGTCGAGGATGTCGAAGATGCGCTTGGCACCGGCCGCCGCCTTCTGCGTGACCGAGACGATGCGGCTCATCGAGTCGAGCCGGCCGTAGAAGCGCCCGATGTAGGCGATGAAGGCGGTCAGCACGCCGACCGTGATGCTGTTGCGGCTGATCAGCCAGATGCCGAAGGCCCACACGACCAGCAGGCCGATCTCGGTGAGCAGCGAGACCGTGGGCGAGAACAGGCTCCAGGTTTTGTTGAGCCGGTCGTTCACGTCGAGGTTGTGGCGGTTGGCGCGGCGAAAGCGCTCGGCCTCGCGCCGCTCTTGCGCAAAGGCCTTGACCACGCGGATGCCGGGGATGGTGTCGGCCAGCACGCTGGTGACCTCGCCCCACACGCGGTCGATCTTCTCGAAGCCGGTGCGCAGGCGGTCGCGCACCAGGTGGATCATCCACGCGATGAAGGGCAACGGCAGCAGCGTCACCACGGCCAGGGCCGGGTTGATGCTGAAGAGGATGGCGGCGGTGAGGCCGATCATCAGCACGTCGGTGGCGAAATCGAGCGCGTGCAGCGACAGAAAGACGCAGATGCGATCGGATTCGCTGCCGATGCGCGACATCAGGTCGCCGGTGCGCTTGCTGCCGAAGTAGTCGAGGCTCAGCTGCAGCAGGTGGTCGAAGGTGGCGGTGCGCAGGTCGGCGCCGATGCGCTCGCTCACCAGCGCCAGCAGCCAGGTGCGCCACCAGCCCAGGGCCCAGGCGATCAGGCCCGCACCCAGCAAGCCGGAGAGCAACCACCAGACGTGCGAGGTGTCGATCTGCTTGCCGTTCTGGTAGGGGATCAGCACCTCGTCCATCAGCGGGATGGTCAGGTACGGTGGCACCAGCGAGGCGGCGGTCGAGGTCAGCGTCAGCACGAAACCCAGCAGCAGTTGCCAGCGGTAGGGGCGGGCAAAACGCGCCAGGCGCAGCAGCACCCAGGTCGAGGGCGGGGTGGGCGATTCGGCGGAGAAGTCGGTTTCTTCGGGCTCGAAGCCTTCGTCGAGTTCGGATTCGCCATCGACCAGGCGCCGCATCTGGCGCTCGAACAGGGTCAGCAGGCGCAGCGCGGCCGGGTCGGCACCCAGGGTGTAGCGCCACACGGCAATGCGGGACTTGTCGCTGTGGAGCGACAACTGACCCACGCCACCGCTGTCCGCGTGCTGCAGGTTCAGGCCCGCGGCCAATGGCCAGGCCTGCCAGCCGGAAGCCCCTCCGTCATGGGAGAGCAGGCGGCGATCCGTGAGCAGCAAGACACTGGAGGCGAAGCGATCTTTGCCATCGAGGTCAACGACCAGGCGGGCCAGTTCGTTCTCCCCTGGTTGCAGCGGCGGGGAGGCCGCAGCGGCAAGCGCAGGGCGCAGTTCGGATGTGGACATGAGTTGGTGCGAAGCGACGCGCGATTGTCGCGCAATGCGATCCACCGAGACACCGGGCCGCCAGACGCGAATAATTCACACCGCAAAAGAGAGGCGGCCCCGATGGCCCCTCCTGCTCGCCAACGATGACCACTTTCGACGACATCCGACTGCTGCGCGTGACCTACCTGCGCGGCCCCAACCTCTGGACCTACCGCTCGGCCCTGGAGGTCTGGCTCGATCTGGGTGCGCTGGAGCAGCACCCGTCCCACCAGCTGCCGGGCTTCGTGCAGCGCCTCACGGCCACCCTGCCCGCGCTGGAAGAGCACCACTGCGGCGTGGGCGAGCGCGGCGGCTTCCTGCAGCGCCTGACCGAAGGCACTTGGATGGGCCACGTGCTGGAGCACGTGGTGATCGAACTGCTCAACCTGGCCAGCATGCCCACCGGCTTCGGCCAGACGCGCAGCACCTCGCAGCCTGGCGTGTACCGCATGGTGTTCCGCGCGCGCGACGAGACCGTGGCGCGCAGTGCGCTGGAGCAAGGCCACCGGCTGCTGATGAACGTGATCAACAAGCTCCCGACCGATGTGCCGGCGGCGGTGGAAGCGGTGCGCGACGCCATCGACCGCACCTACCTCGGCCCGAGCACGGCCCACATCGTGGCCGCGGCCACCGAGCGGCGCATTCCGCACCTGCGCCTGAACGACGGCAACCTGGTGCAGCTGGGCCACGGCAACCGCCAGCACCGCATCTGGACGGCCGAGACCGACCGCACCAGCGCCATCGCCGAAGGCATCGCGCGCGACAAGGACCTCACCAAGCGCCTGCTGGCCGCCGTGGGGGTGCCGGTGCCTGCGGGCAGCATCGTCGAGAGCGCCGCCGAAGCCTGGGCCGCGGCCGAAGACATCGGCCTGCCGGTGGCCATGAAGCCGACCGACGGCAACCACGGCCGCGGCGTGACGCTCGACCTCACCACCCGCGAGCAGATCGAAGTGGCCTTCGAGCGCGCGGCCTACCACGGCAGCGAAGTGATCGTCGAGCGCTACATCCCCGGCGACGAGCACCGCCTGCTGGTGGTGGCCGGCAAGGTGGTGGCCGCGGCCCGCGGCGAAGCAGCCTGGGTGGTCGGCAATGGCCAGGACAACGTGGCCACGCTGGTCGACGCCCAGATCAACAGCGACCCGCGCCGCGGCAAGACCGAAGACCACCCGCTCGCGTGGCTCGACATCCGCGACGACGGCAGCATCCTTGCCGACCTCGGCCGCCAGGGCCTCACCCCCGACGACGTGCCCGCCGCCGGCCGCCGCGTGCTGATCCAGCGCAACGGCAACGTGGCCATCGACTGCACCGACGAGCTGCACCCCGACTTCGCCCGCATCGCCTCGCTGGCGGCGCGCACCGTGGGCCTGGACATCGCCGGGGTCGACCTGGTGGCGCAAGACGTGAGCCGCCCCCTGCGCGGCCAGCAGGCGGCGGTGGTCGAAGTCAATGCAGGCCCCGGCCTGCTGGCCCACCTGAAGCCGGCTGTGGGCTCGCCGCGTCCGGTGGGCAAGGCCATCGTCGACCACCTGTTCCCGGCCAGCGACGACGGCCGCATCCCGCTCGTCGGCATTGCCGGCGGCGCGGCGACCACCCGCGTGGCGCGCCTCGTCGCCTGGCTGCTGCACCTGTCGGGCCGTCAGGTCGGCCTGGCCTGCAGCGAGGGCCTCTTCCTCGGCACGCGCCGCGTCGACGAGCGCGACGCCACCCGCGGCGAACTGGCTGAACGCGTGCTGCTCAACCGCGACGTGGACGCCGCGGTGTTCGAGAACAGCGCGGCCACCATCCTCGACCAGGGCCTGGTCTACGACCGCTGCCGCATCGGCGTGGTGACCGACCTCGACGGTGCGGAAGCACTGGCCCGCCACGACATCCGCGAGGCCGATGACCTGCCGCGCGTGCTGCGCACTCAGATGGACGTGGTGCTGTCAGACGGCTTCGGCGTGCTCAATGCCGACGACTCCCGCATTGCCGAGCTGGCCCAGTACAGCGACGGCACCGTGCTGCTCTACGCCACCGACGCCGCGCCCCTGGCCGCACACCGCGAGGCCGGTGGCCGCGCCGTGCTGGCACGCGACGGCCGACTCTGGTTGTGCGAAGGCGCCACCGAAACACCGCTCACGCTGCGCAACGCCACCCCCTCGCTGCCGCTGGCCGTGCTGCTGCCGGCCGTCACCGCGGGCTGGGCCTTCGGGCTCGCGCCGGCGCTGCTGGCTGCCGGCATCGACACCTTCGACGCCCAAGCTGCTGCATAAAAGATACCGAGACACCATGGAAGTCACCCGCATCCGCGCCCTGCGCGGGCCCAACCTCTGGAGCCGGCACACCGCCATCGAGGCGATCGTGCGCTGCGAACCCGCCGAGCGCGCGATCCAGGCCGGCGCACCGCTCGAACTCAAGCTGCGCGAGCTGCTGCCTGAAGTGGCGCCGGTGCGCCCCGTCGGCGACTCCGAAACCGTGCCGCTGGCCCGCTGGCTCGAACGCCTGACGCTGGCCCTGCAGGCACGTGCCGGCTGCCAGGTGAGCTTTGCCCGCACCACGCCCGCGCCTGAAGAAGGCGTCTACCAGATCGTCGTCGAGTACACCGAAGAGAAGGTCGGCCTGCGCGCCATTGCGCTCGCGCAGCAGCTGCTGGCCGCTGCCGTCGCCGGCCAGGCTTTCGACACCGAAGCCACCGTGGCCGAGCTGCGTGCCCTCGACGAAGACGTGCGCCTCGGGCCCAGCACCGGCTCCATCGTGAACGCCGCCGTGGCACGCGGCATCCCGTATCGCCGTCTCACCGAAGGCAGCCTGGTGCAGTTCGGCTGGGGCGCGAAGCAGCGCCGCATCTGGGCTGCCGAGGTCGACTCGACCGGCGCCGTGGCCGAGTCCATCGCGCAGGACAAAGACCTCACCAAGCGCCTGCTGGCCGCCGCCGGCGTGCCGGTGCCGCGGGGCCGCCCCGTCACCAGTGTGGAAGACGGCTGGGCCGTGGCCCAGGAGCTCGGCCTGCCGGTGGTGGTGAAGCCGCGCGACGGCAACCAGGGCAAGGGCGTCACCGTCAACATCGTCGACCGCGAGCACTTCGATCACGCCTACCGCGTGGCCGACGAGATCGGCGAGGTGATGGTGGAGCAGTTCCTGCCCGGCCACGACTTCCGCCTGCTGGTGGTGGGCAACAAGCTGGTGGCCGCCGCGCGCCGCGACCCGCCCTACGTGGTGGGCGACGGGGTGCTCAGCGTGCGTGCGCTGGTCGACAAGGTCAACGCCGACCCGCGCCGCGGCGACGGCCACGCCACCTCGCTCACCCGCGTGCGGCTGGACGACATCGCCGTCGCCCGCCTCGGCCTGCAAGGCCTGACGGTCGACTCCGTGCCGGCCCTGGGCCAGCGCGTGGTGCTGCGCAACAACGCCAACCTCAGCACCGGCGGCACCGCCACCGACGTGACCGATGACGTGCACCCCGAGGTGGCCGCGCGCGCCGTCAACGCGGCGCGCATGGTGGGCCTGGAGATCTGCGGCGTCGACGTCGTCTGCGAGACCGTGGGCGTGCCGCTGGAGCAGCAGCGCGGCGGCGTGGTCGAGGTGAACGCCGCGCCCGGCCTGCGCATGCACCTGGCGCCCAGCTTCGGCAAGCCGCGCGGCGTGGGCGAGGCCATCGTCGAGCGCCTCTACCCGGCCGGCAACGACGGCCGCATCCCGGTGGTGGCCGTCACCGGCACCAACGGCAAGACGACCGTCACGCGCCTGATCGCGCACCTGTTCGCCGCCGCCGGCCTGAAGGTCGGCATGACCAACACCGACGGCGTGTGGGTCGACGGCCACCAGATCGACAGCGGCGACTGCAGCGGCCCCAAGAGCGCGCGCAACGTGCTGGCCCACCCCGACACCGAGGCCGCCGTGCTCGAGACCGCCCGCGGCGGCATGCTGCGCGAAGGCCTGGGCTTCGACCGCTGCCAGGTGGCGGTGGTCACCAACGTGGGCGCGGGCGACCACCTGGGCCTGAACTACATCACCACCGTCGAAGACCTCGCCGTGCTCAAGCGCGTGATCGTGCAGAACGTGGCGACCACCGGCTTCGCGGTGCTCAACGCGGCCGACCCGATCACGCTGGCGATGGCCTCGTACACACCGGGTGGTGTGATCCTTTTCGCGGTGGATGGCCAGCACCCGGCCCTGGTGGCGCACCGCGCCCAGGGCAAGCGCTCGGTGTACGTGGAGGGCGAGGACATCGTGGCCGTGGAAGGGCCTGCCCGCGCACGCATTTCGCTGCGCGAGGTGCCGCTCACGCGCGGCGGCAGCATCGGCTTCCAGGTCGAGAACGCACTCGCCGCGGTGGCCGCGGCCTGGGGCTGCGGCCTCAGCTTCGACGCGGTTCGCAGTGGCCTCGCGAGCTTCGTCAACGACGCCGACAACGCACCCGGCCGCTTCAACGTGATGGACTACCGCGGCGCCACCATCGTGGCCGACTACGGCCACAACCCCGATGCCATGCGCGCCCTGGTGGGCGCCGTCGAGGCCATGCCGGCGCGCAAGCGCTCGGTGGTGATCAGCGCAGCCGGCGACCGGCGCGACGAAGACATCCGCGAGCAGACGCGCATCCTCGGCGCCGCATTCGACAGCGTGCTGCTGTACCAAGACGCCGCCCAGCGCGGCCGCGCCGACGGCGAGGTGGTGGCCCTGCTGCGTGAAGGCCTGCGCGGCGCCCGACGCGTGAGCCAGGTGGAAGAGATCACCGGCGAGTTCGCCGCCATCGACCAAGCCTTGGCGGCTCTGCAGCCCGGCGACCTGTGCCTGGTGCTGGTCGACCAGGTGGACGAGGCGCTCGCCCACCTCGCACGCCGCATCGCCGAGGCGGGCGGCGCCGCGGCCTGAGCTCAGTCCGGGTCCGTTTCGGACTCGGGCTCGGTTTCGGATTGGGCCGCCTCGCTGCCCGGCTGCGGCGCGGCTGCGGCCCCGCCCGACTGGTAGGCCGCCACCGCCTGCTCGAGGTTGAAGAACATCCGCTCGCGCCCGAGCGTGTCGCCAAGCGGCGAGCGGCGCACCATCTCCAGCACGCCGGGGTTCAAGCCCACCAGCCAGAGCATCACGCCCGCATCGCGCAGGCGCTTCTCGGCCTCGATGAGCATCTTGAGCGCGGTGTATTCGAGGTCGACCACGCTGCGCAGGTGCAGCGCCACCACGCGCGGCGAGGCTTCGTCGATCAGGCGCTGCATCTTCTGCCCCAGCCGCTCGGCATTGACGAAGAAGATGCGCCCCTCGGGACGCAGCATCAGCAGGTCCTCGAAGGTTTCGTTGTTGCTCTTTTCCTGGCTGAGCGGGCGGAAGATGTTGGTGCCGCGCTTGCGGCCCAGCACGTGCACCGGCGGGTCGGAAGCCTGGTAGGCCAGCGCCAGCAGTGACACGATGATGGCCACCACGATGCCCTGCAGCGTGCCCAGCAGCACCACGCCGGCCATGGCCACCAGGGCCCAGACGAACTCGGTGCGCCGGATCTGGCGGATGTCTCTGAACTCGGCCGGCTTGATCAGCCCCACCGAATAGACCACCACCACCGCGGCCAGCGTGGCGTTGGGCATCAGGCCGATGAGCGGCGCAATCAGCAGCGCGACGGCCAGCGCGGCAGCTGCCGTCACCAGCCCGGCCAGCTGGCTGCGCGCGCCGGTGGCGGCATTCACGGCCGTCTGCGAGGTGCCTCCGCCGGCCGGCATGGCGCCCAGCAAGCCGCCACCGGCCGTGGCAATGCCGGTGGCCAGCAGCTCGCGGTTGGCTTCGGGCAGCGGGTCGCCGCGGCGCGCGAAGGCCCGCCCGGCGGCCACCGTCTCGGTGAAGCTCATCAGCGCAATGCCGAGCGCGCCCGGCACCAACTGCTCGATCAGCGCAAGATCCGGCATCGTGAGCGACGGAAATCCCTGCGGGATCAGGCCGACCGTCGAGAGACCCGCTGCCTGCAGGCCGAAGAGCCACGCTGCGGCAATGCTGCCGCCGACAGCGACTAGCGGCGCCGGAGAGTGC